>NZ_OY735139.1:2901951-3252926 GCF_963457605.1 uncultured Gellertiella sp.
ATTACAGGAAACATTAACTATACTCTGCGTTGGTAGAATGCGTATGTTTAAGTTAAGCTGTTTGAAATAATTTCATCCCATTATCAACCTCACATGACGGGTTTGGTCTCCCACCAAAAAAAGTGGAGCCGAGAGGCATGAAGCCAGCCGCCATCACCGGTGAAGTCACAAGTCCGGTATGTCCCTCCTCATAGTTTTGCGTAAAAAAAAGGGACAGTCTAATGTCAAGCATCATGACTAACGCTTCGGCGCTTTCTGCACTCGCCACTCTGCGCTCCATCGACATGAACATGGAGAAGACCCAGAACGCGATTTCTTCCGGCCTGAGCGTCAGCTCGGCCAAGGACAACGCCGCTTACTGGTCGATCGCCACCACGATGCGTTCGGACAACAAGTCGCTGGCCACCGTTCAGGACGCTCTCGGCCTCGCTTCGGCCAAGACCGACACTGCCTACAGCGGTCTCGACACATCGATCAACATCGTTACCCAGATCAAGGCCAAGCTGGTTGCCGCCCGCGAACCCGGTGTTGACCGCGACAAGGTCAACAAGGAACTGACCGAACTGAAGAACCAGCTGGTATCCGTTTCCCAGTCGGCTTCGTTCTCCAGCGAAAACTGGCTGTACAATGACTCCACGGCTGCTGCCGGCACCAAGGAAATGGTGGGTTCCTTTACCCGCAACTCGTCTGGCTCCGTCTCCATCCAGACCATCGACTTCGATACGTCCAAGTCGGTTCTGGTTGATACAAAGAGCGCAAGCCGCGGCCTTCTGACGAAGGATGTTACGGTTACCCAGCCGAGCGGTACCACGACCTCGACCGGCACATACTTCCTTGTCAATGCCAGCTCGTCAACGGCTGCCACCGGTACGGAAATCAAGATCTCGTCGACCACCACCGACGACAATCTTGAAGGCATGATCATGGCTGTGGACAGCACGCTGAAGTCCATGACCGACACTGCCGCCACACTCGGCGCTGTCAGCTCGCGTGTCGACACCCAGCACAGCTTCATCAAGTCGCTGTCCGACGTGATCGACAAGGGTGTAGGCCGGTTGGTCGATGCCGACATGAACGAAGAATCGACCAAGCTCAAGGCCCTGCAGACCCAGCAGCAGCTCGGCATCCAGGCCCTGTCGATTGCCAATGGCAGCTCGCAGAACATCCTGCAGCTCTTCCGTTAAGCAACGGGCAGACGCTTCGTTACACTGAAACCGAAAGGCCGCATCCTCACAAGGGTGCGGCCTTTTTGTGTGATTCGGGGGGAGAGGGTCGAAAAGGGTTCATTTACCATAGGACTGAACGTAAGCAAGAGATTCATAAACAGTTAAATTAGCAAATCTATATGTACCGTCATTCGGTGAGTTATCTATTTCAACCAGATAAATAACTGGCATGACGTCGTTCACCGTTACCGGTGCAAGCCCGGTATGTCCCTCGATTTTTGTATCTCGTTTTCAAAGGGACGGTCTCATGACAAGTATTCTAACAAATAATGCTGCGATGTCGGCACTTTCCACGCTCCGCTCGATCAGTGACGATCTCGACGGCACGCAGGAGCATATTTCGTCCGGCTATCGGGTTGCCAATGCCTCCGACAATGCCGCCTACTGGTCGATTGCCACCACCATGCGCTCCGACAACAGGGCGCTTGGCACAATTCAGGATGCACTCGGCCTTGCGGCGTCGAAGGTCGATACGGCTTACGCCGGCATGTCCTCGGTTATCGATATCGTTTCCTCCATCAAGGCCAAGCTGGTGGCGGCGCGCGAACCGGGGGTCGACAAGGACAAGGTCAACAAGGAAATCACCGAACTGAAGAACCAGATCCAGTCGGTTGCCCAGTCGGCCTCGTTTTCCGGTGAAAACTGGCTGTACAACGCCTCCACCAATGCGGTCGGCACCAAGGAAATGGTCGGTTCCTTCGTCCGCGATGCCTCCGGCAATGCCGCCATCGTCACCGTCGATTTCGACACGTCGAAGTCGGTGCTGATTGATACGAAGACCGCCACCCGGGGCTTGCTGACGACAGGCAATACCGTGACGCAGCCGAGTGGTGCAACAACGACAACCGCCACCTATTACATGTTCAGTGCCACCGGCTCGACCGGCTCGCAGATCCAGATCACCTCCGCCACCTCGAATGACAATCTGGAAGGCATGATCGTTGCAGTCGACAAGCTGGTGCAGACGCTCACCGACGGGGCTGCGGCCCTTGGGGCGATCAACAGCCGTGTGTCCAATCAGTCCGCATTCGGCAAGAACCTGATCGATGCCATCGACAAGGGCGTCGGCCGGCTGGTCGATGCCGACATGAACGAGGAATCGACCAGGCTCAAGGCTGCATATTTCGGAATTACGGGACAGCAGTTTCACTAAATCGCGGACAGTTGTTTCACTAATTCCGGGACAGGTGCTTGATGTCGATTTTCGCTTGCCTTGTTGACGTCATGATGGATTGATTTCGGTGTTTTCAACGCCGGTCAAGTGGGTTGGAGTTTTCTGCCGCCGCATGCTGTCGCCCTCGAGTGTAATGCGGTGGGCATTGTGGATTATCCGATCAAGGATTGCGTCTGCAATGGTCGGCTCCCCTATCATGTCGTGCCACTGGGCGACGGGCAACTGTGCGGTGATGATGGTGGATTTTCGGCGATAGCGTTCCTCGAAGATTTCCAGGAGGTCGAGGCGCTGTTGACCGGTGAGCGTATGGGTTCCCCAGTCGTCAAGGATCAGCAGATGGACGCGGGCGAGCTTATCGACCAGGCGTGGAAAGCGGCCGTCGAGCCGGGCGAGGCCAAGGTCCTCGAACAGGCGCGGCATGCGCAGGTAGAGGATGGAATGATCGAGCCTTGCAGCCTGACGACCGAAGGCGCAGGCGAGCCAGGTTTTCCCCGTGCCGGTCTGGCCGGTGATGATCATGTTCTCATGGGCCTTCAGCCATGCGCCTTGTGCAAGCGACAGCGTGTTGCGGCGGTCAAGACCACGATGAGCGGCAAAATCGATATTCTCGATACAGGCGTCGGGAAAGCGTAGCTTCGAAGCGGCAAGCCGGTTGGTCAGGCGCTTGTCGGATCGCAGAGCCGTTTCCCGGTCGAGCATCAGCCCGAGCCATTCATCGCGGCTGAGATCGTGGCTGCTGGCCTGAGCGGCAAGTTCGCGATAGGCCATTGCCATTCCGGCAAGGCCAAGGGCCTGCATCTGGTCGAGGGTTGGATGTGTCAGCATGGGTCTTCCTTTCTTCACTGGTAATAGGAGCCGCCGCGGATGTTGGTGTGCGGCGGGGTGGGCTTTGCCGGGTCTGTCCCGGGTTTGACCCGATCGAGACCGGATTTGAGAATGGCGACGACCGAGGAATAGGTGATGGCGTTGATCGTGAGCGCCCGCTCGCAAGCCGCTTCCAGGCGCTCGGCCTCGTAACGGCGGGCAAGGGACAGAATGCCGAAGGCCGAGCGATATCCCTGTTCGGGATGCGGACGCTCGCGCATCATCCGCTCGACCAGAATGGCGGTATTGACCCCGACCTTTGCTGCCTGGCTCAGAAGCGATGCAGGCGTCGTGCTGGCATAGCGCTGGTGGGATTTGGGCATGTGTTCGCTCACCGTGACATGCCCGGATCGCTGGGAGCGGCGAACATGGCTGGCAATCCTGGCGTGATCGAAGAATATCTCGACCACCCGATGGGTCAGGCGCACATCGACCTGTCTGCCGATCAGGCGGTGCGGCACGGAGTAGAAGGTCCCGTCGACCTCGACGTGGTAATCGGGATGGACTTTCGCCACCTTCCATTCCGCATAGTCGAACGGCGCGGCCGGTAGCGGCGCAAGCGCTTGCCTCTCAACCTCATCGAACAGTTCCCGGCGCGACTTGCCTATGTGGCGCATGGGGCGACTGTTCAGGTCATCCAGCAGAACCGAGATTGCGGCGTTCAAATCTGCGAGACTGAAGAAGCGCCGGTTTCTGAGGCGGGCCAGTATCCAGCGCTCGACGATCAGAACGGCACCTTCGACCTTGGCCTTGTCACGCGGCTTGCGGCTTCTGGTCGGCAGGATGGTCGTGTCGTAATGTTCGGCCATGGCTGCGAAGGTGGCGTTGAGCGTCGGTTCGAACCACAGCGCCTTGGCGACGCCCGCCTTCAGGTTGTCGCACACGATCGCCTTCGGGACGCCGCCGAAGAAGCTCAACGCCCGTTCCTGTCCCTCAATCCAGTCCGGCAGCTTCTGGCTGAAGCTGGCAATCGCGAAGGTCAGTGACGAGGCCGGCAGCATCGCCACGAAGATTTGTGCCGGGTGGATGACGCCGGTCGACGGGTCGGTGATGGGAATGGTGTGACCGGCGTAATCCGCCTGCATCACCGCGCCCGCCTCATGGCGGTTGCGGAAAGTTGCGTGAGCGCGGCGTTCGAAAGCAGCATAACGGTCGCAGAACCATGTGTAGCCATAGCCGCCGGGATGGCTTGCCCTGTATTCCTGCCACAAAAGCGTCAGCGTGACGCCCTTGCGCTTCAACTCGGACGAAACGGACCGCCAGTCCGGCTCGGCCAGGTCTTGTGGCGGGCGGCCAACCCGCCGGAAAAGATGGCGCTCAAGCGCGGCATCGTCATCAAGTCCTGCAGGTAGAGGCCAGACAGAAAGTCCGGTCTCCTTCGCCCGCAGAAGATACGTCGCCACAGAGGTCTTGCTGATCTTCAGGCGCTCAGAAATGGCACGAACCGAGAGCCCCTGTTCATGCGTCAGCCGCAATATTGATCGAATGTCTTTCACTGTCGTTCGTCTCGCTTGCTTCCGTCTTGGCATGGCCCCTCTCACAAATAATGAGGAGCCAATCTGCCAGAACGGCGCTTGCGAAAATCGACATCATATCCGCCGCCGGGACTGTCCCGGAATTAGCGGAAACGCTGTCCCGTATTTACTGAAATCAATGTCCGCTAATTACCGGAATCACTGTCCCGGAATTTGTGAAACACGCACTCAAGGCCTTGCAGACCCAGCAGCAACTGGGCATCCAGGCCCTGTCGATTGCCAATGGCAGTGCCCAGAACGTGCTGGCCCTGTTCCGGTAGTCTTCGTCAATGCAGGATCGGGAGAGGGCGCGGCAACGCGCCCTTTTTGCTGATAAAATGCTCTTTGCTGATAAAATGCTTTGAAATCAAGGATATGGAAAAAACCTAAAAAAGAAGATCCGAAATTAGGAATATATTAAGCAAGAAAACACTAAATAAAGTCATGCGACAGTGGTTAATCAGCGGTTAACGCCCATTAATAGGCATGACGTCATCAACTGTCGACGGTAACCAGTCCGGATGTCCCTTCCTTTTTCAAATTTTCGCCAAGGGGCACATCTCATGACCAGCATCTTGACCAATTCCGCAGCGCTTTCGGCACTCAGCACGCTGCGTTCCATCGACATGAACATGGAAATGACCCAGAACGCCATTTCCTCCGGCTACCGGGTCTCCCAGGCTTCGGACAATGCCGCCTATTGGTCGATTGCGACCACCATGCGCTCGGACAATGCGGCCCTGTCCACGGTACAGGATGCGCTCGGGCTTGCTGCCGCCAAGACGGATACGGCCTCCTCCGGCCTGTCGACCTCGATCGACCTCCTGACCCAGATCAAGTCGAAACTGGTGGCGGCGCGCGAGCCGGGCGTCGACAAGGACAAGGTGCAGAAGGAAATCACCGAACTGAAAAACCAGATCGTCTCGGTTGCCCAGTCGGCCTCCTTCTCGTCGGAAAACTGGCTCTACAATTCCAGCACCAATGCGCTGGGGATCAAGCAGCTGGTGGGCTCGTTCACCCGCACGGATGCCAATAATGTGCAGGTCCAGCTGATCAATTTCGACGCTTCGACCTCCTGCCTGGTGGATACCAAGGTGGCATCGCTCGGGCAACTGACCAAGGGGGTGACTGCAAACGTTGCGACCGGTACGAGCTCGACGACGGCCACCTTCTTCCTCCTCAATGTCACCTCGTCGACGGCGGCCACCGGCACCGAGGTCAAGATCGACAGCACCACCACATCCTTTGCCCTTGATGGCATGATCGGTGCGGTTGACAAGATGCTGCAGAATGTCACGGATTCGGCGGCAACGCTCGGAGCAACCAAGGCCCGTGTCGATACCCAGAATACCTTCATCAAGGATCTTTCCGACACGATCTCCAAGGGTGTCGGACGCCTGGTGGATGCCGACATGAACATGGAATCAACACGGCTGAAAGCGCTGCAAACCCAGCAGCAACTGGGCGTCCAGGCGCTTTCCATTGCCAATACCAGCGCCCAGACGCTGCTGACGCTGTTCCGTTAAACCGCCATCCGGCGTCAACGGCCCGCGCGATCCCTCCGGTCGCGCGGACTTATTGCTCTCATGGCAAAGCGGCAGCAGGACAGGCACCCGATCCCGGCAGGATCGGGGAGTGCGCTAACAAGTTATTTACTAATGTAGAAAACAGGCATATAAGGGCCGTCACAGAGTCGGCGGTTAAATTCAGTCTCGCGTTCTAACTGGCATGAGGCCACTCGCCGTCACCGGGTCGATCCGGAATGTCCCTTTTCCCGCACAAGCCACAGGGGCATGATTTTCATGACGAGCATTTTGACCAATTCCGCAGCGCTGGCCGCACTCGGCACGCTGCGCATGATCGACAGCAATATGGACATGGTCCAGCGCCGCATTTCCTCCGGTTACAAGGTTGGATCGGCATCGGACAATTCCGCCTACTGGTCGATTGCCACCACCATGCGCTCTGACAGCGCGGCCCTTTCCACCACGCAGGATGCCCTGGGCCTTGCTGCCGCCAAGGCCGATACATCCTATGCGGGGCTGAGTTCCGCCATTGACATCCTGACCCAGGTGAAGGCGGAACTGGTGGCAGCGCGCGAACCCGGCGTCGACAAGGACAAGATCAACAAGGAAGTTGCCGAACTCAAGAACCAGCTGGTCTCGGTGGCCCAATCGGCCTCCTTTTCCGGCGAGAACTGGCTTTACAACACGTCAACCGCCGCGATAGGCACCAAGCAACTGGTCAGTTCCTTCAGCAGGGCTGCGGATGGCACGGTGAGCGTCGAGACCATAAACCTTGATACTTCAGGAACGGTGCTGATCGACAGGAGCCAGGCGAACCGGGGTGTCCTGACCGCCACCACCACGGTGACCCTGCCGAACAGCAGCACCACCGCGAGCTACTATCTGCTGAATGTTTCCTCCACCACCGCGGCGACAGGCACCGAAGTTCAGCTGTCCACCTCGACGACCAATTCCGACATTGATGGCATGCTCTCTGCGGTTGAATCGATCTTGAAGACCGTGACCGATTCGGCGGCCACGGTCGGCACGACAAAGACGCGAATCGACATGCAGAGCATGTTCGTCAAGAACCTCGTCGATGTGATCGACAAGGGGGTCGGGCGTCTGGTCGATGCCGACATGAACGCGGAATCGACCCGGCTGAAGGCGCTGCAAACCCAGCAGCAGCTTGGCATCCAGTCGCTGTCGATTGCCAATACCAATGCGGCAAATATCATGCAGCTTTTCCGGCAATAGGACCACCAGGCAACCCTGCTTTCCTGCAAAGCCGCTCTCCGCAAGGGGGCGGCTTAATTTTTTTTCATAAATTTTTGCACGTTTCTGCGCCTGTTAAAAAATGCATATAAAACAATATAATAGGTCATGTTTTCTATGGTGGTTCGAGGTCAATAATGAACAAACATGGTTAAAAACAGGTTTTACCGCTTCAATGTTTGTTAACCATAACCATGGCATCTAACACTCATTCGAACGGTGAATTAATGATAGAACAAGCGAGTTAATTGGCATGATGTCGCTCACCGTTGCCGGTAGAAAGTCCGGAATGTCCCTCGAAACTCACATGCAAAAGGGGCAAGTCCTATGACTAGCATTATGACGAACACTGCTGCGCTGGCAGCTCTCAGCACTCTTCGTTCCATCGACATGAACATGGAGATGACCCAGAATCGAATTTCTTCCGGGTATCGCGTCAGCTCCGCTGCTGACAATGCCGCCTACTGGTCGATTGCAACCACCATGCGGTCCGACAACAAGGCGTTGTCGGGTGTGCAGGATGCACTTGGCCTCGGTGCTGCAAAGACCGATACCGCCTATACCGCGATGGATTCCTCCATCAATGTGGTGATCCAGATCAAGGCCAAGCTGGTCGCTGCCCGCGAACCTGGCGTGGATCGTGACAAGATCAACAAGGAACTGACCGAGCTCAAGAACCAGCTCAATTCGATCTCGCAGTCGGCGTCCTTCTCCGGTGAAAACTGGCTCTACAATGACTCGACCGCCGCCGTTGGCACCAAAGAAATGGTGGGCTCCTTCGTCCGCAACGCCAATGGCACGGTGTCGATCCAGACCGTTGATTTCGATGCTTCCAAATCGGTGCTGATCGACAGCAAGGGCGCAAGCCGCGGCCTTCTGACGAAGGATGTCACGGTCACGCAGCCCAGCGGCACCACGACGTCGACGGCCACCTACTTCCTGATCAATGCGTCATCGACGACGGCGGCGACGGGTACGGAAGTCAAGATCTCGACCACCACCACCGACGACAATCTCGAAGGCATGATCAGCGCGGTGGATACGATGCTGAAGAACATGACGGACTCGGCTGCAACCCTCGGCGCGGTCAACAGCCGCCTGTCGCTGCAGAACAGCTTCATCAAATCCCTGTCCGACGTGATCGACAAGGGTGTGGGGCGACTGGTGGATGCCGACATGAACGAGGAATCGACCAAGCTCAAGGCGTTGCAGACCCAGCAGCAACTCGGTGTCCAGGCCCTGTCGATTGCCAACGGCAATGCACAGAACCTCCTGACACTGTTCCGCTAAGCGCCACAGAGCCAGTTGCCCAATTCCTGACCCGCGCCGAAAGGTGCGGGTCATTTCGTTATATTCTGGCCTGATTTTCCCTGTTTCCGTTTGTCTTTTCGGAAAAACCGGATTCCACTTTTCCCTGACAAACTCTAAAGCATTGAAATAGCTTGATAATAAGTGAATTTTGAGAGGTGAGGGAGTCTCAAAAACATAAAAGCTATGTAAAATTGCAATCATCTTTCAGCAAATTTTAACGTTAATAGTATTAAATGAAACTATCAAACGGCGGATTAACCGAAAGTACAGAGCGGGTTAGTTTGCATGACGCTGGCTGCCGTTGCCGGTAAGTAAATCCGGTATGTCCCTTCCATTTATCTAGTCCAAAAGGGGCAGTACCAATGACGAGTATCATGACTAATTCCGCAGCACTTTCGGCTCTCGCAACGCTGCGTTCGATCGACATGAACATGGAAAAGACGCAGGATGCGATCTCTTCCGGTCTGAAAGTCGGTTCGGCAAAGGACAATGCGGCATACTGGTCCATTGCCACCACCATGCGTTCTGACAACAAGGCTCTGGCCGGTGTGGAAGACGCACTCGGCCTGGCGGCTGCCAAGACCGATACCGCCTATAGCGGTCTCGACACGTCGATCAACGTCATCACGCAGATCAAGGCCAAGCTCGTCGCTGCCCGTGAACCGGGTGTCGACCGCGACAAGATCAACAAGGAACTGACCGAACTGAAGAACCAGCTGGTATCTGTTTCCCAGTCGGCCTCGTTCTCTGGTGAAAACTGGCTCTACAATGACTCGACCACGGCTGCTGGCACCAAGGAAATGGTGGGTTCCTTCACCCGCAATTCCGCCGGCAATGTCTCCATCCAGACCATCGACTACGATACGTCCAAGTCGGTGCTGGTTGATACAAAGGGCGCGAGCCGCGGTCTGCTGACGAAGGATGTCACCGTTACCCAGCCGAGTGGCACCACCACCTCGACGGCAACCTACTTCCTGATCAATGTCACCTCCGCAACGGCTGCAACCGGCACGGAAGTGAAGATTTCCTCGGCGACCACCGATGACAATCTCGAAGGCATGATCAGTGCTGTCGACTCCATGCTGAAGAACATGACCGATGCCGCAGCAACGCTTGGTGCGACCAACTCCCGCATCGAGCTGCAGCACAGCTTCATCAAGTCCCTGTCCGACGTGATCGACAAGGGCGTGGGTCGTCTGGTGGATGCCGACATGAACGAGGAATCGACCAGGCTCAAGGCGTTGCAGACCCAGCAGCAGCTTGGTGTCCAGTCGCTGTCGATTGCCAATGGCAGTTCGCAGAACATCCTGCAGCTCTTCCGCTAGGAAGACCTGCCCGGCACGAACAGAAAAGGCCGCGTTTCCCTCGGGAAACGCGGCCTTTTCGCGTTTGCAGCCATGGCGCAACGGCACATATGATGGCTGCCCGGGACAACCCATGCGAAATCTGGCCGTCCGATTTTAGGAAAGATTTTATACGAAATAATATTTTCTTAATTGCGTTAACCTTTCGTTAACCATATGGATGCTAATCATTTGTTAACAGAACGATGAATGGCCACCAGGGCAAAACGTGGCCACCTGCATGACGCGCATCATCGTTACCGGTCCCTTCTGATGACTCCGGTATGTCCCGACATCTCTATGGGGCAATGACCATGACAAGTATTCTGACAAACACCGCCGCGATGGCGGCTCTCCAGACTCTGCGCGCAATCGACAACAACATGGAAATGACCCAGGGCCGGATTTCGTCCGGTTACCGCGTCGCTTCCGCATCCGACAATGCAGCCTATTGGTCGATCGCCACCACCATGCGGTCCGACAATCAGGCGCTGTCCACCGTCAAGGATGCACTCGGCCTCGGCGCCGCCAAGACCGACACCTATTACGCGGGCCTCGACAGCTCGGTAAATGTGGTCACCCAAATCAAGGCCAAGCTGGTTGCCGCCCGTGAACCGGGTGTCGACAAGGACAAGATCAACAAGGAACTGACGGAGCTGAAGAATCAGCTGTCGTCGATTTCGCAGTCGGCGTCCTTCTCCGGCGAAAACTGGCTCTACAACGCCTCCACCACCGCGATCGGCACCAAGCAGATCGTTGCCTCCTTCAACCGCGCGGCCAATGGCACGGTTTCGGTCACCACGCTTGCCTTCGACACCTCGAAGTCGATCCTGATCGATACGTCCCAGGCGAGCCGCGGTTTGCTGACCAAGGGGGTGACGGTCACCCAGCCGAGCGGCACCACCACCGCGACCGCCACCTACTTCCTGATCAATGCCAGCTCGACGACGGCGGCGACGGGTACGGAAGTCAAGATCGGCACCACCACCACCAATGACGATCTCGACGGCATGATCAGTGCCGTGGAAGGTGTGCTCCAGGCGCTCACGGATTCCGCTGCAACCCTTGGCGCGATCAACAAGCGCATCGACATGCAGGACAATTTCGTCTCGACCCTGATGGATGTGATCGACAAGGGGGTCGGGCGTCTGGTCGATGCCGACATGAACGAGGAATCGACCCGGCTGAAGGCGCTGCAAACCCAGCAGCAGCTTGGCATCCAGTCGCTGTCGATTGCCAATACCAACGCCGCGAACATCATGCAGCTCTTCCGCCAGTAGACGGATGAAGCAATTCCAGCAGGAACGTGAAACGATCCGATGCCTGGATTTGCATGAAAAGCAGACAGTTAGGGCATTTCAACGACTGCGGTCAAAGTTGAAATGCTCTGGCCGGCCTACCGGAGCCGAAACCGGCGCATGACATTGCAAGCGGAACGCGCCTGTCCGGCAGCCGCAACCATGCGCCCGACCCCCTTCTGCCGCCTTCAACCCCGCCGGTTCACAGGCCGCCGCTATTTTCACCGTGCCGCCGGTCATCGGCATCTGGTGGAACCGTTGGACCGCGCACAGCCCTGGCGCGGTCCAACACCGTTCATCCTCGCACAAGTTTGGGCATCTACGGTTACCTTCAGCTGCACTCTCGGCAGCATGATCCGGCGGGGCGTTTCTTCGGGACTGTCCGCGCCGGCTGGATGAATCTGTGGCTGGATGGCGTCATGATCAGGGTTCTGAAGCGTTTTCAGGGTTTGAACGATCGCCTGATGGCCCCGGGTTCGGAAATGACTTCCGCGCATGAAGGGATCAGCCCATGAGTACAGGACTTGCCCGATATCTCAAGGATTTTGGCGATCCTCAGCCGCCACAGCCTGTCATCACCGATTTTGATGCGGATAATTTCACAGCGCCCGACCTGGGCGCTTTCGGCGATTTTGCCGAGACCCTGGCTCCGGATCCCGATGCGATCCGCCAGGAAGCCTATGCCGAGGGCTATGAGACCGCCTCCGTCGAACTCGGTGCCAGGCACCAGGACACGCTCGACGCGATGCGGCAGCTGCATGCCGAGGAGATCGAAAACCTCACCCGGACCCTGGAGGAAGAGGCCGCAACCCGCATCGCCGCAGGCCTGCGCCAAATCGCTGCGGTCCTGGCCGAACGGATCAGCGATGAGGTCGCCCATTGCCTTGCGCCGGTCCTGCAGGAAGAGGTTGCCGCCAAGGCAGTGGCCGAAATGGCCGATCTGGTGCGCCTGTCAATCCTCGAAGGCGAGGCAGGTCCAATTATAGTTAAGGGTCCTTTGCCACTCTTCAATATTTTAGCAATAGAAATGGGGGAGGATGCAAGCGTGCTTCGACATGTTGAAGCGGCTGACCTCGATCTCTCGGTGGAAATTGCCGGATCGGTGTTGGTGACCCGAATGTCGGCCTTTGCCGCTAGCCTGAAGAAAGTTCTGGAATGAGTGACGGCGAAAACCATCACCATGGTAAAAATGAAATCCTGATCATCAAGCGCCACGGCGGTGGGCATGAGGACGGGCATCATGGCGGTGCGTGGAAAATTGCCTATGCCGACTTCATGACCGCGATGATGGCCTTCTTTCTGGTGATGTGGCTGGTCAATGCCGCCAACGAGGAGACCAAGGCTTCGGTCGCGAGCTATTTCAACCCGATCAAGCTCACCGACGAGACCCCGGCCCAGAAGGGCCTGAAAAAGCCGACCGAGCAGGCGCAAGGCGAGCAGACCAAGGACAAGTCGACCTCCTCGCAGCAAAAGCCGAAGGACGGCGCTGCGGCAGCATCTGGCGAAGACCAGTCCGCGACCTCAGGCGACCACAAGGACTATTCGGAAGCCGACTATTTCGAAAATCCCTACTCGGTCCTGTCCGAGATCGCCCAGGAGGTTGGCCAGCAGGCCAATGTCAGCGTCAAGGGCGAAGGGGGGGCCTCCGATTCCGGCCCGGCCACCGGTGCCAGCGGTGGCGAAGCCTATCGCGATCCGTTCTCGCCCGACTTCTGGACCCAGCAGGTCGAAGTAACGGGCAAGGACCAGACGACCTCCGAAGCAACCCCGAAGGCAAGGCCCGACCAGAAACGGCAGCAGCAACAGGCCGCACTTGATGCGCCTGCCGAAGATGCCGCTGACGCAACGCCGGTTCCGACCCCCCGACCCGACCCGAAGACGGCCACGAAGGCTGAAGACAAGACGGCCGACAAGACAAAGGACAAGACCGAAGACAGGACCGCCGATCCCCAGGATGTGAAGAAGGCCGAGGATCTCAGGCAGACCCTGCAGCAGGCGCTTGCCGGCGTTCCCGGGAAAGTCGCCGAAGGTCTGGTTGTCAAGGCCGCCGAGGGCGGATTGCTGGTCAGCATTTCCGATCAGGTCAAGAGCCAGATGTTCAATGTCGGCTCTGCCGTTCCCAGTCCTGAACTGGTCGTGGCGATGGAGAAGATTGGCAAGGTTCTGTCCGGGCGTCCGGGCGACGTGCTCATTCGCGGCCATACGGACGGTCGGCAGTTCAAGGGTGGCCATAATGACAATTGGCAGCTGTCCACCGCCCGTGCGCAGAGCGCCTATTTCATGCTGGTGCGCGGCGGGCTTGACGAGAAGCGGGTTCAACAGATCTCGGGATTTGCGGACCGCAGACTTCAGGATCCTGAAAATCCGCTGGACGATGCGAATCGCCGCATCGAGATCCTGATCAAGGCAGACAAGGGGTAGGCCATGACGGCTTCAAGGAACAGGTGCCTGGTGTTCGCAGCCGCGTTGCTGGCGACCTCGTTTCCTTCCGTGGTCAACGCGGGCGACGAGGAACTGGCACCCTACAAGATGCTGCGCTCGATGCAATTCGTGCAGGATTCCGTGGTGCTCGGCGATCACTCGGCAGCCGAAATGCAGCGCTATCTGCTCGGCACCATCGACAAGCGGTTGCGGGCCGTTGATTCCTCGGTCTTTGAGGACCCGCGCAATGTCGATGCGACATTGATCTACACGATGAGCGGCGGCAATCCGAAGACGCTCGAATATCTGGTCGCACGCGACGTGCAGGGCTATTTCGACAACCGGGTCACCGAAATCCTGCGCAAATATCTGTCCGGCAAGGGACAGCTTGTCGTCAACGCGCTTTCCGACATGCAGAAGGAATACAAGGACAAGGACATCGGGCCCTATCTGGCGCTGATTGCCGGCAATACGCTGATGAATTCCAAGCCGGAAGCCGCCCTGAAAATGTACAATTGGGCACGGCTGACTTCGCCAGGGACCATCGTCGAGGAGGCGGCCCTGCGTCGTTCGATGTCGATTGCGGTCAATGCGGGGATGATCAACGAAGGGCTGGCCTATTCCAATCAATATGCCCGAAGGTTCCTGCATTCCCCCTATGCCAGCCAGTTTGCCGATCTGTTCGTGGCACTGGCGGTGGAGAATGTCCACACGATCGGTCTGGACCGCATTCGCGACACGGTCGAGGTGATGGACACGGACCGCAAGCAGGCCATTTACCTGCGCATCGCCCGGCAGGCGACGATTGCAGGCGAGAGCGAGCTTGCGAAAATGGCCGCAGCGGAGGCGGCGAAAATCAAGGCTACCGACGGCACGTCGAAAGACGTGCTGGCAGGCTTTTACAGCGGCATTGCCGATGTCTCCTCCGAAAATATTTCCAAGGTCGCCGAGGGGCTCGGCATGGTTCCCGACGGGCTCCTGTCGGACAAGGACAAGGCCTTGCGCGAGGCCGCCCGTTCGGTCGTCGAACAGGTTCTGAAGGCACCGGATCCGGAAAGCCTGGCGCAAGACACTGCGCCTATACCTTCCGAAAGCAGCCAGAGCGTTGATGCAAACGCGGCCGGAGATGTGCTTCCGGTGGCAGGGCAGACAAATGTGCAGGGCACGCAACAACCGGTTGTCGCCCATGCCAATGCCCCCGGCGCAATCCAGGCCTCAGCCCCTCAGCCAGATCCTGCCATTGATCCGATTGTCACATCGGCACGCAGCAAGCTTGGTGAAATAGACAAATTGCTGGAAAAGGACAGTTCAACGCCATGATGGACACCGCTATCGCCGCACCGCTCCTCACCGTCGATCCCAAGGTTCAGGCAAAACAGGGCGGCAAGGCTGACAAGGCGGATGCTGCGGGAAAGCGGGCAGCCTTTCAGGACGCGTTGAGCCTCCAGACCCCGACAAAGGGGCAATCCCGCAAGCAGACCCATGCGCATCCCGGCGAGGCCGGGGCCGATCCGCTGGAGGGTGTCATGCCCGCCGATTCCGGGACAAAGCCGGACCATCCGCTGCCCCGTGTTCAAAAAGGTCTGCCGCTGTTTTCCGCCCCGCAAGGGGCAAAGGTTCCGGCCCTGTCCGAACTCGCCAAGGCGGTCGCCAATCAGGCCGGGGAAGGGCTGCGCCATCCGGGTCCGGCCGGTGCCCGGCATATGTCGGCGGCCAGGACCCCCGATCCCGCAGAGGCCGTAGACATCGCCACAGACCCGGCCGATGGGGACGCGTCCGAAACCAGTGTCCCGGGGTCCCTCAAGCCGCCTCATGGTGGCCCGGTCCGGCCCGGCAAGGCCCATGCTGCCCGGTCAGGTGCCGAAGAGGAGCCTGCACCGGGCGCAGACAGGGATGCGCCCGCCAAGGACGCCCTGACGCTGCTGGTGGACGCGGGAGCCGTCCATCCTGGCATTGCCGCGCCCAGCGCCCGCCCGGATGCAGAGGCAGGCCAGGGCAAGGCGCCGGATGGCGGTCAGCCGGAAGGCGGACCGTCGCACAGCTACCGTGTCTCGCGGGCGGATGGAAAGGGCGGGGTGCTTGACATTCCGGGGGCGGTTCAGGAGGACAAATCCAGATTGTCTGCCCCGGCCAACGTCGTCACGGTGCTGGATCAGCGCCGCTATCTGGCCCCGGCCCAGGACAGCAACACGCTTTCGGTGATCCATTCGATCTCTGCCGATCCGGAATGGGCAAGCGCCATGCAGCCCGGCTCGGCACTGGCCAACGAGGCCTCGCAGGCGGGGGGCGGCAAGGTGGTCAACACCCTGAAAATCCAGATGCATCCGATCGATCTCGGTCTGGTGACCGCGACCATGCGGCTTGCTGGCGACCAGCTGACCGTGGATCTGAAGGTGGAAACCGGTGCAGCCTATCGCCAGCTCAAGGAAGACCAGAGCCGGATCATCGACGCGCTGAAATCACAGGGCTTTAACGTTGATCAGGTATCGGTCAGCATGGCTCCCGAACGGGCAGAAACACCAGGCGGCCAGACCGGCAGCCAGACGGGACAGCAGCCGGGCGGGCAGGGCGCAAGCTTTGCCCAGCAGCAGGAGGCGCGCAGTGGCGGCCAGGCAGGGCGCGGGCGCGGTGGACTGGAACAGGAAAGAGCAGGCAATGGCACGGTCAGCACGGATGCGATCAGGACTGAAGGCAACGGTGCTGGCAGCGGCGGGGCTTCTCGCTCTGGGTCTGTCTACCTCTGACGCGGCGGGTTCCGATGGGGCCTGCGAACAGGAAATCCAGTCGGCGGCGGCAAAATATGGGGTGCCCGAAGGCATTCTCTATTCTGTCGGCCTGACCGAAACCGGACGCAAGGGGTCGCTTCACCCCTATGCGCTGAACGTCGAGGGCAAGGTTCTCTATCCCCGTTCCGAGCGTGAGGCACTGGTTGCCTTCGACCGGGCCGAACAGGGGGGCGCGAAACTGATCGATCTTGGTTGCATGCAGATAAACCATTTCTATCACGGAGAGCATTTTGCCTCGGTGCAGGCAATGCTGGAGCCGCGCCTCAATGTCGAATATGCGGCCCGCTTCCTCAAGAATCTGCACGACCGGCACGAGACCTGGACCATGGCCGTTGCCCGTTATCACGCCGGACCGAACAATGATCCCGCGCAGAAGGAATATGTGTGCCGGGTGATCGCCAATCTTGTCGCCACGGGCTACGGCAACTGGACATCCAATGCGACGCAGTTCTGTCGCTAATATTCATCAAAAGTTGTATTTTAACCTTGCGCGAAACATGCGCCTTAATCTAGCCCGATTGTGGAGGCATTTCGTTTGGCAAGCGAACCCTCGTAATCTATTAACTTTTCCACCGGTAATTAGTGGCTTATGGTTAACGTAGCCACTACATATAGCCCAAATCATCACGCAAAAGTTAATCAACTGTTAATTCCTGTGATTAACTTCATCCAGTTGTTCAAGAATCCCCCGATTCGTACCTCTAAGTCATCGAGGCACCACACTGATTCGGAGGCGGACGAATGATCGTAGTGGTTGATGAGCGTGAGCTCGTGAAAGACGGCTATACATCCCTTTTTGGGCGCGAGGGTATTCCCTCTACAGGATTCGATCCCCGGGAGTTCGGGGAATGGGTCAACACTGCGGCCGATGGTGACATCGCGGCCGTGGAGGCATTTCTGATTGGTCAGGGCGAGCGCATGTTCGATCTTCCCCGGGCGATCCGGGACCGGACGATGGCACCTGTCATCGCCGTATCGGACCAGCATTCCCTGGAGCAGACGCTTGCCCTCTTCGACAGCGGAGTCGATGATGTGGTACGCAAGCCGGTGCATCCCCGGGAGATCATGGCCAGGGCAGCGGCTATCCGCCGTCGCCTGAAGTCGATCACCAATTTTGTCGATATCGGCCCGATCCGGATCTTCTCCGATGGCCGCGATCCCGAAATCAATGGCGATGTCTTCCCCTTGCCGCGCCGCGAGCGCCGCATTCTGGAATATCTGGTCGCCAACCGCGGCCGTCGCGTGTCGAAGACCCAGATCTTCAACGCGATCTACGGCATCTTCGACGACGAGGTCGAGGAAAACGTGGTGGAAAGCCATATCAGCAAGCTGCGCAAGAAGCTGCGCAAGAAGCTCGGCTTCGATCCGGTCGACAGCAAGCGCTTCCTTGGCTACTGCATCGACTGGAACTGACAGACAAGAGCCTGCCGGATACAAGACCAACGCCGTGCTTCCTGATCGAAGCGCGGCGTTTTTGCGTTTGCCGGCAATCGCCAGCCCGTATCGTCTGCTCTTTGGTGCCGGCCTTCCGGTCGCGGTCGGGCTGGACCATGGGGAAGGGGACAGCCTCGCGCAAGCTTAATATCATATATCTCTAAATTATATAAAAAGGAGATAATGATATGAGCCTGTATGGGACAATGAATACTGCGGTCAGCGGCATGAATGCACAGTCCAACCGGTTGAGCGTGGTCGGTGAAAACATCGCCAATGCCGACACGACGGGCTACAAGCGGGCGTCCGTGGAATTCTCGTCGCTGATTTTGCCTTCAACGGCTGGAAACTACAGTTCAGGATCCGTGAACGCGGTTTCCCGCCATGAAGTCTCGGAGGAGGGCGGGCTTACCGACACGTCCAGCGCGGGCGACATCGCCATTCAGGGGCGGGGGTTCTTCATTGTCGAGGGATCGAACGGCGTGCCCTGCCTGACACGTGCGGGGTCCTTCCGGGTGGATGACAGCGGTGATCTCGTCAATGCCGGCGGCTTTGCGCTGATGGGCCAAAGCCTGCCCGGCGGGCTGTCGACACAGATCAACGGCCTGACCGGCCTTGTGCGCGTCAACCTGGCGAATGGCGGTCCCCAGGCTTCTCCCACCAGGAATATCAATCTGGCGGTCAATCTCGATGCCCGCAAGCCGGTGGTTCCTGCAGCGCAATTGCCAGGCACCAATGCGGCCAATGCCCAGTATACGACAAAAACCTCCGTCACCGCCTATGACAATCTCGGGCGTGCGGTGATTTACGATATCTATTACACCAAGAAGGCCGATGCCGCCGCCGGTCCTCCGGCCACCCAGGCGCAATGGGATGTCGCGGTCTATCGCAAGGACCAGGCTGATCCCGGCATGACATTTCCCTATACGGGCTCCCCGCTGGTCCAGAGCACGGCGACCGTCAGTTTCGATTCAAATACCGGAAAGATTACCGCCTCGCCCAACAGCCTGACAATAACCGACAACAAGGCGGTTCCCTCGCAGACAATCGCACTCAACCTTGCCGGATCGTCGCAGATCGGGACCGACTATTCCGTGGTCGGCCAGAAGGTGGACGGCAATGCCGCCGCCCAGATCGATCACGCCAGTGTCGACACGGATGGTACTGTCTACGCTGTCTATACGGATGGAACCCGCGCCGCCCGGTTTCGCATCCCGCTTGCCGATGTCACCAGTCCGGACAATCTCGAACCGGAAGCAGGCAATGTCTACAGCCAAAGCGCCCGGTCCGGCAATTTCATCACCGGCTTTCCAGGCGAAGGTTCGTTTGGCAAGACCCTGTCGGGAAAGCTTGAAAAATCCAATGTCGACATGGCTACCGAGCTGACGGTCATGATCCAGGCGCAGCGCAGCTACACCGCCAATTCCAAAGTGTTCCAAACCGGTGCGGATCTCATGGATATCCTCGTCAACCTGAAGAGATGATTCACGCTGAATTCAATCCGTCGAGCGGTTTCAACCGAATAGTGGCCTAATGGCCCGACTTCTGACATGAGGTTTGAAGAGATGTGCAAGGCGCAAACATCGAGCGGAAAAGGCAGGGCCGAACCGTTAACAGGTTCCACTGTCACGGCTTTTCACCCAGACCTGCCCTCTTGTTCCAGCGGCCTGGCCAAGGGCATGTCTGTGTATCGCATATATCTGAATGGTAATATTAGATTTAAATTACAGTTGTACCATACAGCTTCACGCAAGGCCCGTCCCCTAGTCTCGCCTCCATTAGGAAAGCGAGGAATTGATATGAGCCTCTTTGGTACCATGAAAACGGCCGTGTCAGGCATGAATGCCCAGTCGAACAAACTTGGCACGGTCGGCGACAACATCGCCAATGCCGATACCACGGCCTACAAGAAGGCCTCGGTGCAATTCTCGTCGCTGGTCCTGCCCTCCACGGCAGGCACCTATACATCCGGCGGCATCAATTCGAACGTGCGCTATAACGTGTCCGAGCCCGGCCCGCTGAAATTTACATCCTCGTCGACTGATCTGGCGATCAACGGCGATGGCTTTTTCGTGGTCAAGAACCCGCAGGGCACGCCGTTCCTCACCCGGGCCGGTTCCTTTGTTCCCGACGACCAGGGCAATCTCGTCAATGCCGGCGGCTATGCGCTTCTCGGCTATTCCTTCGGCAGCGGTGCACCGGCAGCGGTGGTCAACGGCTTTGACGGGTTGGAGCCGGTCAATCTGTCGGTCAACTCGCTGACCGCCAAGGCATCGAAATTCGGCAGCTTCTCGGCCAACCTCGATGCCCGCAAGCCGGTCGTCGCCGCCGCCAACCTGCCGAGCGCCAATGCCGCGACTGCCGACTATTCGCACAAGAGCTCGCTGGTCGCCTATGACGCGGTCGGCAAGGAAGTGCTCTATGACTTCTACTATACGAAAGTGTCCGACCCCGTGGCAGGTCCCCCGGTCGTCGGCGCGAAATGGGACATTTCGGTCTACCGCAAGGACCAGGCCAATCCGGCGACCGGCTTTCCCTATGCCAGCGCTCCGGCGGGCAACCATGTGACCATCGAGTTCGACCCCGCCACCGGCAAGATCAAGGGTCCGACGACAAGCATGAGCTTCACGGACAACCTGAACACGCCGAGCCAGCCGATGACCATCGACTTCTCCGGCATGACGCAGCTTGCCTATGACTTCACGTCCAACAAGGCGACCGTCGACGGCAACAAGGCGGCATCCGTCAAGAGCGTCAGCATCGACAAGGATGGCACGGTCTATGCGGTCTATGACGACGGCTCCCGTGATCCGCGCTTCCGCATTGCTCTGGCCACCGTGCAGAGCCCCGACAACCTGACCCTGTCCAATGGCAACGTCTACAGCCAGAGCGCCGATTCCGGCGTGGTCAGGACGGGATTTCCCGGCGAGGGCAATTTCGGCCAGACCATCTCCGGCGCGCTGGAAGATTCCAACGTCGACATGGCTTCGGAGCTGACTGAAATGATCCAGTCGCAGCGCAGTTATACGGCAAATTCCAAGGTCTTTCAGACCGGCGCGGACCTGATGGACGTGCTGATCAACCTGAAGAGATAAGTAGTCTAAAAGGGTAAGCCCAATGTCGCTCTCCACCGCGTTTAATACGGCACAAGCCATCTTCAGCAATACGGCGACCCAGTCTTCCGTGGTGTCGAAGAACATTGCCAACAAGGACAATGCAAATTACGCGCGGCGGGCAGCGGTTCTCTCCACGACCCAGTATGGTGCCGAGGTCATCACCACCGAACGGGCCCAGGATCAGGCATTGCTGCGCCAGACCCTGACCAGCATGTCCCAGTTCAACGGCCAGCAGCAGTTGACCACCGGACTGAAGGCGCTGAGTGACATATTCGGCGGCAATGATCACGCGCTTGCCCCGTCCACCTTCATGCTGAACCTGCAAAACAGCCTGAGCGACTATGCCGCCAAGCCCGCCGACCGGACACTCGCGGCGGCGGTGGTCAACAATGCCCAGGATGTGGCGAATTCGCTCAACAATGCCACCGCCCAGGTCCAGCAGGTCAGGACCGATGCCGACAAGTCCATCGAGGAGGATGTCAACAAGCTGAATGACCTCCTGAAGCAGTTTCAGGTGGCCAATGACGCCGCCTCTTCCGCGACCTCGGCGGGACTGGACCCCAACGATGCGATGGATGTGCGGGAAACCCTGCTGAAGAAGATTTCCGAGATTGTCGGTGTCACCACGCTGCGGCGCGAACCCAATGATCTCGTCCTCTATACCAACGAAGGCACGACGCTTTTTGAAAGCTCGGCGCGCACCGTCACCTTCAGCCGCACCTTTGCCTTTGATGCGACGACGACAGGCTCGTCGATCAAGATTGACGGTGTGCCGGTATCGCCGGGATCGGGCGGCAACTCCTCCGCGCAAGGGTCGCTTGCGGGCCTCCTGCAGCTGCGCGATCAGGCTGCCCCGCTGCTGCAGACGCATCTCGATGAAATCTCGCGTGGTCTGATCAGCGTTTTCTCCGAAAGTGACAGTGGCGCGCCGCCGACGGTCAAGCCCGGCCTGTTCACCTGGACGGCAGGAAACGTGCCGCTGGCAGGCACGGTGGTGCCGGGGATCTCGTCACGGATTTCCGTCAATGCGGCGGTCATCCCGTCGCTGGGCGGTGATCCGACCAAGATCCGCGACGGCTCGATCAACGGCCCCGCCTTCAACAAGAATACCGCCAACAGTGGCAGCTATTCGGTGCAGCTGAACAAGCTTGTCACCGGCATGGACAGCCCGATCCCCTTTGATCCCGCCAGCCAGCTCGGCAGTTCGACGGGTCTGATGAGCTTTGCCACCAAGTCGATCGGCTGGCTGGAAGATCTCAGAAGCTCTGCCACCACGGCCACCGACACCAAGGATGCGATGCTCAACCGTTCGACGGAAGCCTATTCCAACTCCACCGGTGTCAACCTTGATGAAGAATTGTCGCTCTTGCTCGACATCGAACACTCCTATTCGGCCTCGAGCAAGCTTCTCAATACATTAGATGAGATGATCAAATCTCTCTTAAGCGTCGCGGGCTAAGTCATGAAGACTTCAACAATCTCCAGCATCTCCATCCAGAATGCGCTGCGCCACACGGTCAGCTCGTCGCAAGGCCAGCTGATGAAGGCCGAGCGGGAATCGACCACCGGCAAATATGACGATATCGGCGTGGCGCTCGGGGCCAAGACCACACGCAGCCTGGATCTCAACGGCGAATTGCTGCGGCTGCAGAATCTGAAAGATACCAATTCCGTCGTGACCCAGCGCCTCAGCGCCTCGCAGGAGGCCCTGACCAACATGTCCCAGAATGGCCAGACCATTCTCAATGCCCTGGTGGCGCTGTCTGGCAATGTCGACCAGACCAGCCTGACCACCTCGAAAAACACCATCACCAGCGCCTTCACGGCCTTTACCGGCGCGGCCAACACCTCGCTGAATGGTGAATACCTGTTTTCCGGCATCAATACCGACGTCAAGCCGCTGAACGATTACTTCGATCCGGCCGGCTCGCCTGCCAAGACCGCCTTCAACAGCGCATTGACAAGCTTTCTCGGTGCGCAGGTGCCACCCCTGGCCTCGGCGAGCAGCATGAGTGCTGCCCAGATGAGTGATTTCATCGATAACACCCTGACGCCGATGTATAGCGGGGCGAGCTGGAATACCGACTGGTCGCAGGCGACCAACCAGAATGTCACCAGCCGCATCAACCGCAATGAGCTGGTGGAAACATCGGCCAATGCCAATTCGTCCGGCATCCGCAACATGGCGCTGGCGACTGTTATTTCGACCGAACTCCTCAGCCTCAACCTTGCCACTGACGTGCGCCAGGCGGCTGCCAGCAAGGCAACGGCTGCCGTCGGGCAGGCCATCTCCGGCCTTGATCAGGAGCGCGGCAAGCTGGGTCTCTCGGAGGCCCGGGTCAAGAATGCGAATGATTCGCTGGCCGCACAAAAGGATATCATCACGACCCATTTGTCCGACCTTGAAGGTGTCGACGGTTTCGAAGCCTCGACCCGTGTCCAGAATCTCAAGGCTTTGGTGGAGGCGTCCTACTCCCTGACAGCCCGGATACAGCAATTGAGTCTCGTCAATTACCTCAAATGATCCGAGGAATAACGTGAACATGAAGGATGCATGAATGTATCAGTTTTCATATGCCGAGATCATGGAAGACGGCGTCGCCGACGCCAAGGATCGTGAGCGGCAAGTACTCGGCCGATCCATGGAACTGCTCGGCGTCGCCCGGGATGCCGGGGGCTATTCCCGGGAGGCGATCGACGCCCTGTTCTATACGCGGCGAATCTGGATCCGGTTCATCGAAGATCTGCAACAACCGGAAAACCAGCTCGACGTGGAGCTGAGAGCCAACCTTATCTCAATCGCCATCTGGATCTTGAAGGAATGTGACCGGATCAGACGCCGGGAATCCGAAAACTTCCAGGGCATCATCGACATAACAACCATCATCAGGGATGGACTTAAATGAAAAGTACTCTGCGCATCTCTCTCAAATCCGGCGAACGCATCTTCATCAACGGCGCAGTGCTGCGCGTTGACCGCAAGGTGGCGCTCGAATTCCTGAATGACGTGACCTTCCTGCTGGAAAACCACGTGCTTCAGCCGGAAGACGCCACGACGCCTTTGCGCCAGCTCTATTTTATCGCGCAGATGATGCTCATCAACCCGGAAGGCGCCGAACAGTCGATGGCGATGTTCCGCAAGTCGGTGATCATGCTGCTGTCCTGTTTCAAGAACGAGGAAGTGCTGGCCGAACTGAAGCGGGTCGACGGGATGGTGACCTCCGGTCGTGCCTTCGACGCCCTGAAGGCCATTCGCGGCCTCTATGCCATTGAAGACCAGGTCCTCAACAGCCAGGAAATGAGCCCGGCGACCATCGAGGAAATCCGCAAGGAGATTGCGCCATGGCGGTAGCACCCGTTTCCAGCAATACGACCCAGCAGGCGGCGGCCAACAGCAATGCCGCCAATGCCAGCCAGACTGCCCAGGACAAGAAGGCAGCGTCGCTGAACTACAATAACTTCCTGCAGCTCCTTATCGCCCAGATGAAGAACCAGGATCCGACCGCACCGATGGATGCCACCCAGCAGGTGGCACAGCTTGCCACCTTCTCGCAGGTCGAGCAGTCGCTGAAGATGAACAGCAATCTCGAAAACCTCATCCAGGCGCAGGGCCTGGGTCAGGCTGGCTCGGTGATCGGCAAATCGGTGACCAGTGCCGACGGCAAGACGGCAGGGATTGTGAAGGAAGTGCAGATCAATTCGGACGGGGTGATTGCAACCACCACGGCGAATGACAAAATCACGATAGGACCGGGTATAACCATCAGGAACCCGTGATTCGCTGCAGCCCGGGATCATTCCCGCAGCTGAACCAAAAAGGCATGATGCCATGAATGAAGCCGATGCTCTCGATATCGTGCAGGCTGCGGTCTGGACGGTTCTGGTTGCCGCGGGTCCCGCAGTGGGGGCGGCGATGGCCGTCGGCCTGATCATCGCGCTGATCCAGGCACTCACCCAGGTGCAGGAAATCACCCTGACCTTCGTGCCGAAGATCCTGGCGGTGATGATCACCGTCGGCGTCACCGCACCCTTTATCGGCGGGCAGATCTCGCTGTTTACCAACATGGTCTTTTCCCGCGTCCAGTCCGGATTCTGAGGTTTTTCGCTCCGATCCCTGATCGACGGTCCCGGTCATCCACACCATCATCGGGTGACGATTGTCCATGATTCAGGGACACTATTTCACTGGAATGGCGACAGGCTCCCTTCTACCATCCTCGCGCAAGCTTCGGCCTTTATCGATCAGGCAACGGGGTGCGTCCTGAATTCTGCGGGCGTATTCCCCCTCTCATGAAGAGATGGACCGGATATGGCACAACCTCCTGCAATCCCCCTGCTGAAAAGCCCGAACAGCCGTGATATCGGCTTTGCGCTCGGCATCGTCAGCATCCTGTGCATCCTGTTCCTGCCGATCCCGCCCTTTCTCATCGACATGGGGCTCGCCTTTTCCATCGCACTTTCGGTGCTGATCCTGATGGTGTCGCTGTGGATCCAGCGGCCGCTCGATTTCTCCTCCTTCCCGACCATCCTGCTGATTGCGACGATGATCCGTCTGGCGCTCAACATCGCCACGACGCGCGTGATCCTCTCGCATGGCAATGAAGGACATGGGGCGGCGGGCAATGTGATTGCCGGCTTCTCCAATCTGGTGATGTCGGGCGACTTCGTCATCGGTCTGATCGTCTTCCTGATCCTCGTGACGGTAAACTTCATCGTCATCACCAAGGGTGCAACGCGTATCGCGGAAGTCGGCGCGCGCTTCACCCTCGACGCCATCCCCGGCAAGCAGATGTCGATCGACGCCGACCTGTCGGCCGGCATCATCGATGAGAAGGAAGCCCAGCGCCGCCGCCGCGAACTCGAGGAGGAAAGCTCCTTCTTCGGGGCGATGGATGGTGCGTCGAAATTCGTCCGCGGCGACGCGGTGGCCGGCCTGATGATTACCGGGATCAACGTCTTCGGCGGCATCATCATCGGCTATTTCCGCCATGGCATGCAGATCGGCGAGGCGGCTGACGTCTTCGTCAAGCTGTCGGTCGGTGACGGTATCGTCTCGCAGGTGCCGGCCCTGATCGTGTCGCTGGCCGCAGGCCTGCTGGTGTCGCGCACCGGGGCCACCGGCTCGACCGACCAGGCGGTCATCAACCAGTTGAGCGGCTATCCCCGGGCGCTGTCTGTCTCGGCGGCGCTGATGTGCCTGCTGGCCATCATCCCCGGCCTGCCGACCATTCCCTTCATCACGCTGGGCGGCATTCTGGGCTTTGGCAGCTGGTATATCCCCCGCCAGGTCGCGGCGGAAAACAAGGAGCGCCGCGAGCAGGAGGAAAAGAAGGTCATCCAGAGCAAGGAGCAGGAGAAGGATTCCGTCAAATCCGTGCTCAAGACCTCGGAAATCGAGCTGGCGCTCGGCAAGCAGGTCTCGACGAGATTGCTCGGGGCCCATCAGGAACTTGCCTTCCGCGTCGGCAAGATGCGCAAGAAATTCGCCAGCCAGTACGGTTTCGTGGTGCCGGAAATCAAGGTCACCGACGATATCGCCATTCCGGAAAAATCCTACCAGATCCGCATTCATGGCACGACCATCGCGTCGAACATGCTCCGGGTCGGCGAAGTCCTGGTCGTCACCGGCTCCGGGCGCAAGCCGAGCGTGCCGGGGGATGAAATCCGCGAACCCGCCTTCGGCATGCCCGCCGTCTCGGTGCTCGAGGCCTTTGCCGAGGACCTGAAGCGCGAGGGTTTCCATCCGATCGACAATGTCTCCGTCGTGCTGACCCATGTCAGCGAAGTCATCCGCAACAACCTGCCGCAGCTCCTGTCCTACAAGGACGTCAAGATCCTGATCGACCGGCTCGACCCGGAATACAAGAAGCTCGCCGACGAAATCTGCTCGTCGCACATGTCCTATTCCGGCCTGCAGGCGGTGCTGAAACTGCTGCTGGCCGAGCGCGTCTCGATCCGCAACCTGCATCTCATTCTCGAAGCGGTCGCCGAACTCGCCCCGCATGTGCGCAAGACCGAACAGATCGTCGAGCATGTCCGGGTGCGCATGGCCCAGCAGCTCTGCGGCGACCTTGCCGACAATGGCGTGCTGCGCGTGCTGCGGCTCGGCAGCAAGTGGGACCTCGTCTTCCACCAGGCGCTGAAGCGCGATCCGAAGGGCGAAGTGGTGGAGTTCGACATCGATCCGCGCAGCCTTGAGGAATTTTCCGAACAGGCAACCAAGGTTATCCGTGAATTCATGGATCGCGGACTGCCCTTCGTACTTGTCACGTCGCCGGAAACACGCTCCTATGTGCGCATGATCATCGAACGGTTGTTCGCAACCCTGCCGGTCCTGTCGCATGTCGAACTGGCCAAGGGGATCGAAATCAAGATTCTGGGCTCCATTTCATGATAACAGACCCGCAAGGGACCATCCTCGCCCTGTTCGTCGCCTTTTGCCGGGTGGGCGGATGCATGATGGTCCTGCCGGGTTTTTCCTCCGCCCGCGTGCCGCCGCAGGTGCGGCTGTTCGTGGCGGTCGGCCTGTCGATGGCGGTACTGCCGATGGTCTGGGACATCATCTATCCCAAGGTGTCGGGCTCCCAGACCACCTATATCTACCTGATTTTGAGTGAATCCATGATCGGCGTGATGTACGGGATGATTGCCCGCTTCTTCACCCTCGGCATGCAGTTCACCGGTTCGGTGCTCACCCAGATGATCGGCTTCAACGCGCCGCCGACACCTGACGTGCTGGAAGATGCGGCGGAAAACCAGCTGACCAATCTCCTGAGCTTCGGCGGGCTGATGGTGTTGTTTGCCATGGATTTCCATCACATGGTGTTTCGCGCCGTGCTTGATTCCTATGCGCAGATGCCGGTCGGTGGCGACATGCATGTGCAGAAACTGCTGATCACGCTGACCGACACCGTGCAGGCGACCACCTACATCATGCTGAGGCTGTCGAGCCCCTTCATCATCTACGGCCTGATGTTCAACATCTCGGTCGGCATGATCAACAAGCTTGCCCAGCAGATGCCGGTCTATTTCATCTCGACGCCCTACCTGATCGCGGGCGGGTTGTTCATGCTCTATTTGTCGATTGCTGCCATGCTGAAACAGTTCGCCGATGCCTTTCCAACCATCTTTCTCGGGCTCTAGTGGTTTTCATGATTCCGACATTTGCTCTCGAGGGTAAAGCGGACGGTAGCAAATGTCGGAATCAAACCACTAGCCAAGCGAGGGATCAAGAAGATGCCGCCGGTCAACCGATCCGATAAACTGAAGCGCCTGGTCTCCGTGCAGCGCCATCTTGAAAAGATGGCGGAGAGCGACCTTGCCGCTACCACCCGCCAGCGCCAGGAGGTCAGCCAGACCATGGATGTGGTGATGGATGCCATCGGCTCGCTCGACAGCCTGCACCGGCTGTTTGCACAACACTATGCCGAGCGCTTCAGCCGCCTGTCGATTCAGGATGCCCAGCTGGCCGGCATGCAGAACCTGCATGAGCGCCAGGTGCTGAAGGAGCGCACCAAGGGCGACAGGCTGGAAGAACATCGGGTGGAAGCCCGTCTCGGCGAAGACCGCGAATCCGACGACAACGCCATTTACGACCTCATCGATCAACTGGTGGCCGCCACGCCAGCCTCCAGCAAGGTTCAAAAGCCATAGTTCCTCATCAGGGCATCCTGGAGCGGTCCGGATCACCGGTCGTCGCTGGAAGGTGCAATAAAACAAGTGCTTAGGGCCAATTGCCGTGTTGGGAAACCGGGCATGGAACGTCCTGGACAATGAGAGGACCTGGCGGTGTCGATAACGCCTTCAAGTGATCTGGTGATGGATGTCGTGCGTGCCGCCGACCCGGCACAGGTGCAACTGGCTCAGGAAAAGCTGAAAGCCAACCGAGCTGCCTTTCGCGCCAACAGCGTGGCGGATGCCGGGGCAGGTTTTGGCGTGACACTGGCCCAGGCCAACAGCGCCGCCTTCGATGCCGGGCTCTCCCACGCCGGACACACGAAGATCAAGGCCTCCGAGATCCCGAAAGCCTATCGCGACTATGAAGCGGTGTTCATGCAGAACTTCGTCAAGTCGATGATGCCGCAGGACAGTGAAGACGTCTATGGCAAGGGGATTGCCGGCGACATGTGGAAGGGAATGGAGGCCGAACAGCTCGGCAAGGCCATTTCCGACGGGGGAGGGGTTGGCATCGCCGAACAGATGTTTGCCCAGCAACTCGCCCACAAGGCGGCTCATTCCAACGTTCAGGCTTCTGCCGACGACAAGGACAAGCAGGCCGCCCTCAGCGTGGTGACGGATCTCCAGCGCCGCACCTTCGGTGTGTCCTCCCCGGAAAATGACAAGTCCAGCAGAGAATGATTGGAAGAGAGACTATGGAAATCCTATCGAACGACTACCGGATCAAATCCGTGCTGGGCCGTCTTGAACTGATCATCGACAATGAGAATGAACGCATCGGCAAGGACCCGGAATTCGATCTCAAGGTCTCCAATGCCCACAAGAGCCGCTGCCTTTACGAGCTCACCATGCTGTTTCGCGACACGGACCAGCAGGAAGTGGCGCGTGGTTTCGTCCACCAGATGCAGGGGCTGAAGCACAAGCTGGCAATGAATGCCAACCGGGTTCAGGCCCATCTCGATGCGGTGCGTGCCGTGGCCGACATTCTCAAGGGTGCCATGCAGGACGAGGATGCCGACGGCACCTATTCGCAGGAACAATTCCTCTATAGCGAGGCCATATGATCAAGGTCATCGTTGCGGGCATCTGGGTCTGTGCCATCACCCTCGGGGCGGTGTATTTTTCCGTCCAGATGGCGACCCGGCCTGCCGTGTCCGAAGCGGATGCCAAGAAGGTGGCCACTGACGTGGTAAAGGGTGAATCGATCACCGTACCGCTGATCAGCGACGGCAAGATCCAGGGCTATTTCATTGGTCGCATCTCCTTCCTGATGGACAAGGAAAAGATGAAGGGCGTCGAGCTGCCGATGACCGAATACATGACCGATGAACTGTTCACCCTGCTGGTCGGCAATCCGATGATCAACATTGCAGACCCCGCCGCCTTCAAGCTCGACGATTTCAAGAAGATGGTGCGCGACGATCTGAACAAGCGGCTCGGCGACGCCTATATTTCCGGCGTGCTGGTCGAACAGCTCGACTATCTCTCGAAGGAGGATATCCGGGTTGGCCAGAGTGGCGGCAAGGCAAAGCCGCCAACCCAGATCGTCAAGCCCGAAACCGAAGCGACCGCCGCTGCCGCACCTGCCGGAGAATAGGCAGGAACTGCAAGATCCCCTTTCCCTTCAGGGCTCCCGTGCCGCTCACGGGAGCCTTTTTTCGTATGGCGCGGTCTTCACCCGACGGAAAAATGGTAGCCAGACAATTTTGTTTTTGTTCGTCTTTTCGGGCAAACAGGTTGGGGCGGGAAAACCGGATTTCACCCTTCCCGGACAAACCCTAGAGTCTGTCAGGTTCATATTGAACTAGCCAGACTCTGGCTCCCCTTGTTGTCGTTTGTCTTTTCGCTCAAACAAGTTTGAGCGGGAAAACCGGATTCCACTTTTCCCTGACAAACTCTAACGAAATCCAAACCCTGCGCTTCAAATGTAACCGATGATGGTAATCGGGATTTCACCGGTCCATGATAGAGTGAAATTCAGTCAGGTCGTCCGGACAGGTGCACGCGATCAGGGATCGCGACCGGATGGGAAAGAAGGACCCGGAATTTGCCAGTGGCATGCAGGTTACCAGGCGCGCTGTTTGCAGCGCAGGTGGACAGGGACAAGGACATCCGTCCGGGGTTTCGCGCCCTGTTCGGACTTGACGTTTGTGATCTTCGCTGGGGGGAGGCGCTCACCCATATTGCGTCCCAGGTGCGGGCGCGCGCCGGGCAGACGGTCCTGTCCTTTCTGAATGCACATAATGTCAACCTGATGCTGGCCAATCCCGATTACCGCGCGGTGCTGACCCGGCAGCTTGTGTTTCCCGATGGATTCGGGCTCGATATTGCGTCGAAAGTGCTGCTGGGGTCGCGTTTTCCGGCCAATCTGAACGGCACGGATTTCGTGCCTGCCCTGCTGACCTTTGTCGCCGAACCCTTGCGGGTAGGACTGGTCGGGGCGCGCGGCGAGGTGCTGGACCGGGCCGTGGCCGGTTTTCGCCGGCACGCACCCTGGCACACTTTCATCGGCGTTGCGGATGGCTATTTCGACAAGGAAAATTGTGCCGGCGTGCTTGCCGATATCGGGCAGGGCCAGTTTGATATCCTGATCGTCGCGATGGGCACGCCGCTGCAGGAAATGTGGGTCGACAGGCATATCAGGCCGGAACATGCGACGCTGGTCATCACGGCGGGCGCGCTTCTCGATTTTGCCGCAGGCTCGGTCAGCCGGGCTCCGGAACTCTGGCGCCGGGCCAAGCTTGAATGGCTGCACCGGCTGAAGCTTGAACCCGGTCGCCTGTGGCGGCGCTATGTCATCGGAATCCCCCGGTTCTTCCTGCACATCGCCAGTGCCCGATTGTTCCGCCGTCCGGCCTGATCCGTTTCCCGCCAGCGCCTGCCCGGCTGCGTTAATCTTTTGTTAGGCCTGTCTCTTTAGGGTCGGTTAACGATTTGACTGCCGGGCTGCGTCCCCGGTGCAGGGCTTGAACGGCATGAGGCGAGACGGGACATGAGCGGCAGGGGCGAACACCATCAGCACGTTGCCGAACCCGGTTGCCCGGTCGAGCCCGTGCAAGGCGACCGCGCAACCGCTGTGCCCGCGATGGCTCTGGTACCCGGTCGGCTGGCGCGGACGGCGCTTTTGGCCGTGACGCTGCTGGGGGCCGCCATTCCCGCGTTTTTGACCATTGGCACGCCGCCGCCTTTTCTGGCGCGGGTCGAGCTCGCTCCCGTGGCGGGCACCCAGCTGCCGCCAGATGCCCTCCGGAAAGCTGCCGGTCGCCTGCTCGCCCGCCAAAGCCTTGGCCGCGCCGTCGATCTGCTCGACCTTGACAAAGACCCGGAATTCACCGGCGGCAAGGTGACGGAACTCAAAGTCGCGCTGGAGCTGCTGTCAGGCGAGGGTGCCGAACCGACCGATGCCCGGCGCAAGGCGATCACGCATCTGCAAAACATCACGACGGTAATCATGGGCGCAGACAAGGCCCATGCGACCCTGATGGTCAGGGCTGCCGATACCGCGACATCCCTGCGGGTTGCCGGGGCGCTGGCAACGGTGTTTGCCGCGTCGGACGAGGTGACCGGGTCCATCCCGGACCACAGGGCCGACGAGGCCATGGCAACGGTCGGAAAGGCAGAGGCGGCACTGGCCTCTTTCCGGGATCAGGTGGGGGCCGAAAACCTTGCAAAGGCGCTCGATTTCAGGCAGCGCATCGCCTTGCTGAGCCAGCAGATGGCGGCAGAAAAGGCCGGGCGTGACGATCATGCCCGCCTGGCACTTGCCGCCGCGACGCTTGACGATGTGCTGAGTGGCCGGGTCACCGGCGGCAGCGTCGCCCCAGAACTCGAAAACCTCCGGCAGATCTATGTCAGCGCCCGGCTTGATGCCGAACAGCTCGCGGTCTCGCTCGGGCCGAAACATCCGAACCTGCTTGCCGCCCGTCACGAGGCTGAAAGCGCCCGTCTGGTGCTGGCGGGCCAGTTGCAACGGGCCAAACGCACCATTCTCGATGCCGCAGAGGTCAAGCAGAAGCGGATGTCCGCACTGGAGTCGGCCCGCACAGCACTTGAGCACGATCTGGAGGGGCTCGGCATCGACATGTCGGCCCATGCCCGGCTGGTGGCGGCGGTCGAATCGGCAAAGCAATCCTATGAGGCGGCCCGCGCCACGCCGGAGAAGACCGGGCAGGCCCGGTTCGAAGCCTCGTCTGCGAGCGCGATGACGCAGCCATTGCAGCATTCCCTGCCATTGCGCATGGCACTTGGCGGGCTGTTCGGCTTCGGCGCTTCATTGGCCTTTGCAATGGCGATGCGGCCCGTGCGTCCTCAGGACGAAGCATCGCAACCGGCACAGGTCTCGCTGGGCGCAATGCCTGAAGATGGTGAATTTGACATACTCACCGATCTGGATCTGGCCGGGCTGGACCTTTGTGATCCCGGTCCCATACATCCCGAGGCCGCACCTGCTGCTTTTGACGAAACATTCGCCGATGACGGCTTGCCCCGTTTGTCCGATATCCGGCAGTCCATCCGGCCCACGGCGTTCCATCGCCATCATGTCGCCGCCAACGGTCCGGATGCGGGTCGCGGCCATGCCTGGAACGAGGCGCTTGACGCGGGCAATGCACCGGATACGGACCCGGATATAACCGAAATCCGCGAGGAACTGGCGCGCCTGAAAGCCCAGTTTCTGAAGCGCGCCGCCGGCCGGATTTGACTTTCCCGTCTTTGCTGTCAGGTTGCGTCCGCAGGATCCTGTCGCGGCAGTCAAATTGCCGCAAACGGACAGGATTGGGCGCTTGCAGGCTATTCCGTCGGCAGGCCAGAAACTAGACTGCGCCTGTCTGTCTCCGCCATAAGATGCCGGGGAAAGACGGACATGCTCACACGTGAATGTCAGCCGTTTCCGATGCGCCTCCCGAAAGAGCCCGCGGAGATGGCAACAGGGAAATTTTGCAGGGAGACAAGCGTGACGACAGTGATTGATGGGAAGCAGGTTGCGGCTTCCGTGATCGACGCGGTGAAAGCCGCCAGTGCCAGGCTCGAACAGGAAACCGGCGTCAAGACAGGGTTGGCGGTGGTGATTGTCGGCAATGATCCGGCCAGCCATGCCTATGTGAATTCAAAGAGCAAGATGGCCAAGGAATGCGGTTTCAAGTCGGTCCAGCACACGCTGCCGGAGGAAACCACGCAGGAACAGCTCGCGGCGCTGGTCGCCGAACTCAATGGCGATCCCTCCATTCACGGCATTCTGGTGCAGCTGCCGCTGCCGAAGCACCTGAATTCCGACCCGATCATCCAGTCGATCCTGCCGGAAAAGGACGTGGACGGGCTGCATGTGGTCAATGCCGGCAAGCTTGCAACCGGCGATTCCGACACCGGTCTGGTTTCCTGCACGCCGGCGGGCTCGATGGTCTTCGTGCGGCGCACCCATGGCGAGGACCTCTCGGGCCTGAATGCCGTGGTGATCGGCCGTTCCAACCTGTTCGGCAAGCCGATGGCGCAATTGCTGCTGGCTGCCAATGCCACCGTCACCATTGCCCATTCGCGCACGAAGGATCTGGCCGGCGTCTGCCGCAATGCCGATATTCTGGTTGCCGCCGTCGGCCGTCCGGAAATGGTCAAGGCGGACTGGGTCAAGCCCGGCGCCACCGTGATCGATGTCGGCATCAACCGGGTCGCCGCCCCCGACAAGGGCGAAGGCAAGAGCCGCCTCGTCGGCGATGTCGCCTTTGACGAATGCGCCAGGGTGGCAAGTGTCATCACGCCCGTTCCCGGCGGCGTCGGCCCGATGACCATCGCCATGCTGATGGCCAATACGGTGATCGCCTCCTGCCGCTCGGCGGGCAAGCCTGCGCCGAAATTCTGATCGAAGACCCGGAAGGGCCGGTTTTCCCGGCCCTTCCGTACGCTTGCAGCGCCCCGGGGCCGGATCGGGCAAGGGTTTGTTTACCTTCCGCAAATTCCCAATTCATGGGGCCGGATCCATACTCTCTGTTAAAATTATGCTGATAACTTTCCCTGATAACAAGAAGGGAGAGCGTCTTTGAGCATGGGGTCTGTTGCCAGGGATCATTTCCTCAATAAGGAAGAGTCTTTCATGTATGACCGCGAAAAGCGGTTTGCGATGGAAGAGACGATGAATGCCGCGCGCATCGAATATATGGAACGGGTGGTCACCCATCTCGCTTCGAGGCGGTGCGATCTGATCCGCATATCGGCCAGCGGTGCCATCCTGTCACTGATGACGCAGTTCCATGTGCCGAAACAGTTCTATCTCGACATCCCGGATGCGCGGATCGCCAAGATCGGCTGCGTGCTGATGAAGACCTTCACCAACAATACGGTCGAGGCGCGCTTCCTGAAGCTGCTGACGAAGAAGGAAATGGACCGGATTTTCGTCTTCAGCACCCATCCCGCCCACCGCGACCGCGTGCTGGACGTGCGCAACTGGTAGGGCATCGGCGACTGATTTTTCCCCCTGAGGGAAAAATGTCGTAGTCCGGCGCTGTCGCGAGCCGGTCCCGGCCTAGACTTCTCCCGACAGTCAACGAGAGAAGGATCGCTCCAGCGTGATTATCCGGCCACGTCCCAGCCTGTTCCAGCTGTTTTACATCACGCGGGGCTCGGTCGTGCCGCGCATCCTGCCGCAGATCATCGGCGTCGCCATTTTCTCGAGCCTGCTGGTCGAACTGCACCATCTGTTCCCCGGCTGGATCCCGGTCTATGCCGGCGCGCCCTTCGCGCTGCTCGGCATTGCCCTGTCGATCTTCCTCAGCTTCCGCAATTCCGCCTGCTATGACCGCTGGTGGGAGGCGCGCAAGATATGGGGTGAACTGGTCTTCACCTCCCGCCAGTTTGGCCGCCAGACCCTGCTGCTCCAGGCGAGCGGCGCGGAGGCGGACCGGGTGGCACGGCGGCGGCTGCTGATGCTGGCGATCAGCTTTGCCCAATCCATGGTCCCGCATCTCAGGGGCGCTGCGGCGGGCACTGAACAGGCGCTGAAGACATTGCCCGCCGATCTTCATCCGGGTTTTCAGACGAGCCGCAATCCGCCCGACGCAATCCTGCGGGCGCTCTCTGCCGATCTGGCAGCGCTGACGGCGGCGGGGCGGCTCAGCGATATCCAGTTCCAGACACTGGATCGCTCCATCGCCAGCCTGGGCGCGGTGCAGGCGGGTTGCGAGCGCATTCGCTCCACCCCGGTGCCCTTCGCCTATACGCTGCTGCTGCACCGGACGGCCTATCTGTTCTGCTTCCTGATGCCGCTGGGCTTCATCGATGCGCTGGGCTGGGCAACGCCGATTGCCTCGGCGCTGGTCGCCTATGCCTTTTTTGGCCTCGATGCGCTCGGCGACGAGCTGGAGGAGCCCTTTGGCAGCCTGCCGAATGACCTCGCCATTGCCGCCATCGCCGATACGATCGACATCAATCTGCGGGAGGCGCTGGGCGAGGTCGACCTGCCGGAATTGCCGAAACCTGTCGATTACCTGCTGATGTAGGCGCAGATCAGGTCTTGCGCTCGGCGATGGCGGTGAAAACGGGGTTGGTGAGCATGCCGAGCGTGGCGCTCGGATTGGTGACGCCCGCGAGGTAGTCGACCATCCGCTGGTCCTGTTCGGTCATGAATTCGCAGCGCAGGATATTCTTTTCCCGCGCGATGACGGTGCAGCCGATCCCGTGCTGGTGCTTGCCGACGAAGAAGTAGAAGTGGCGCGGGATGTCCTTTTCCTGCTCGGTATAGAGCCGTACGCCGACCTCCGAAATATCGACCGCCATGACGATGAACTGGGTGATGCCGCGCGTGCCCTTGGCGGTGAACAGCGCGCGGGCCATGAACTGGCACTTGCGGCGTTCGAACCGGCGGCGCTCGCTGGGCGGACGGATACGGGAGAGGTAATTGCCCTTCTGGGAAGGGATGCTTTGATTGGCAGTCATGGCTCCGACCCTCCTTTGGCTGGAAAACCTGCCCTCCGAGGCTTGCTGGATTGCTGCGAGCCCGGGGCACACACTGCACTGCATCCGCTTCAGGTCTTCACGGCCATCCGGCGGACCTGAGCGGATGGAAAGATAATGGCACATTTTCGCAGGTTAAGCAATAAAATAAGTAAAAACAATGGTTTATGGCATACCGGTTAACGCTTGTTCCGGTATTTTAGCGTCTCGGTTTACCAAAATGCAAAGGCAGGGGCCGCCTGTGAATTCCGGGAAATGCGTCTTGCGCCGCCGCTTGCTGGGCGCTTCCGGCACATCGCTGCAACCGCGTTGTCCATCCTGCCGCCCTTGCCCCGCAACCTGGTTCGGTGCGGGGCGGGGTCACGGTGGATATGCGGTTGCAAGGGATGTCACAAAGGAATTTTGGGCCATTGCATGGAATGAAAATGCGAAAGTCATAATATGCGAACAAGCTTTAGGGCTGACTGGTTAAGAATTGGTAACCAGTCCGTCCTTGCCGTCCGCCGGTGGTGCTCAGAAGAATATGCTGGCGCCCTGGTCTGCCGTGTTCGCCGCGCGCCGGAAGGGGGCAAACAGTTCGCGCCCCATGCCGAACTCGTTTGCGGCAAGGTCGAGCCTTACCGGCTCGCGAGCTGCCAGCCGGTCCGCAGGGACCAGAAGTTCAAGCGTTCCGGCAACCGCATCGAGCCGCATCAGGTCGCCCTCCTCGATCAGGCTGATCGGGCCGCCGTCGACGGCTTCGGGCGTCACATGGATGGCGGCGGGCACCTTGCCCGATGCGCCGGACATCCGGCCATCGGTCACCAGAGCCACCCGGTGGCCGCGATCCTGCAGCACGCCCAGAGTGGGGGTCAGCTTGTGGAGTTCCGGCATGCCATTCGCCTTCGGGCCCTGGAAGCGCACAACGGCAATGAAATCCCGGTTCAGCTTGCCCGCCTTGAAGGCGTCATGCAGGTCCTGCTGGCTATGGAAGATCATGGCGGGGGCCTCGATCACGTGGCGATCCGGCTTTACCGCCGAGATCTTGATCACCGCCTTGCCGAGATTGCCGGTCAGCATCTTCAGCCCGCCATTCGGCTGGAAGGGGTCGGTGACGGGGGCCAGCACCTTCGGATCGGCACTTGCGGCAGGCGCGGCTTCGCGCAGTACCCGGCCGTTGTCGCCAAGCTTCACGTCGATGGCATAGTCCTTCAGGCCCTGGCCGATGATGGTGCGGACATCCTCATGCAGCAGCCCGCCCTTCAGCAATTCGGCAATCAGGTAGCCCATGCCGCCTGCCGCATGAAAATGGTTCACGTCGGCAAGACCATTGGGATAGACGCGCGCCAAAAGCGGCACGAGATCGGACAGGTCGGAAATATCCTGCCAGGTAAGCTGGATGCCCGCCGCCCGCGCCATCGCCACCAGATGCAGGGTGTGGTTGGTGGAGCCACCGGTCGCATGCAGGCCGACCACGCCATTGACGATCGAGCGCTCGTCAATCATCTCGCCCGCGGGCGTGAATTCATTGCCCGCCGCGGTGATTTCAAGTGCCCGTTTCGTTGCCTCGCGGGTCAGCGCTTCGCGCAGCGGCGTGCCGGGATTGATGAAGGAGGCGCCGGGCAGATGAAAGCCCATGATTTCCATCAGCATCTGGTTGGAATTGGCGGTGCCGTAGAAGGTACAGGTGCCCGGCCCGTGATAGGATTTCGATTCCGCCTCGAGCAGTTCGGCGCGCCCGACCTTGCCTTCTGCATAGAGCTGGCGCACCCGCGACTTCTCGTCGTTCGGCAGGCCCGTCGTCATCGGTCCGGCGGGAATGAAAACGGCGGGCAGGTGGCCGAAGGTCAGGGCCGCTATCGTCAGGCCGGGCACGATCTTGTCGCAGACCCCGAGATAGACCGCCGCATCGAACATGTTGTGCGACAGGCCGATGCCCGCCGCCATGGCAATCAGGTCGCGGGAAAACAGCGACAGTTCCATGCCGGGCTGGCCCTGGGTCACGCCATCGCACATCGCAGGCACGCCGCCTGCCACCTGGGCCACGCCACCCGCCTGCGCCGCCGCCTCGCGGATGATCGCCGGATAGGTCTCGAACGGCTGGTGGGCCGACAGCATGTCGTTATAGGAGGTGATGATCCCGAGGTTCAGCACCTGATCGCCCGCAAGCGCCAGCTTTTCCTGTGGCGAGCAGACCGCAAAGCCATGGGCGAGATTGCCGCAGGACAGCGTGCCGCGATGCGGTTTGGTGGTCACCGCACGTCTCAGCCGGTCGAGATAGGCTTCGCGGGTCGGCTTCGACCGCTCGACAATGCGCCTTGTGATGGCAAGAAGGCTGGCATGGGCTCTGGCGGGGACTGTCGCTTGGGGGGACATGGCTACTCTTCCATTCGTTTTGCCGGACTTTTCCGGCCATCTGGCATCTTGAACGCACGGCTCCCCGGCGGTTACCGCTTCAGGCAGCGTCAGGGTTCCGCAGGTGCTTCGGTCTCCCTCAGGGAGCCCAGTAAATTTCAGGCCGGGTTTGGGCGCGGCGCAGAACCGCCCGGACCGGCATGTCCCGCTCGCTGCCGTCACCCTCGGCCTTGCGCAGCACGTCGCGCTTGGCCTCGCCCTCGATATGGAGCACGAGAAGGCGGGCGTCATTCAGCCTGCGGAAGGAAAAGGTCAGGCGCGGCTCGCCCGCATCAGGCGCTTCCATCGTCAGGATGGCGCGGTCCGTCTGCGGATCAAGGGCTTCATCGAGATGATTTCCGCCAGGGAAAAACGAGGCCGTATGGCCATCGCTGCCCATGCCGAGAACCACCACGTCGAGCGGCACCGGCAGCGCGTCGACGGCACCGGCTGCAATCCTGGCGGCCTCCCCGCAATCGGCGACCGGCTGGTAGAGCGGCAGGAAGGTCGCCGCCGCCGCCTTGTTGACGAGCAGCCTTTCGGCGACCAGCCGATGATTGGAGCGGTCACTGTCAGGCGGCACGAAACGTTCGTCCACCAGCGTCACGACCACGTCCTTCCACGGCAGGTCCCGGGTCGACAGCTGGTCGAAGAACCGGCCCGGAGTGGTGCCGCCGGAAACCGCAAGCGTCGCCGTGCCATGGGCGGCAATGCCTGCCCGGAGCGCATCGGCCACCCGGTCGGCAAGCGCTCCGGCGAGCGTTGCGCCATCGGCAAAGGCGTGAAATCCGCTCATCCCTCAGCCCACTTCGTGCCAGGTGCGGCCATCCCGCTCGATGAGCGCAATGGCGTTGCTCGGGCCCCAGGTTCCGGCGGTATAGCCCTGCACGGACTGCCCCGTGGCATCCCAGCCCTTGAGGATCGGATCAACCCAGTTCCAGGCGGCCTCCACCTCGTCGCGGCGCATGAACAGCGTCTGGTTGGAACGGATGACATCGGTCAGCAGCCGTTCATAGGCATCGGGATTGCGCCCGCTGAAGGCTTCGGCAAAGCTCATGTCGAGCGAGACATGGCGGAGCCGCATGCCGCCGGGGCCGGGGTCCTTGATCATCAGCCACTGCTTGACGCCCTCATCGGGCTGCAGCCGGATCACCAGCTGGTTGGCGGTGATGCGGCCTGCCGCGTCATCGAAGATCGAATGGGGGATCGGCTTGAAGCTGATGACGATTTCCGACATGCGCGAGGCCAGCCGCTTGCCGGTCCTGAGGTAGAAGGGCACGCCCGCCCAGCGCCAGTTGCCGATTTCCGCCTTGATGGCAACGAAGGTCTCGGTGTTCGACACGCCGCCCTCCAGTTCCTCCAGATAGCCCTTGACCGGACCGCCCGCAGACGCTCCGGCGCGATACTGGCCGCGCACGGTCAGCTTTTCGACATTGCCATTGTTGATCGGCTTCAGCGACCGCAGCACCTTCAGCTTTTCGTCACGCACTGATTCCGCTTCGAGCGAAGAGGGGGCCTCCATCGCCACGAGGCAGAGCAGCTGCAGCATGTGGTTCTGCACCATGTCGCGCAGTGCCCCCGCCTTGTCATAGTAACCGGCCCGGCCTTCCAGCCCGACGGATTCGGCCACGGTGATCTGGACGTGGTCGATATGGGCGGAGTTCCACAGCGGCTCATAGAGCGCATTGGCAAAGCGCAGCGCCATCAGGTTCTGCACGGTCTCCTTGCCGAGATAGTGGTCGATGCGGAAGATCTGTTCTTCGCGGAAGGCCTTGCCGATGGTGTTGTTGAGTTCCAGTGCCGAGGCAAGGTCGCGGCCAATCGGCTTTTCCACCACGATGCGCGATTGCCTGGTGATCAGCTTGTGGTCGCGGATCTTGTCGGCAATCACGCCGAACAGGTTCGGAGCGACCGCGAGATAGAAGGCGCGGACCCGGTCCTTGCCCTCTTCGAGCACGTCCTTGAGCTTGTCCCAGCCCTGTTCGGACTTGGCATCGACGGAGACATAGTGGAGACGGGCGCAGAAACGGCTGATCTCGCCTTCCTCGTAATCGTCGCCTTTCAGATGTTCCTTGAGCGCCGCCTTGGCATAGGCGCGGTACTCCTCATCCGTCATCGGCGCGCGCGAGGCACCGATGATCCGGGTCGGCTCGCTCAGCTGCTGGTCGCGCTGGCGGTGGTAAAGGGCAGGCAAAAGCTTCCGCTCGGCGAGGTCACCGGTACCGCCAAAAACGACGCAATCGAAGGGCTCGACGGGAATGAACTGGCTGGTCATGCTCATCTCTCTTTGAAACAGGGATGAGTCTTCATAATCTAATCGATTTAAAAAAGCCAGACTCGCGGCAGCGAATCTGGCTCTATCATGAAAATATCACATTTTATCCAGAAGCGCATACCAGGTCAGCGCCAGGAAAAGCAGCGGGGCGCGGAGCGCCTTTCCGCCCGGAAAAGGCGGTACTTTCAATCCCCTGTAATAGTCGAGATCCGAGGTCTTGCCGGTCAGTTCATCGGCATAGAGCTTGCCGCAATAATTGGCGAGCATCACTCCGTGGCCGGAATAGCCGCCAATCGACGTCACCCCGGGCATCACCTCGCGCACGAAAGGCTTGCGGGGCAGGGTAATGCCGACCGAACCGCCCCAGGAATGGCTGATCTCGACAGTGCCAAGTTCCGGATAAATCTCGGCAATCTGCCTGCGGATATGGATCGAGATATCGCCGGGGCTTGCCGCCGTATAGGCCTCGCGCCCGCCAAAGATCAGCCGCCCGTCGCGGGATTTTCGCCAGTAGCGGACCATGAAGCGGCTGTCGGCAATCGCTTCGCTGCCGGGAATGACCGACGGGAAGCGATCGAGCGGCACGGTCGCCCCGATGAAGGACTGGATCGGCATGATATGGGCCGAAGTGACCGGCTCGAGATTGCCGACATAGGCATTGGTGGCGACAAGCACCCGGTCGGCGGTGATCGTGCCGCGCGGGGTGTCGATCAGCGTCTTGCCGGCGTTCTGCCGGATGGCAATGGCCGGGCTCAGCTCGTGCAACCGGGCACCCGCCGCCGCAGCCACCCGGGCAAGCCCGATCACCAGCTTCAGGGGATGGATATGGCCGGACCCTTCATCATAGACACCGTACGGGAAGCGCTTCGAGCCGACCCGTTCGGCGGTTTCCTGTCCGTCCATGAAGCGGACATGCGGATAGCCATAGCGCTTGGCCATGGTCTCGGCGGTCTGCTGGTAGTCCTTTTCCTTGCCCGGCTTGTGGGAGACGCTCATGTAGCCGCGCATCAGTTCCATGTCGATGCCGTGGGTCTCGGCAAAATCGATGAGGTGCTGCTTGGCCCGCTCGGCCATGTCGAACATCGCCCGGGTGAGATCATAGCCGAATTGCGGCTCCATCTCGTCGGGCCAGGAGCGTTGTCCGGTGCCGATCTGGCCGCCATTGCGGCCAGAGGCACCATCGCCGAAGCGCGCGCCGTCGATCAGGGTGACCTGGACGCCCGCCTTCGCGAGGTTATAGGCGGCCTGCAGGCCGGTGAAGCCGCCACCGATGATGGCGACATCGGTGGTTGTCGAGCCGTCCAGCCCGGCATAGGCGGGGCGGTCACCCGCGCTCGCCTGATACCAGGAGAGCCCGGGCGCAATGGGGCTTTGCCACATGATCGACCTGCCTTCAGACGTTCAGAAGCAGGAATTCCCGCTCCCAGGGGCTGATCACCTGCATGAAGGTCTCGAACTCCCCGCGCTTCAGCCCGGCATACATGCCGACGAATTCGGCGCTGAGGCAGCCGGCCAGTCCCGGCTCGGCTTCAAGCAGGGCGATGGCTTCCAGCAGTCCGCGCGGCAGGTCGATGCGGCCGTCATTGACGGTATCATCGGCAGCAGCCGTCGGTTCCAACTCGTTGACCATCCCGAGATAACCGCAGGCAAGCGATGCCGCCAGGGCCAGATAGGGATTGGCATCCGAGCTCGGCAGCCGGTTTTCCACCCGTCGCCCGGCGGCATTCGACACCGGAATGCGGAAGGCGGTGGTGCGGTTGTCGTAACCCCAGGCCGTGTTGACCGGGCTCGACATGCCCGGCGTCAGACGGCGGTAGGAGTTCACATAGGGGGCCATCATCGCCAGTGCATTCGGCACATAGCGCTGCATGCCGCCGATGAAGTGGCGGAATTTGTCCGATTCCGTGCCATCGGAATTGGAAAAGATGTTCTTTCCGGTCTTCGCATCGACCACCGACTGGTGGATATGCATCGCCGAACCCGCCTGACCCTGCAACGGCTTGGCCATGAAGGTGGCATAGATGCCATGCTTCAGCGCGGCTTCGCGGATGGTGCGCTTGAACATGAAGACCTGGTCGGCCAGTTCCAGCGGATCGCCATGGCTGAGGTTGATTTCGAGCTGGGCAGGACCTTCCTCGTGGATCAGGGTGTCGATCTCGAGACCCTGTTTTTCCGAGAATTCATAGATGTCGTCGATCAACTCGTCGAACTCGTTGACACCGGCAATCGAATACCCCTGGCCACCAAGGATGGTCCGGCCCGAGCGCCCCTTGGGCGGCTGCAGGGGATAATCCGGGTCCTCGTTCATGGCGACCAGATAGAATTCGATTTCGGGTGCCACCACGGGCGTCCAGCCCTTGGCCTGATAGAGACCCATCACACGGCGCAACACATTGCGCGGCGTATAGGTGGTCGGCGTGCCGTCGATGTCGGTTACATCGCAGATCACCTGTGCGGTCGGATCCTCTTCCCAGGGCACGACGGCAAGGGTCGTGAGATCCGGCACCAGCTTCAGGTCGCTGTCCCGCGCATCATAGCGGAAGCCGCCGGATTCATCGGGATATTCGCCCGAGATCGTGTGCCGGAACACGGCATTCGGCAAAGCCAGCGATGTGTTTTCGTTGAATTTGGAGGTGAGCATCATCTTGCCGCGCGGAACGCCGGCAAGGTCAGGCGTGATGCATTCGATGTCTTCGATACCCCGGGCCCGGAGCCATTCCCCGGCTTCCTTCCAATTGGAAACCCCCCGAAGGGACTGGGTGGCGGCCGAAACCGCGATTTTGGATGCTTTGGCTGTTTTAGTCTTGGTTTTCTTCAGAGGCATGTCCCACCGACTGGATGTTGATAACACCAGCATCTTAACGGCTTGAAGGAAATAAGCGAGGGGGACAGGCGTTGACTTTGCGCGTTTCCGTGAGAAACAGGAGGAAATAATTCAATTTGAGGCGGGTTTTCTGGTGGGTCAGTATGATTGCGTGGTGTTGGGGGCAGGGGCGGCGGGCCTGATGGCCGCCGTTCGGGCCGGACAGGGCGGGCGCTCGGTGCTGGTCATCGACCATGCAAGGGCACCGGCGGAAAAGATCCGCATCTCCGGCGGCGGACGCTGCAACTTCACCAATATCCATGCAAGCCCCAAAGCCTATCTCTCCGCCAACCCGCATTTCGCCAAATCGGCACTTGCCCGCTACACGCCGCAGGATTTTCTCGCACTCGTCGACAAGCACCGCATCCCCTGGCATGAAAAGACGCTCGGCCAGCTGTTTTGCGACGACAGCGCCCGCGACATCATCCGGATGCTGCTCACCGAATTGCAGGCCGCAAGCGGGCGGCTGAAGCTGTCGACCACGATTGACGCTGTCCGAAAGGTCGACAGCGGTTTTCTGGTCTCTACCGGAGAAGGCGATATCGGCTGCCACTCCCTGGTGGTGGCAACCGGCGGCAAATCGATCCCGAAAATGGGGGCAACGGGCCTTGCCTACCAGATTGCCAGCCAGTTCGGCCTTGGCCTGGTCGAGCCGCGCCCGGGCCTGGTGCCGCTGACGCTTGATCCCGCGACACTGGAACGGCTTGCGCCGCTTGCGGGTGTGGCGGTTCCAGCCGAGGTCATCCATGGCAAGACCCGGTTTCGCGAAGCCTTGCTGTTCACCCACCGGGGTCTCAGCGGCCCGGCCATCCTGCAGATCTCTTCCTACTGGCGCGAGGGGGATGCCATCACCTTGCGGCTCGAACCCGATCTCGACCTGCTCGCGCTGCTGAAGAGTGCCAGGGCCGACCGGGGCCGACAGTCGGTGCAGACGGTTCTCGCCAAACACTATCCCAGACGCCTCGCCCAGCATGTGGCCGAAGGCCTCGGCCTTGACCGGCCGCTCGCCGATCTCTCCGACAAGCTGCTGCAAAAGGCGGTCGACGCGCTGCAGGACTGGGCGATCACGCCGGGCGGGTCGGAAGGCTACCGCACCGCCGAGGTGACGGTGGGCGGCGTCGATACGGCTGGCCTCGATTCCCGCAGCATGCAGGCAAAATCCGTCCCCGGCCTTTATTTCATTGGCGAATGCGTCGATGTCACCGGCTGGCTCGGCGGCTATAATTTCCAGTGGGCCTGGGCATCGGGCCATGCGGCGGGCGAGGCCATTGCGGCTGGCTGCTGAAGTCCCGCCGGGCACTGTCATCTTCGTGAAACCTTAAACTGCTATAGTAGATAGTTTTTAGGGATCATTTGCTGCAATTACGCCATGCTTCAATGGTTGTTAATGTCGGGATGCCATCCTGCTTCGGTGCCAGCGCGGCGAATGCTGATGACATGACGATTTTGCTGGTGGCCGGCTTGCCCGGCATGGATGTTCAAGGGTTCAGGAAGGGTTTACCACTCATGAAACAGGATCGCCGTCGCGCCCGTGCCGTTGCCATTGCCATCGCTGAACGTGATGTCACCGCCCGCCTTGCCCTGATCAGCTTTGCCATCGCGGCCTTCTCGACCGTCGCCTTCCTCATGTTGCCGACTGTCCACTGAAATCATTCCTTTTCGGACCCGCTATATCCCGCAGAATGCGGGGATTGCGTTAGCTAGCAATCCGCTTATTTTAGCCGTGACGCAATCACGTCCGGTGTATCCTTCATTTCCCGGCATCGGCATGCATTTCGCGATGATGGGGAAGGAGGTGTCAGGTGTTGGGCTGGAAGGCGCTTTCCGGTTTGTTCGGGGCAGGGCGCCGGTCGACTGCGGACCTGCAAACCCGGATGCGGCTCCATGTCGAGACATGGTCCAGGATCAACCTGACCCTTGAAAACACCGACCGCCAAAGAGCGGAATCGGGCCTGAGGCTTGCCTATCAGGCTGCTGGTCTTGCAGTACCCCGTCAGGTGATCTGGCATCGAGGTTCGATGTCGGGCGTGCTGGCGGTGGTGGATCTGTTGAGAACCGGACAGGCGGCCCGATCCTGCCTCGGCCCGCTGTTCCGGCACCGGCTCGACCGGATCGAAAAGCAGATGAATTCCCGGCTCTGGCTGGCACTGGACTACGGCATCCGGCAGGAGGTCGACGATCATCCGTGGGATCGGGTGGAAAGCGGGCTTTGGCAGGAGATTCGCGCCGGTGCGCGGGATCAGACGGATCGGGCACTCCGGGACGAGGCACTGCGGCTGGCGACGGGGCACGATATCGGATTGCTTGCGCTCTATGCCTACCTCGTGGAGCACCTGGGCTACGAGGGTCGCGATGCCCTTGATGGCTTGACGGCGGTGATGTGCCACTCCGGCTGGTGGTGGCCCTTTGACGATCTTGTCGTGCCTACCGACCGGCCGGTCGAAATCCATCGCGATGAAACGGGGCAGGTGTCGCGGGATGATGGCCCCGCCGTGCTCTATGCCGATGGCTGGGGGATCTGAAAACAGGACCGCGCAGAAGTTCCGTCAGCAACCTCCCGTGGCCTGCAAACGGATCTTCTGCGCGGAAATAACCCGGCCGCAGGGAACCGGGTTATAGAGAATGTGTCGAGTTTCAAGGCTCGAAACGCTTGCCTCAGGCCGTCGGGCCCTGGGTCAGGATGACCGGGATCAGGAGGTCGCCCCAGTTGCCGCCGCCGCCATGGTGACGGGCCGAGCGGACGAGTTCCACGGAGACACCAGCATCCACGGCTTTCATAACGGACTGGTTGAGGCGGTGCAGGTCATTGGCGACCATGCGGATCATGGCCTGCTGGTCCGATGTCATGGCCGATGCCTGTTCCTCGGCCCGTTCTTTAACGCGTGTCTGCGGTGCCATGGTGATACTCCTTGTTGGTGGCGTTGCAGGGTGCCGATCCTGAAAATCAGCGGGGAAGGGCGGGCTGGGCGCTTGGTTTCAGTAAAGCCCGTCCTTCCGGTTTTTGGTCTTATTCGGCGGCCGGCTTGAACTGGGCCGTTTCGGTCGATTCCTTCATAGCGGTCGTGGAGGACTTGCCGCCCGAGATCGCAACGGAAACCGCGTCGAAATAGCCGGTGCCGACTTCGCGCTGGTGCTTGGTGGCGGTGTAGCCATTGACCTCGGCAGCAAATTCGGCCTGCTGCAGCTCGGAATAGGCAGCCATCTGGCGGTCCTTGTAGCCGCGGGCCAGTTCGAACATGCCGTAGTTCAGCTGGTGGAAGCCGGCGAGCGTGATGAACTGGAACTTGTATCCCATCGCGCCGAGTTCCTTCTGGTACTTGGCAATGGTCGCATCATCGAGGTTCTTCTTCCAGTTGAACGACGGCGAGCAGTTATAGGCCAGCTTCTTGCCCGGATGTGCCTTGTGGACCGCTTCGGCGAACTTCTTGGCCTGGGCGAGGTCCGGCTTGGAGGTTTCCATCCAGATCAGGTCGCAATAGGGGGCGTAGGCGATGGCGCGGGCAATGCAGGGCTCGATGCCGTTCTTGACCTGGTAGAAGCCTTCAACCGTACGGCCGGCATCGTAGTCGACGAAGGGCTGGTCGCGCTCGTCGATGTCGGATGTCAGGAGCTTTGCAGCTTCGGCGTCGGTGCGGGCGATGATCAGCGTCGGGGTGCCCATGACGTCAGCGGCCAGACGTGCTGCGGTCAGGTTGCGGATATGGGCAGCGGTCGGGATCAGAACCTTGCCGCCGAGATGGCCGCACTTCTTTTCCGAGGCGAGCTGGTCTTCATAGTGAACGCCGGCAGCGCCAGCTTCGATGAAGGCCTTCATGATTTCAAAGGCGTTGAGCGGGCCACCGAAACCGGCTTCGGCGTCGGCAACGATCGGGGCGAACCAGGTGTCGACAGACAGGCCATTGCCTTCCTGGGTTTCGATCTGGTCGGCGCGCTGCAGGGTCTTGTTGATGCGCTTGGCCAGTTCCGGTGCGGCGTTTGCCGGGTAGAGCGACTGGTCGGGATACATGGAAGAGGCGGTGTTGGCGTCGGCAGCAACCTGCCAGCCGGAGAGATAGATCGCCTTCAGGCCGGCGCGGACCATCTGCATGGCCTGGTTGCCGGACAGCGCGCCGAGCGCGTTGACGAAGTCTTCTTCATGGATCAGCTTCCACAGCCGGTTCGCGCCCATTTCGGCCAGCGAATACTGGATCTGGACCGAGCCGCGCAGACGCTTGACGTCTTCAGCGGTATAGGGACGCTCGATGCCGTCGTAACGGCCCTTGGGGGCGTTCGGGACCAGGTTGTAAAAGTCAGTCATATCATACTCCATTGAAAGTCCGGGAGGCCCGGGCGTGTGGCCCGTGCTGGGAGCGGGGCCGTGATCTGATGTGATGGTTTTTACACTGCACTGCGAAATACCGCTACAGGATTCGGAAAAACCCTATGGTTAAAAGGGTTATGATGTCTTGCCTTTGACAAGAGGCGCGTGTAAATTTGTCACAATTGTAAAACCAGCTCCGCGACAAAAATTGTAAAAGGCGTGACAAATGGCAGAAAACAAGATTTTCGCAGGGCCGAGGGTACGCCGGATCCGCAACACGCTGGCGCTGACCCAGACGGCCATGGCGGAGGCGCTGGAAATCTCGCCGTCCTATCTCAACCTGATCGAGCGCAACCAGCGCCCGCTGACGGTGCAACTGCTGCTGAAACTCGCCACTGTCTACAAGGTCGATCTCGACGAATTGCGCGGCGCGGGCAGCGATGCGGCCAGTTTCCTGCGGGAAGTGTTTGCCGATCCGCTGCTGTCGGGCGAAGTGCCGGGGGATCAGGAACTGATCGAGGTGGCCGAGGCCGCTCCGAATGCCGCCAATGGCATCGTCAAGCTCTACCGCGCCTATCGCGAACAGGCGGCAAGGCTGACGGGTCTTGCCGAACTGCTGGCCCGCGAGGGGCATGACACCTCGCTGTCGGCCACCCGGTTGCCGATGGACGAGGTGCGCGAGAAACTGGAGCGGCGCAGCGCCTATTTCGCCAGCATCGAGGATGCGGCGGAAAAGTTCCACCGCAGCCTCAACCCCGCCGACGGCCTGCTTCCGGCGCTGAAGGACTGGATGCGGGCCGAACACGGGATCGTGGTGCGCAGCCTGCCGGTCAGCGCCATGCCCAACCAGCGCCGCCGCTTCGACCGCCATTCGATGCGGCTCTTCGTCTCCGAGCGGCTGTCGGTGCATGACCAGCTCCGGGAAATCACGCTCGAAGCCTGCCTGCTCGCCCTGCGCAGCGAAATCCTCGGCGAACTCGAGGCCTTGCAACTGTCGACCAACGAGGCGCGCCGCATTGCCCGCTTCGAGCTTGCCCGCTATGCCGCCCATGCGCTGATGATGCCCTATGGCGAATTCCTCGCCCAGGCGCAGCGGCAGAAATATGATATCGACCTGCTCCGGGTCCGCTTCGGCGTCTCCTTCGAGCAGGTGGCGCAGCGCCTGACCATGCTGGCGCGGCCGGGGGCGCAGGGCATTCCGTTCTTCATGATGGAGGTCGACCACGCCGGAAACCGGCTGCGGCGCGCCGGTGCCCAGGGCTTTCCCCAGTCGCGCTTCGGCGGCTCCTGCCCGAAACTCAATATTCACAGCACCTTCGCCCAGCCGTCGCAGATCCTCGTCGACAGCACCGAGATGCCGGACGGAACCGGTTATCTGACGGTCTCGCGCACGCTCGACGGCCCGCATGTCGCCTTTCAGGAGCGGGTGCGGCGCACCGCCGTGCTGGTCGGCTGCGAGACCGGGTTTGCCGAGGAAACCGTCTATGGCCAGGCGGTGAGTGCCGCCGGTCCGCCGCTTGCCATCGGAGCCGCCTGCAGGCTGTGCGAGCGGCAGGGCTGCCTGTCACGGGCCGAGCCGCCGGTGACGCGCCCGCTCGGACTTGACGAAATGGTGACCGGGCTTAGTGCCTTCGATTTCCAGTAGAAAGTTTACACTTCGTTAGAATCCGGCGCAGGCCCCCTTGCCGCCCATCATTTTCCTTCATAGTCTTTCTTTCAATGAAACAACGGGCGTGAAGTGCCAGCTAATAGGTGCTCGCGTCCGAAAAGGGAGAAAATCATGAACTTCAGGCGGATAATGACGACTGCGCTTGCCACTTTGTGCCTGACCGCGCTCGCACATGCCGAAGACCGGGTTGTCAACGTTTACAACTGGTCGGACTATATCGATCCCAAGATCCTCGAGGATTTCACCAAGGAAACCGGCATCAAGGTCGTCTACGACGTCTTCGACAACAACGAGACGCTGGAAACCAAGCTGCTTGCCGGCGGCACCGGCTATGACGTCGTGGTTCCCTCGGGCGACTTCCTGCAGCGCCAGATCCAGGCCGGCGTGTTCCAGAAACTGGACAAATCCAAGCTGCCGAACATTTCCAGCATGTGGGACGTGATCAACCAGCGCACCGGTGCCTATGATCCCGGCAACGAATATGCCATCGACTACATGTGGGGCACCACGGGGATTGGCTACAACATCAAGAAGATCAAGGAAATCACCGGTTCGGATGCGCCGCCGACCTGGGACACCCTGTTCAAGCCGGAAAATGCCGCCAAGTTCAAGGATTGCGGCATCTACATGCTCGACGCGCCGAAGGAAATTCTGGCCGCCGCGCTGAACTATCTCGGCATGGACCCGAATTCGCACAAGCTTGAAGATATCCAGAAGGCGGGCGACGTGCTGGCCTCGGTGCGGCCCTTCGTGCGCAAGTTCCATTCGTCCGAATATATCAATGCGCTCGCCAATGGCGATATCTGCATTGCGCTCGGCTGGTCCGGCGACGTCTTCCAGGCCCGCAATCGTGCCACGGAAGCAAAGGCTGGCGTTGAACTCGGCTATGTCATCCCGCCGCAAGGCGCGCAGATGTGGTTCGACATGATGGCCATTCCCGCCGATGCACCGCATGTGGAAGAAGCCCATGCCTTCCTCAACTACATGATGAAGCCGGAAGTGATCGCCAAGGCCTCGAATGTCGTCTTCTATGCCAATGGCAACAAGGGATCGCAGGCCTTCATCGACAAGGCGGTGATTGACGACAAGGCGATCTACCCTACCGATGACGTGATGAAGAAGCTCTTCACGGTCACGCCCTACGACCAGAAGACGCAGAGGCAGGTGACGCGCCTCTGGACCAGGATCGTCAGCGGCCAATAACAAGATCAAGACAATGCCCGGATATAAGAACTCCGGGCATTTCCTTATCATTCTGGGGAACCCATCATGAAATCTCTCGGCAGTATTCGCCGCTCTTTTGCACCGTGGTCAGATCCGAATTCCATTCCCTATATTTCCTTCAGGAACGTCACCAAGAAATTCGGCGATTTTGTCGCCGTCGATGATCTCTCGCTCGACATCTACAACAAGGAATTCTTCGCCCTGCTCGGGGCATCCGGTTGCGGCAAGTCGACGCTTCTGCGCATGCTTGCCGGGTTCGAGCAGCCGACATCGGGCGAAATCATTCTCGACGGCCAGAATCTGGCCGGGACTGCGCCCTATCGCCGCCCCGTCAACATGATGTTCCAGTCCTATGCGCTGTTTCCGCACATGACGGTGGAAAAGAACATCGCCTTCGGCCTGAAGCAGGACGGCATGCCGAAGAACGAGATTGCCGAACGCGTGGCGCAGATGCTGAAGCTGGTGAAGCTCGAAAAATTTGCCGCCCGCAAGCCGAACCAGCTGTCGGGTGGCCAGCGCCAGCGCGTCGCTCTTGCCCGCTCGATTGCCAAGCGCCCGAAGGTGCTGCTGCTCGACGAGCCGCTGGGCGCGCTCGACAAGAAGCTGCGCGAGGAAACCCAGTTCGAACTGATGGACCTGCAGCAGGAACTCGGCCTCACCTTCGTCGTGGTCACCCACGACCAGGAAGAGGCGATGACCATGGCCGACCGCATTGCGGTGATGAATGCGGGCCGGGTGATCCAGGTGGCAACTCCGCCGGAAATCTATGAAGCGCCGAACAGCCGCTATGTCGCGGATTTCATCGGCGACGTGAACATTTTTGATGGCAAGGTCACCGCGGTCTCCGGCGAAGCCGTGGAGATGGAAGTCGAAGGTGGTCTCAAAGTCCGTATGAACTCGCCCGAGACGCCGAAGATCGGCCAGTCCGCAGGTGTCGTCATCCGCCCGGAAAAGATCCGCGTCACCGCCCAGAAGCCTGCCCATGCCAACAATGCGGCGGAAGGCGAGATCTGGGATATCGGCTATCTCGGCGACATGACCGTATTTCGCGTCAAGCTCACCACCGGCAAGGTGGTCAAGGCCTCGTCGATGAATGCGGTGCGCGCCGTGGAGGATCCCTTGACCTATGACCAGAACGTCTGGATCTCGTTTGACGAGAATGCCGGCGTTGTCCTGAGGGATTGATCGCGATGACAGCGCTCCGCTCCTTCTTCATGAAGCGCCTGGTCATCATGGTGCCCTATGCCTGGCTGACGGTGTTCTTCCTTGTGCCGTTCTTCATCGTCATGCGCATTTCGCTGTCGACAACAGCCATCGCCATGCCGCCCTATACGCCGGTCTTCGGGCTGGCGGATGGTCTTGCGGGCTTCCACAGCAAGCTCAGTGAACTCTCCTTTGACAATTTCCTGTGGCTGACCGGCGATCCGCTCTATATCAAGGCCTATCTGTCGAGCCTGAAGATTGCGGTGATCTCGACACTGCTGACCCTGGCGGTCGCCTATCCGATTGCCTATGGCATGGCCAAGGCGCCGCTGACGGTGCGCCCGACCCTGCTGATGCTGGTGATCCTGCCGTTCTGGACGAGCTTCCTGATCCGGGTCTATGCCTGGATCGCGATCCTGAAGCCGGAGGGCCTGCTCAATGAGCTGCTGCTGTCGATCGGTGTCATCCACGAGCCGCTGATCATCTTGAACACCACCTATGCGGTCTATATCGGCATCGTCTATTCCTACCTGCCCTTCATGGTGCTGCCGCTCTATTCGGCGCTGGAAAAGATGGACGGGACGCTGATCGAGGCGGCGCAGGATCTTGGCTGTTCGCCGATCAAGGCCTTCTGGAAGGTGACCTGGCCGCTGTCCATCCCGGGCGTGGTTGCCGGCTGCATGTTGGTCTTCATTCCGGCGGTTGGCGAATTCGTCATCCCCGACCTGCTCGGCGGATCGGAAACGCTGATGATCGGCCACACGCTGTGGAACGAATTCAACGCCAACCATGACTGGCCGGTCGCCTCGGCGGTGGCCATCGTCCTGCTGCTGATCCTGATCGTGCCGATCATGTTCTTCCAGCATATCCAGGCCAAGCCGGCGGAATAGAAGAGAGACGCACATGCATAGATGGACCCCCTTCAATATCGTCTCGGTGGCGCTGGGCTTTGCCTTTCTCTATATCCCGATCGTGCTTCTGGTGCTGTTTTCGTTCAACGAATCCAAGCTGGTCACCGTCTGGGCCGGGTTTTCGACCAAGTGGTATGTCTCGCTGATGACCAACAAGTCGATGCTGGATGCGGCCTGGATCACCATTCGCATCGGCGTCATCTCGGCCTCCGTGTCGACGGTGCTGGGCACACTCGCAGCACTCACCCTCGTCCGCCATCGCCGCTTTGCCGGTCGCACGCTGTTTTCCGGCATGGCCTATGCGCCGCTGGTCATGCCGGAGGTAATCACCGGCCTGTCGCTGCTGCTGCTGTTTGTCGCCATGGGCTTCGAGCGGGGCTTCTGGACGGTACTGATTGCCCATATCACCTTCACCATGTGCTTCGTCGCCGTGGTGGTGCAATCGCGGCTCTTGACCTTCGACCAGTCGGTGGAAGAGGCCGCCCAGGATCTCGGGGCCTCGCCGATGGTCACCTTCTTCCAGGTGACGCTGCCGCTGATCGCGCCGGCGGTGTTTTCCGGCTGGGTTCTGGCCTTCACCCTGTCGCTCGATGATCTCGTCACCTCGGCCTTCACCACCGGTCCGGGCACCACGACGCTGCCGATGAAGATCTACAGCCAGGTGAAGCTCGGCGTGACGCCCGAAATCAACGCGGTCTCGACCATCATGATCGCCATCGTCACCGTTGGTGTGGTCATTGCCTCGATCATCACCAAGCGGCAGGAACTGCAGCGCCAGCGCGACGAGCGCATGGCGATGGCACAGCCCTGATATCGCCGGACAAGCCCTCATCCGCGCTAGAGTTTGTCAGGGAAAACACGCAAACGAAGTTTTGCGTCTGGAATCCGGTTTTCCCGCTCAAACGAGTTTGAGCGCTCAAACGAGTTTGAGCGAAAAGACAAACGAAAACAAAGGGCACTAGAGTTTGTCAGGGAAAAGTGGAATCCGGTTTTCCCGAAAAGACAAACGACAACAAGTGGAGCCAGAGTCTGTCTGGTTCAATATGAAGCTGACGGACTCTAGCGGGCGGGGGCGGCTTCCTCAGTCTTCGGGATGGGGAATGAAAAGATAGGTAAACAGCCAAATCGGGATCACCACCAGCGCCCCGAGCGTCAGGCGGGGTGTCGCCCATGCGGCTGCCCGGACGAGGAAGTCGTTGACATCCTGCTGGGTGAGATTGGCAGCCTTCAGCACCGAATCCGCCGTGATGCCAAAGACGCCCATCAGCCAGCCGGCAATCATCGACGCCAGCCCCAGCTTGATAAGCCCCCAGATAATCCGCCGCACCCTTCACGCCCCCCGGTCGATGATTCGCTGCCCATTGTAAGCATCGGGCTTGCGCGGAGAAGACTTTAAGTCACGAACTGGAGTAATTTATAATAAATGCCGGGGCGCTGCCGGAACACTAACCCGGTGCATTCACGCAAGCGCGAGATTGGCGAGCCTCTTTATAATGCGATGCAACATGCTATAGAAGCGTGAGTCAGCAGGGAGGAATGCATGGACCGGGAACAGCCTTTGTGGGTGCCGTCGGAGGAAATGAAGGCGAAGGCGCCGATGACCGAGTTCATCGGTTTCTGTGCCGCGCGCCATGGTCTTGCCTTTGCCGATTACGACGCCTTCCACGCCTGGTCGGTTGCCGAGCGCGGCCTGTTCTGGTCCTGCGTCTGGGATTTCTGCGGTATCAAGGGCGAGAAGGGCGAGCGCCTCGTCATCCATGACGACCGGATGCTGGACGCCCGCTTCTTTCCCGATGCCGAGCTGAATTTTGCCGAGAACCTGCTGCGCAAGACCGGCACGGGCGAGGCGCTGATTTTCCGGGGCGAGGACAAGGCGGAAAGCCGCTGGAGCTTTGACCAGCTGTCGGCGCTGGTGTCGCGGCTGCAGCAAGCCTTTCGGGCGATGGGCATCGAAAAGGGCGACCGTATTGCCGCGATGATGCCGAACATGCCGGAAACCATTGCCTGCATGCTGGCCGCCGCCTCCTTCGGGGCGATCTGGTCCTCCTGTTCACCGGATTTCGGCGAGCAGGGAGTGCTCGACCGCTTCGGCCAGATCGAGCCGAAACTGTTCATCACCTGCGATGCCTACTGGTACAATGGCAAGAAGCAGGACGTGGTGGAAAAGGCCGCCGCCGTGCAGCGCAAGCTTGGCGTTCCGGTGCTGGTGGTGCCCTATGCGGGCGACGCCGGGGCTGCCGCTACCGCCATTGCCCGGGCGAAGACGCTTGCCGCCTTCATCGAACCCTTTGCCGCAGGGGCCGTGGAATATACCCCGCTGCCCTTTGGCCATCCGCTCTATATCCTGTTTTCCTCCGGCACCACGGGCGTGCCGAAATGCATCGTCCATTCGGCGGGCGGCACGCTGATCCAGCATCTGAAGGAACACCGGTTGCATTGCGGCCTCAGGGAGGGGGAACGGCTGTTCTACTTCACCACCTGCGGCTGGATGATGTGGAACTGGCTGGTGTCAGGGCTTGCCGTCGGCGCGACGCTCTGCCTCTTCGACGGTTCGCCCTTCTATCCCGATGGCAATGTGCTGTTTGACTATGCGGCGGCGGAACGCTTTGCGGTGTTCGGCACCTCGGCCAAATATATCGACGCGGTGCGCAAGGGCGGTTTCGTCCCGGCAAAGACCCATGATCTCGCCAGCCTCCGGCTGGTCACCTCGACCGGTTCGCCGCTGTCGCCGGAAGGTTTCACCTTCGTCTATGAAGGGATCAAGAGCGATGTACAGCTGGCCTCGATCTCCGGCGGCACCGATATCGTCTCCTGTTTCGTGCTTGGCAATCCGCTGAAGCCGGTCTGGCGTGGCGAGATCCAGGGGCCCGGCCTCGGCCTTGCGATGGATGTCTGGAACGACGACGGCAAGCATGTTACCGGCGAAAAGGGCGAACTGGTCTGCACGAGGGCCTTCCCGTCGATGCCGGTGATGTTCTGGAACGATCCCGGCCAGGCAAAATACAAGGCCGCCTATTTCGAGCGCTTCGACAATATCTGGTGCCACGGCGATTTTGCCGAATGGACGCCGCATGGCGGGGTGATCATCCACGGCCGCTCGGACGCAACGCTCAATCCGGGCGGCGTGCGGATCGGCACGGCGGAAATCTACAATCAGGTCGAGCAGCTGGAAGAGGTGCTGGAAGCGCTCTGCATCGGGCAGGACTGGGACGATGATGTCCGCGTCGTGCTGTTCGTCCGGTTGGCGGCGGGCAAGGATCTGACACCTGATCTCGAAGCGAAGATCAAGACGAAGATCCGCACCGGTGCCTCGCCCCGGCATGTGCCCGCCAGGATCATCGCGGTCAGCGATATCCCGCGCACCAAATCCGGCAAGATTGTCGAACTCGCGGTGCGGGAAGTGGTGCATGGACGACCGGTCAAGAACAAGGAAGCCCTTGCCAATCCTGAAGCGCTGGATCTGTTCGCCGACCTTGAGGCGCTGAAATTATCGTAAACCGCTGGTTACGATTTGATGATGAGATATCATGGATATTCCAAAAAAATACACGGGCGGGAAAGTAACGAATCCTTAGGAAAAATTTGGCATTTGTGGACTATCTTGGGGGCCGATGAATGATAGCCGTTGGCCGGGGATCTGCAGTCCCATGTAGCATGATGTTACTCAATTCGAGCGCTCGTTGAACAGCATCACAAACTCAAAGGCAGCATCAGCTGCCTTTTTTTGTGTTTTCAGGGGCATCAAGCAAGGATTGCAGATGGTGCGTTTCCGGTTACCGGCGACGCTCCAGCGAGCGCGACACCAGGATCGCCGGGATCAGGCCGGCCAGGATGATGATCAGGGCTGCCACCGAGGCATCTTCCACCTTCGAGCGCGAGGCATCCTCGTAGACGAGGGTTGCCAGGCTGTTGAAGCCGAAGGGCCGGAGCAGGATGGTCGCCGACAATTCCTTCAGGGTCTCGATGAAAACCAGCAGCGCCGCCGTCAGGATGGCCGGTCGCAGGTTCGGCAGCAGCACCGAGGCCAGCGCCTGCAGGCACGTGCGGCCGAGATTGCGCGCCGCCATGTCGAGATGCGGCGACAGTTTCTGGAAACCGGCGTCAATCGTGCCCTCGGCCATGGTGAGAAACCGCACCGTCAGCGCATAGACGATGGCAAAGCCGGTGCCGCTGAGGACAAGCCCTGTCGACCAGCCGAACCAGAGCCGCATCTTCGCGTCCAGCATGTTGTCGAAACCGGCAAAGGGCAGCAGCACGCCGAGCGCCAGCACGGTGCCTGGCACGCCATAGCCGAGCGAGGCAATGCGGCCCGACAGGCTGACGGCGCGGGAACGGGCAAGCCGCCCGGCATAGGCCAGCAGGAAGCCAAAAGTCACCGCAAACAGCGCGGTCAGCGCCGAGACGGTGATCGAGGTCTCCAGCGCATGCAGCAGGCGGGGATCGGCCAGGTGGCTGAGCCGCTTCACCGCAAAACCGCCCAGCACCAGAACCGGAATGACAAAGCCGAGCGCCACAGGCGTGAGGCAGGCCATAAGCGCGAGCAAGCCACGCCCGCCGCCAAGCTTCAGCCGGATCGCATCGGGCACGATGGTGGTGGTCTTGCCGGAGGCAAAGCGCTGGCGCCTGCGGGCAGCCCGCTCGAAGGCAATCAGCGCCGCCGCCATCACCAGCAGGATGCAGGCGAGCTGGGCGGCACCAGCGAGGCTGCCCCGGTTCAGCCAGCTGTCATAGATGGCGAAAGTCAGCGTGTTGACGCCGAGATATTCGACCGTGCCGATATCGTTGAGGCTTTCCATCATCACCAGCGACAGGCCGACCGCGATTGCCGGACGCGCCATCGGCAACTGGACGCGGAAGAACACCTTCAGCGGACTGGCCCCCAGCGTGCGCGCCACATCGGCTGCCGCGCGGCCCTGCATCAGGAACATCGAGCGGCAGGCAAGATAGACATAGGGATAGAGGACCGAACTCAGCACCAGAACCGCGCCGCCCATCGAATGGACATTCGGAAACCAGTAGTCCTGTCCGGAGCGAAAACCTCCGATACTGCGGATGAGGCCCTGCACCGGGCCGGTGAAATCGAGAAATTCGCCAAAGGCATAGGCCGCGAGATAACCGGGGATCGCCAGCGGCAGCACCAGGGCGGCTGACAGCAGGCGGCGAAAGGGGAAGTCGCAGCTCGTTGTCAGCCAGGCGGCGAGAATACCCCAGAAGGCCGAAGCGATGCCGGTCAGAACCAGCAGCTCGACCGTCCGTCCGGCAGCTTTCGGAAACACCACAGTGAGAAGATGAGGCAGGCTCCCGGTGCCGCCGGTCAGGGCCAGCCAGAGGATTGCCAGCACCGGCATCAGCACCGTCACCGCCACGAGAAGAGCGAGCACGGAAAGCCACGAGCGCTCGACCATCGCCACTGGCGGCAGGTTGGGGGCGCCTGCGGCCAAAGGCGGGGACAGGACTGGGGAAGGGGGCGGGCTCACGGCTTCGGGGATCGCTTTGCTTTGTCACGGACAAGGTCGCCTGCGGCCCCCCCGTCCCAGTCAGGTCCGATTTGGGCAGGAAGGCGGCCGCCTCCCTGCTTTAGCGGAAAACGCCCTCAATTCGCAAGAACACGCGGCGAGGGGAAGGTGATTTCCACCAGCGTACCCTCGTTGGGGGCCGACTGGATGGTGAAGCCTGCCCGGTTGGCATCCACCATGGCTTTCGTCAGGGGCAGGCCAAGGCCTGTGCCATCACCACGTTTGCGGGTGCCGGTGGTGACCTGCCGGAACGGCTTCATGGCCTGTTCCAGTTCCGCCCGCGTCATGCCGACACCGGTATCGCGAATCCGCAATACCACACAGCCATTCGGCTCATAGCCGGTCGACACGACGATCTGGCCACCGGCGGGGGTGAAGCGGATCGCATTGGCGAGAATATTGAGCACGATCTGCTTGATCGAGCGCAGATCGGCGACGACATCGGGAACGGCGTCGGAAAAGGCGGTGCGGATGATCACCCGCTCCGTATGGGCCTGCGGCTGCACCAGCGACACGGCCTCCGAGACTGCATCGTTCAGCCCGACGGCGGTGAATTCCAGCTCCATCTCGCCCGCCTCGATCTTGGATATATCGAGGAGGTCGTTGACGATATCGAGCACCAGACGGCCGGAACGGGCGATGTCATTGGCATATTCGACATAGCGCGGATTGCCGATCGGGCCGAAATGCTCGATCGCCATCATGTCGGAAAAGCCGATGATCGCGTTCAGCGGCGTGCGGATCTCGTGGCTGACCCGGGCCAGAAAATCGCTCTTGTGGGCATTGGCGGTTTCCGCTGCCCGCTTGGCGCTCTTCAGGTCTTCTTCCGAGCGCTTCCACTGGGTGATGTCGCGGATCACGGCGCAGAAGCCGTTGGAGGCGCTGAGCTTGCCGATGGTCATGAACAGCGGAATGAACCCGCCCGAGGCCTCGCGGCCGATCACTTCCCGACCGTCGTTGAGCACGCTGGCGACGCCGTTGCCGGTCATGCCGGAGAGATAGTCGGCAACCGCCCGGTGGCTCTCATGGGCAAAGAGCATGACGAAGGGCTTGCCGCGGGTTTCGGCATCGTCATAGTCGAAAAGCGCCGCTGCCGACCGGTTCATCGAGCGGATCTCGCCCTCTGTGCCGATGATGACCACGCCATCGGTCGCGGTTTCGAGAATCGACCGCAGTTCCTCGACTTCGACCTCAAGGGTCCCGACACGGGCCGTCAGGCTCTCGGCATCGGCAGCACCCAGGTCTGGCTCAAGCGCGGCACCGGCCGCAGTTGCGGCGCGCAAGCCGGAAGGGATCAGCGCCAGAAGCAGGGCATGGCCATCCTCCCAGCGTACCGATTGCAGCCGGGCTGTCACCGGAACCAGATCATCATCGGCGCGCACCAGCGACAATCCGCCGGAATGGTCCGGCATCTCCTCGAGATCCCGGTGGTGGAGCAGCGAATCCAGTCCGCCGACCGCCTCGAGATCTGTAAGTCCGGCATAGCCCGACAGGCGGAGAAATTCCGGATTGGCATGGATCAGCGTATCGCCGGTGTGAATCAGCAGGGCGACCGGGATTTCATCAAGGATCGCGCCAGTCAGCCCGCCGGACATGGCGGTACGGGGCGGGATGGCGGAGGCGAGGATTTCCAGCTGCTCGGTTTCGCTTGCCGAGGAGACCGGTGCGGTCACGTCGGGCACGGGTGGCGCGTCTTCAGGTGCTTGCGGATCGGCCGCTGGTGCCTGTGGCCCGGGCGTCGCGTTCACGCCGTTCACGGGGGAAAGGACATCAGGCGCGTCAGGCCCCATCTCTGCGGCATCTGGACCGGGCGCATGATCATTCTCATCGCCGGGATCGGTGCCGATTTCGGCTTCGGTCGCGGGATCATCGACGCTGTCCGTCGCCTCATCCTCGCGGCGGAAGGGCTCAAGCCGCCGGGCGATCTCGCGAAACGCTTCCTGTTCGCCGGGGGTCAGGCTGTCGCGGCTGCGGCTGCGATGGGTCTCGAGCTGCACCACCTTGTCCGTATCCGGGGCAACCGCCGGCACGGCGATGCGCAGCACCGGCGGCTCGAGGCGGGGTTCCTGCGGACCGGTTTCGCCAGCCGCTTGCATCGTGAGATCGTCCGCCACGCCGGCGTCGGGTTCGTCAAATTCAGGTGCGGCAACGGGCGTCTCGTCGCCGCTGTCGATGTCTCCAACCGCAGGCGCAGCGCTGGCGGGAGTGTCATCTGCCGGGCCAGAAAGCGTCAGGCCGATGGCGGCGGGGTCTTGCGTGGCATCCGCCAGGCGCACGATGCCAAAGCCCCGGAACCCGTCGAATTCCCGGTTGCGCCGATAGGTCGGCAAGGCGGCGAGATCGACGGGGGCCTTCATGGCCGTGCCTTCGATTGGCCAGTGGATGGTTTTTCCAGACCAGGTGTCGCGCCGGGACAGAAGCTCGGCAATCCTGCCATCCGGATCGAGATCGAGCAATTGCGCGATATCGACAAAGGACGAACCGGCCAGCAGCAGGGCATGCGGACCAACGGCGGCGGCCAGTTCCGGCGAGACTTCGGAAAAATGGCCATCGGCATCGATTTTCCAGACAAACCGGGTCGGACGGGCGGCGCGATCAAAACGGAATCCGTCACCGGTTTCAGCGGTGGCAACCGTTTCAACGGTGGCAATCGGCGTTTCTGCAACGGCGGCAGCGGGCGGTGTGATGGAGCCTGCGACATCTGCAGGCTCAGCAAAAGCTGCGGCAGTCTCGCCGGCACTGACCTGTTCCACGGGGCTGTCGCGGTCTGCCGCATCGGCAGGCATTGGCATGTCCGGTGCAAAGGCCTGTTCGGCAGACAGCGGCTCGATCCCGGGGGCGGGCACGGCGTCGGCGAGGACAATGGCTGCACAGTCCCCGTCAGCCTGGGGCGCGTCGGCGCTGTCGGCGGGCGGCACTGTGATATCCGCCTCCGCTTCGGACGCGTCGAGCTCATCGCTCTCCTCCGGAAAGCCGGGGGCAGGGCCCATATTGCCGAGGATGGTTTCAACGGCAAACAGCAGATGCATCGGCGGCGCGGCGCTGACCTTGCCGATTGCGGCGGGCAGATAGCCGCGACCTGTCGGCACGGGACGCTTGACCAGATGATCGGGATGGGTGCCGACCATTGCAACCAGGGTGCGCGCGGTTGAAGGTGTGAGGCCCAGGCCTGCAAATTCCGGAGAGGCGGCCAGCACCTCGCCATCGCCACCCAGAACCGCCATATGCGTATCCGGATCGTCGAACCCCTCCAGCATCGACCGGGCAATCCGCCCCTGCTTCAGGGGCTGGCTGCCGACCGGTGCGGCAAACAGCAGCGCCTCGACAGCGCCCGAGAGCGTTATCCGCTCCACCAGCGCCTGTACCGGCACGCGCTGGAAGCCTGCGGGGATGCGGATCAGGAATTGCCGGCTGTCACCGGAGCCAGACAGTTGCTGGCCGCTTGCCTCCACCTGCCGGAAGGTGACGTCGTTGCGGTTCGGTCCGTCTTCGATCAGATCATAGATGATCTCCCGCCCGAACAGCTGCGCACCGGGGCCATTGGCCCAGAGCACATCGGAAAGATCCAGCGAAAACAGGACGATCGCTTCACCGCGCGCGAAGTGATCCTTCACCCGCTCGTGAACGGCAATATCAATGAAGGGGTACTGCACTGCGGGCATGTCCAATCCTGTACGCGTGGGGTATGCCGTGACGATGACATTAACACATTCTTAATACGTGCACAGCCCCCGAAAGGTCCACTCTCAGCGCGTAAAACCGTTCAAGAGGGTTAATGTCTATCGCGTCGCACAAATTTCAAAATTTATGTTGCACTGCACAAAAACCTCTGCTATGGAATGCGCATACGAAACAAGGGCGCTTGATTTTCACGGCGCCACCCGCACAAGGAGTGCTGATCATGGCTGCCAAGAAGAACGAAGACGTCTTTTCCGTAACCGCTTTCGACCCGTCCAAGGTCACCGAGAGCCTGCGCGATTTCGCCGAAAAGGGCGCAGAACAGTCCAAGCAGGCTTTTGCCCGCATGAAGACCGTTGCCGAAGACGCCACCAAGACCGTTGAAACCACCGTTCAGTCGGTCCAGGCCGGTTCGGTCGATCTCGGCCTCAAGGCCATCGACGCGCTGCGCGTCAATGCCGAAACCTCGTTTGCCCACATGGAAGCCCTGCTCGGCGTGAAGTCGGTGTCGGAATTCTTCGAGTTGCAGACCTCGTTCCTGCGCAAGCAGGCCGAGACCGCCGTCGAACAGGCAAAGACCATGCAGGAAGCCACCCGCAAGCTGGCTGAAACCGTTGCCAAGCCTGCAAAGGATGCTGCCGAAAAGGCCGTTGCCAGCTTCAAGGCTGCCTGAGGCGAAAGCGGACGTCCACGACGTCCGCAATGCGCCCGCCCGGCCCTTTCCGGCGGCGGGACGAAAATTCAGCAAGCCCGGTTGAGGTTTGTAATCGCAGGCGTTTCGCCCTCATGAGGATGGTGGATCTGCGACAGGAGGCCGGACCGGTTTGGCCCGGCCTTTTTCTTGGGAAAGTCACAAAGGCTCTTGCAATATCAGGAAACTCGCCGTATGTGACCCCCGTAACGCGGCGACGCGAGACACGCGGTTGTAGCTCAGTTGGTTAGAGCGCAGGTTTGTGGCACCTGAGGTCGGAGGTTCGAGACCCCCCAACCGTACCATTTTTCCACACTGAAAATTCCAGACATTATGCGGTTGGCGAGCTTTGGCTGATCAAGCCATTTGAATACACCCTGACGCGTGGCGCGGACTGACGCCTGGCTTCCAATGCTTTTTCCGACGGCCATGTCGATTCCGCACATGCGCGAACGCGGGTGTGGTGTCGCAGACATGTGCGGTGCGCCTTTCGCCCGGAAGGCTAATTTATGGTTAAATAAATATATTATTTAATAATACTATCGCACTCAAATTAAATGATAAAACATAAATTGTCTGCCCCAAACGGGTGATTACAAGCGCACATTATTGAACGATAAAGGTTGCAACGGTCAGGAAATCCCGTTGGTGGCCGTTGGCGGACCTGTTGCGGGGAGAATGCGTTGCGGATGGGGAAGCGATTTTGCCGGTCCGGTGGCGCGCAAATGGTTTCATTCCGTCGGGATGGGCCGTTTTCGGAGGATGGTGGCGCTGATGCAGATGACTCTCGAGATCCTGACCGGTATCGCCATCTGGCTTACGGCAGCCATCCTGCTGGGCTTTTGGCTTGGTCCCATACTGAAGTCGGAAGAGGATTATAATCACCGGGCAGGGGAGACCTACCGGAAGGTGAAAATGAAGCAGGAAAGCGACGAGGCGGCGCGGAGCAAGCTGGCGTCCTGAACGACAAGGTCTGAAACAACGCCGACGCGCAAGGTCGCAACAAAACTGACGTGCCGGTTTGCTGGCATTTCTCCTGGAATTGAGGCTCGATTGCAGCATGTCACTATCCCCTTTCGCTCCGCCGGCACCGTTTGCGCGACCCGCCAAGTCCTTTGGCGCGCCGCTGATGGCCATGGAACAGCTCGATATTGCCACGATCAGTTACGGGCTGATTTCTGCCTGTCTCAATTCCGTGCTCTGGCCGCAGGTTCTCGAAACCGTGTGCCAGATGACGGCCTCCCGGGCCGCCTATGTCGCGCCCGCCAATACCTTGCCGCTGACCGCAGGCGAACTGGGCTTTCCCTTCAGCCGTGGCGCGGATGTGCTGCACCTGCATGCCATGCTGCAGGGAACCGTGACCAATCTTCGGCAAATCGAACTCGAGGCCCCGGAACTGGATGCCGTCAGGGACCCCGGCCTGCCGTCCCCCCGGCGCAGCAATGCCAGGCGCAGTGGCAAGCTTTGCCTGCATCTGATCCGCAACCGGGAAGCTGCCCCCTTCAGCCCCGAGCAGGAAGCAATCCTGCATCATATCCGGCTGGGTCTCAGCGTCTCCCTGCAGTTGCTGGGCGAGCTCGATATCCGGCTCGTCGCCGCCACTGATGCGGCACTGTCGCTCGCCGCCTTGCCGACAGTGCTGTTCGACGGGGCCGGCAAGGTCATGCATGTCAGCAAGCAGGCCGAACCGCTGATCGGCAGCAATCTGCGCCTGATCCATGGTGAGCTTGTCTCCCGCAGCGCCATGGAAACCAAGCAGTTGAAACTCCGGCTGCGGGCGATGCTTGCCGATGGCAATGGCGCGACGGATACGGCGGGCGTTGGGCCAGGGTCAGCGCCTGTCCGCTCCCGGGGTGGCAGGCGAAAGATGGCTGAAGATGCGACCGTTGAGGTTCCCCTGAGCTTTTCCAGAATCGGCCGGCGTCCCCTGCTGATGAGCCTGAAATGGCTGGACACGCCGCGCCCGAACATGGCGGGCGGTCCGGTCATTGCCGGTCTGCTGATCGATCTCGAAGAGCACGCCACTCCGACGGAGGACTGCCTGCGCGGCATCTTCCACCTCACCCACCAGGAATTTCATATCGCCTGCGAACTCGCCAACGGCTATGGTGCACGGGAAATATCGGAAAACCGTCATCTGAACTACGAGACGGTGCGCAGCCATGTCAAAAGCATCATGCGCAAGATGGGCGTGACGCGGCAGGCCGAAATCACCGCGCTGCTGGCAACCCTTGCCAAGGTCTGACCATTTAACTGTTGCTATTCACTTTCATCGCAAGCCCTGCCGCAACGGACATCCGTGCGGCAGGGCTTTGCGTCATTGCAGGACGTAACGCATTGAATTTTCGTGCCTTCATGCCAACGCTCCATTCTGGGCCGGCACCCGTAAGTCTGGAAATACAATATTAACCAACAGTTATAGGTTAAATCTCTTTCTCCGGTTTGTTTAGGAATTGATTCAGCAATAGGCCGCTACCGTCCCCCTCGAATGCATGACTGGCGCACATGATGTTTGGCCAGTGCTTCAATGGGGTTGGCACATGATGTGCATGAAATGGCTGGCAATCATTGCCGGCGCATTGGGTCTTTTTGTCCTCTGGCTGCCGATCAGCCTGCAGGCGCAGCTTGTCTTGAGCTTTGCCGTGCTCGGCCTGCTGTTCATCGCGATGAGTCGCCCGGACAACAAGACGTTCCGGATGATGACCTTCGTGTTTTCCGGCATCCTGGCCTTGCGCTATGCCTATTGGCGCACCACGGAAACCCTGCCGAATTTTTCCGAGCCGTGGAATTTCATCCCCGGCCTGCTGCTCTATCTCGCCGAAATGTACTGCCTGCTGATGCTGGCCGTCAGCTATTTCATGCTGGCCGATCCGCTGCGCCGCACCGCACCGGCGATCAAGAACGCCGCCGACCTGCCGACGGTCGACGTCTTCATTCCGACCTATAATGAAGATCCGGAACTGCTGGCGGGCACGCTGGCTGCGGCCAAGTCGATGCTCTACCCGCGCGACAAGCTCAATATCTATCTGCTCGACGACGGCGGCACCGAGGCCAAGCGCAACGCCAGGGATCCGCGCGCCGCCCTTGCCGCGATGCGCCGTCACGAGCTTCTGAAGTCGCTGTGCGAGGCGATGGGCGTTCACTATCACGCCCGCAAGAAGAACGATCATGCCAAGGCCGGCAATCTCAACGAGGGCCTGAAGGTTTCCAAGGGCGAGCTGGTCGTGGTGTTTGACGCCGACCATGCGCCGGTGCGCGAATTCCTGCGCGAGACGGTGCCCTTCTTCAAGGACGAGGAAAAGCTGTTCCTGGTCCAGACCCCGCATTATTTCCTCAATCCCGATCCGCTGGAAAAGAACCTCGACACCTTTGCCCGCATGCCGTCGGAAAACGAGATGTTCTATTCGGTGCTGCAGCGCGGCCTCGACAAGTGGAATGCCTCGTTCTTCTGCGGTTCGGCCGCCGTGCTGCGCCGCAAGGCGCTCGAGACCACCAACGGTTTTGCCGGCCAGTCGATCACCGAGGATTGCGAAACGGCGCTGGCGCTGCATTCCAACGGCTGGCACAGCTACTATGTCGACAAGCCGCTGATCGCCGGCCTGCAGCCGGAAACCTTCGTCTCCTTCATCGGCCAGCGCGCCCGCTGGTGCCAGGGCATGCTGCAGATCCTGATCCTCAACCGGCCCTTCCTGGCGCGCGGCCTGACCATGGCACAGCGCATCTGCTACGCCGGCATCAACCTGTTCTGGCTGTTCCCGCTGTCGCGGCTCGCCTTCATGTTCTCGCCGCTGCTCTACATCTTCTTCTCGCTGGAAGTGTATCAGGCCAATATCATGGAGTTTGCGTCCTACGCGCTCACCTATCTGGTCTCCTCCTTTGCCATGCAGAGCTATCTCTATGGCCGGGTGCGCTGGCCGTGGGTGTCGGAACTCTACGAATATGTGCAGTCGGTGATGCTGATCGGCTCGATTGTCAGCGTCATCCGCAATCCGAGAAAGCCGACTTTCAACGTCACGGCAAAGGGCCAGACGCTGGACAAGAGCGTGCTGTCGCCGATTGCCAAGCCCTATTTCGCAATTTTCGGCATCCTGCTGGTGGCCGCCATCTATTCGGTCTGGCGGTTCTTCACCGAGCCCCTGGCAGGTGACCTGCTGATGATCGTTGCGGGCTGGAACCTGCTCAATCTCGGCCTTGCCGGTGCTGCCCTCGGCGTGGTTGCCGAACGGCGCGAACTGCGCCGCAACCAGCGCCTGCCGGTCAAGCGCCATGCGCTGATGCGGATCGGCGAGGCCCTGCATTCGATCATGATCCTCGATGCTTCGAGCGGCGGACTGACGGTGGAGTTTCTCGACCATGCGCCGGGCATTCCGGCGGAGGGCGATTTTCAGGCAATCGTCGATCTCCGGCGCAATGGCCATGTCATCTCCTTTGCGGTCGAACGGCGCAATTGCCGGGCCTCCAGCGAGGGCATGGTCTACGGCTTTGCCTATCATGAGCGCACGCCCGAAACCTTCATGGCGATTGCCGACCTGATGTATTCCGATCAGGCGGTGCTGCAGGAGCGGCTGTCGCGCCGCCAGGTCCGGCTCGGCTTCTTTGCAGGCACCTGGCAATTTGCCCTCTGGACCTTCCGCGAGACGATCCGGGCGCTTGGCTATGCCGGCGGCCTCGTCAAGGAAGCTGCGGTGGAATCGGTTGGCGATGCGCCGATGGCGCTCAAGGAAAAACACAAGTTCAAGCCCGAAGAGGTCGAAGAACTTTCGGCCGCATTCAAGGGAACCCAGGTCTATGGATAACAACAAGAAGATACATGGACTTGCGCTTGCGGCCTGGCTTGCCTCCGTTGCCCTGTTCCCGGGCAACGGAGAGGCGGAGGAAAACCGGCTGGTGCCGGAGGTGGCTGCAGCCCCCGCCGCGCCATCGGAAGCTGCCGCTCCAGTGGCGACGGCCACCAGCCTGATACCCTTCGAACAGGCGGCATCAAGCCTTGTCCTGCGCGGCGAGGACGACACGATTGCGCTCACCTTCAACATCTCCGAACCCGCCCGCCTTGTCGGCGGCGCGCTGCAGCTCGCCTATACCAATGCGGTGTCGGTGCTGCCGGATACGGCAACCATCGAGGTCAAGGTCAACGGCAAGCCCGCCGGGTCCTTCCCGGTGCGCTCGCCCAGCGGCTATCAGCTGCAATCGATCCCCGTCGGCACCGATGCGCTGCGCATGGGCCGCAACCGGGTCGAGGTGCGGGCGATCCAGCATCACCGGGTCGATTGCTCGCTGGATGCGACCTATGAACTCTGGACCCGGCTTTCCCCCGACAGGAGCGGCTTCCTGAGCAAGGCACCGATCCATTTTGCAGCGCCCATGGACCTGCTTGCCGTCGGCAAGACCGGGGAAGGCTTTACCGATATCCGGCTGATAGCGCCGTCAGGCGACAATACCGCCGTCGTCAACCAGGCGATGACCGCCGTACAGGCGCTGGCGCTGGCGATGAACCGCCGGGATGTGATGGTCAGCGTTGCCGAAGGCCCCGGCAAGGGCCCCGGCATCGATCTCTATGTCGGCACGGCCACCCAGGTGGGCCAGAGCGCGGCGGCGCGCGCCATGCTGGCCGGTGCCGGGCCCGGTCTCTCGGTCAAGGATGCGGCCGAGCCGGGCAGGGCGGTGGCGATCCTGGAAGGCGGTTCGCGCAAGGAACTCGATGGCGCGCTGCTCGCGGCGCTGCGCGGTCCGCTCAGCGCCGCCCTGACCTCGGGCGTGCTTGCCCCGCAGCCTGGCCAGCTGGTTGCCCGCCCGACGGTCGCCTATACGCTGGCCGATACGGGCTATCAGTCCCGGCCCTTTACCGGACGCCTCGCCCGCACCCGCTTTGACATCGCGATGCCTGCCGATTTCTACCCGGCGGAATATGACACGCTGAATTTCTTCCTGAGCGGCGCGACCGCGCCCGGCCTGCTGCCGAGCGCACAGCTGCTGGTCCGGGTCAACGACCGGGTGGTCACCAGCTTCCCCTTCCGCAATACCGATGGCGAGACCTTCCGGCACAAGCGCATCGAAATGCCGCTGCGCGCCTTTCGTCCCGGCATCAACCGGGTCGAGCTTCTGGCCGAGGTGCCGGATTCAAGGGACGCCGCCTGCCAGCCGGGCGAGCGCACTGATGGCAAGCCGCGCTTCATGATGCTGCAGGAATCGGGTCTTGAGGTTCCGGCGCTGGCGCGGATCGGGCGGCTGCCGGATCTCGGGGCCTTCTCCGGCACCGCCTATCCCTATGCCGGCGGCAAGCCCTTCACGGTGATGGTCGACCGGCCGGGCGGCCCGGCGCTTTCCGTGGCGCTGACCACAGTTGCCCGTCTGGCGCTGTCGGCGGGAAGGCCGGTCAATGCCCGCCTTGCCTATGGTTCCGCCGGCTCCTCGACCACCGGCGATGTGCTGGCGGTCTCAACCGGCGGCCAGCCGGATGCAAGCGCGCCCGGAACGCCTGCCGCCGTGCCGCCGGTCGCACCGATTGCCGGGCAGGACGCCGTGCCGGGCACCGATGCCTTCACCACCTCTGCGACCGGGCATGTCGACGGGCTGGTTTCCGCAGGCTCGGAAGAGCTGCTGGACGCGTTCCAGCAATCGACTGCCCGCGAAGGCGGACGCTCCGCCAATGCCCGGTTCCAGGACTGGCTGGCGCAGGCCTCGAGCCGGTTCAACAGCTGGCTGCGCTATCAGGATGCCGACAAGGGCGAACTGCCCGAGGACGCCAATTCGCTTGTCACCGTCAGCCAGCGCCGGGCACCTGCGGGTGACGGGGTGTGGACAACGATCCGCGCCGCATCTCCCGCCAATCTTGAGCGCGGCTTTCGCAGCCTTGCCGATCCGCTGACCTGGGAAAAGCTCGAAGGCGGCACCGCCATCATCCGCGCCGATACGCTGGAACTGGTCACCCGTCAGGCGGAGCACCGGTTTGTCAACGAGATCACCGATGAGAGCTTCGGCAATTTCCGCGTCTCGCCGCCTCGTGGTTTTCCGACAATTTCCAGATCTACGTGCTGCTCGTCGTGGCGCTGCTTTCGGTATTCGGTCTCTGGCTTGGTGTGATCACGCCGAAAAAAGGGGTGAGGACGGACCTATGAAAACCTATCGCCAAAGGCTCGCCCGTCTGGCTGCCGCCACCTTCCTTGCCCTGCCGGTCTATGCCGGGTCGCTGCATGCCGAAGATTCCATCGAGCTTCTGACCGGCAGCATCCGCGCCAGCCGTCTGGTCGCGCCGTCTGCTTCCCGAAGTCCGGTGCCCGCTGCTGATGCAGGCGATGCGGCGACAGCCCTCAGCCAGCCGCTTCCGCCCTCCGCCCAGGCCCAGCCGGCGGGGGCGGCCCCCGCCGTGGTCGAACCTGACGCCGCAAAGGCCGCAAAGCCGGTGCCCGATACGGTCGAGCTTGCCGCGCTCTATTACTATGCCGACCAGAAGCAGGAGGCCCGGGTCAATGCCGAGGTGGACCGGCTGCGGCTGAAATATCCGGATTTTGAAGTCCCTGCCGATCTCTACGCCAACCGCACCCTGCGGCAGGTCGACGAAACCCCGCTCTGGTCGCTCTATGAAAAGGATGATTTCGCCGGGATCGATGCGCTGGTGGCAAAGATGCAGGCCGCCCACGCGGGCTGGCAGCCCTCCGCCGATTTTTCAACCAAGCTCAAGCGCCGCAAGCTGCGGGTGACACTTACCAATGCCTACAAGGGCAAGGACTGGATTGGCGTGATCTCGGCGGCAAGCGCCATCAATCCGGTCGCCGAAAAGGATGCCGACCTCCTGTGGATGCTGATCGATGCCTATCGCGAGGCAGACATGCAGGATGCGCTGCTGGAGGTCTACAAGGGGTTGCTGTTCCGCCAGGGCACCGACCGCCTGCCCGATCCGGTGCTGGTCACCACGCTCCAGAAGGCCACCCGCGATTTCCAACCGGATGAAATCCGTGCCGCAATGACCGCGCTCTGGCAGAATCCGTCGCTGATTGCGGCGCTGAAGCCGATCAACGACGATTTCCTGCGCCGCGACATCGCCGATTTCAACACTCGTTCCGAGCGCCAGCAACCGCTTGACGACAAGGACATCCAGCGGATGCGGACGCTGGTGGCGGCGGGCAATGACACGGCCGACATGTCGCTGCTCAGCTGGTATTTCCTGAAGCTCAAGCAGCCGAAGGAAGCCGAACCCTTTTTCACAAGGGCGCTGGCGCTGAAACAGACGCCGGAATTTGCCAAGGGCCTCTATCTCAGCCTCGCGCAGCAAAACCGCGACGCGGACGCCTATGCGCTGGCGGCAGCCCATCTGAAGGAACTGACCGACGATCCACAGTTCCTGATGAATGCGCTGTCGCTGCGCTTCTCCAAGCCCGAGCTTGGCCCCATCGACCCGAAAAGCGTCGAGGCCTATTCGAGCACCATCCTGCAGACGAAATCCGCCGACCACGCCGAAATCCTCGCCTGGTATGCCTATAATTCCCTGCAGTTCCAGGCTTCCGAAGCCTGGTTCGTGCAGGCGTGGAACTGGGAAGAGGAGCCGAACCGGCTGAAGGGCATTGCGCTGTCCTTCATGCGGGAAGGCAAGAAGAAGCAGTTTGCGGCGCTGCGTGCCCGCTTCGGCGATCTCTATCCCGACATGTGGGCGGAAATCACCAATACCCGCCCGCCAGTGCCGAAGGGCTTGCAGGTGGTCGCCATCAACCAGCCCCAGACCGGACCAGCGCCGATCCTCTACCGCCAGCCGCAGGTGATCACCACCGCTGAAGGAGCCCGGCAGGTCGTCTATCAGGTCGCTCCGGCAGCTCCGGCTGCCCCCGTGGCAGAGGCTCAGGCCGTTTCCTATGTGGTACAGCCGCAGCAACCGGCTCCGGTCGCCCCGCAGCTCGTCTATGCCTCCGCCCCGGTGGTCGAGGACCAGCAAAGCTATTCCGATCCCGCACCGGTGACCCGGGTGGTCAAGGTCGAAAAGGGCGCGCGCGCCTCCGGCTATCTCGCCGCCTTCAAGGCCAGGCGGTTTTCGGCCTGTGTCGACCAGCTGAATGCACTGGCAGCTTCAGGCCCGCTGTCCGCCGATGCCCAGCTTATTCGCGGCTGGTGCTATCTCGGCCTCAACCGTGCTTCCGATGCCAAGGCGGCCTTCGATGCGGCGCTTGCAGGCAGGGGACAGGTGCGCCATGACGCCGCCTATGGATCGGCACTCGCAGCTCTCCGGGTGAAGCTCACCGACGAGGCGGAGGCGGTGATCTCGGCCTATCCGCTGTCTGCCGACAAGGACCGCGAGGTGCGGGCCGAAATCTACTGGCAGCGGGCCCGCTCGGCCTTCGACCACCATGATTTCCAGGCCACGCTCGATGCGCTCAACGCCCGCATGAAGCTGGTGCCGGAATCCTCCGATCTCAGCCAGCTCAGGGCATGGGCCCATTACAAGCTCGGCCACAGGACCGAGGCCCGGGCAATCTTCACCAAACTCAACGACCAGTTGGCAGATACCAGCGCGATGCAGGGTCTGTTTGCCACGCAGGAGAGCCTGTCAAGATGAGAAAACCGCTGTTTCTGCTGCTCGTCCTGTCCCTGCCGCTTGCCGCCTGCACCTCGGTCGCGCCGGACCCGTTCCTGACGGCCTCGGTGCATCCCGATGCGCCGCCGATCTCGAGCGAAGTGTCGCCGGAATTTGCCGTCGCACTTTTGCCCGCAACTGCCGGCCGGATCCGGACGGTGCGGCAGACTGCCCGCAAGTCCTATCTGCAACAGCAGGTGGTCTATGAAAACGCCACGGAAGGCTTTGGCGAAAACACCCTTTCCGTGGAAGTGGGCAAGCCGTCGCTCGATGCGGCCTATCTGCATGCGCCCTCGCGCCGGCAGATCCTCGGCGAGATTCGGGAGGCCTTTCCCGGCGTCGCCATGCAGATCCGCCCCGTTGCCAGCGACAACCTGCAAGGCACCTTCGGCTATGCCTCCGGCCCGTTCGGCGCGGGCGGCAGCTGCATCTATGGCTGGCAGATGGTCGACCCCAACCGCGACAGCAATATCGTTGCCAACATGGCCGGGATCGACAAGAAATTCCGCATGCAGATCCGCCTGCGCTATTGCCATCCCGGCATTCCCGAAGAGCGGATCGGGGCGCTGATGGAAGGAATGCGGGTGAAGTCCGTGTCGCCTGATACCATGGCGCTGCTCGAATTTGCCAGCGGTACCGGCCAGGTCGCCATCGCCGTGCCGCCGTCGGTGGAGCCTGCTGCCACCGGCAAGCCCGTCGTCCGGCACCGCGTACGCGCCGCCCGTCCGGCAGACGATTTCGGCAATCTCGACGATGTCGTCCTGCCGATTACCCGCAAGACGCCCTATGCCTATGGTCAGCCCGCCGTCGTCATCACTCCGAATGCGCAGGGCGGGGTGCCGAATGCTGCCCGGGTGCCGATCCCGGTGCCGGTGATTGCCGCCCCGGGTGTCGATCCGACCGTGACGGCTGCACCCGTCAAGGCGGCCTTCCCGAGCCCGGCAGCCGTGCCCCTGCCGGGTATGGTCCGCTAGAGTCTGTCAGGTTCATACTGAACCAGACAGCCTCCAGCACTCATCGTTTTCGTTTGTCATTATCGGGAAAACCGGCTTCCACTTTTCCCTGACAAACTCTAGCCGGTAGCCACCTCATGCCGGGGATCCCCTGATATTACAGGAAGATCTGCCGTTCCTCATGCACCAGTTCATGCAGGAAATCGGCAACCGTGCGCACCCGCACCAGATCGCGGGCGCTCTCGTGATAGATGGTCCAGTAGGCGCGGCTGATCGAAATCTCCGGCAAGAGCCGCACCAGTTCGGGATGGTTGCGGGCGATGTAATTGTGCAGGATGCCGATGCCGGCCCCCGAGCGCACCGCCTCATTCTGGCCCGTGGCGCTCGATATCTCGAAGCCCGCATCCCAGTTGCGCATGATCTCGCCGGTATAATTCAGCGAAGGCGAGTAGATCAGGTCTTCCACATAGCCGATGCGGTGATGGTCCTTCAGCGCTTCCACCGTTGCGGGCGCGGGATGTCCGGCAAGATAGCTGCGGGACGCATAGAGGCCGAGCGTGTAATCGGTGAGCCTTGAGGAGACGAGGCGGCCCTGGTCGGCCCGTTCGATCGTGATGGCGATATCGGCCTCGCGCTGCGACAGCGAGAAGGAGCGGGGCACCGGCACCAGCTGGATCTTCAGTTCCGGATAGCGCGCGGTGAGCCGTCCGAGACGCGGGGCGAGGAAGGAAACCCCGAAGCCATCCGGCGCGCCGATCCGGACCGTTCCGGCCAGGGCTGAATCCAGCCGTCCGATCCGGCTCTGTGCCGCCAGCATTTCCGTTTCCATCCTTTCGGCGGCGGCCAGGAATATTTCGCCTTCCGCCGTCAGTTCGCAGCCATTGGTGCGCCGGATCAGAAGCCGGGTCTGCAACTGTTCCTCAAGGGCGGTCACCCGCCGCGACAGGGTGGCATGGTTGACCCCCAGCCGCCGCGAGGCCGCAAGGATCTGCCCGGTACGGGCCACCGCCAGAAATACCCGCACGTCATCCCAGTTCATTGCCGCTCCTTGTGTCGAAATTTGCACAACGGATGTGTAAACGAGGCGATTGATTTGTGCAAATTGAAGTGCGATTGTTGTCGTCAAGGGGCGGGAAAAGGTATCCCGCTTTCACCAGACAACGGGGATGGATGGGTGCGCGGCACGGCTGCGGCCTGCCCGTTCCCTCACTTCAGGGAGAGAAACATGTACCATATCGGTCATTTCATCGGCGGCAAGCATGTCGTCGGCACCAGCGGTCGCAAGGCCAATATCTTCAACCCGGCCACCGGCGAAGTCCAGGCAACCGTCGATCTCGCCAGCGTCGAGGAGATGCGCGCCGCCGTCGAGAATGCCAAGGCCGCCCAGATCGGCTGGGGCAATACCAACCCGCAGCGCCGCGCCCGCGTGTTCTTCAAGTTCGTCGAACTGCTGAACAAGAACATGAACGAGCTGGCTGAAATGCTGTCGCGCGAGCATGGCAAGACCATCGACGACGCCAAGGGCGACGTGATCCGCGGCCTCGAAGTCTGCGAATTCGTCTGCGGCATCCCGCACCTGCAGAAGGGCGAGTTCACCGAAGGCGCCGGCCCGCAGATCGACATGTATTCCATGCGCCAGCCGGTTGGCGTCGGCGCGGGCATCACGCCCTTCAACTTCCCGGGCATGATCCCGATGTGGATGTTCGCCCCGGCGATTGCCTGCGGCAATGCCTTCATCCTGAAGCCGTCCGAGCGCGATCCGTCCCTGCCGATGCGCCTTGCCGAACTGATGATCGAAGCGGGCCTGCCGGCTGGCGTCCTCAACGTCGTCAACGGTGACAAGGCTGCCGTCGATGCGATCCTGACCGATCCCGATATCGGTGCCGTCTCCTTCGTCGGCTCGACCCCGATTGCCCGCTACGTCTATGGCACGGCTGCCATGAACGGCAAGCGCGCCCAGTGCTTCGGCGGCGCCAAGAACCACATGATCATCATGCCCGACGCCGATCTTGACCAGGCCGTCAACGCCCTCGTCGGTGCCGGCTACGGCTCGGCTGGCGAACGCTGCATGGCCATCTCGGTTGCCGTGCCGGTCGGCAAGGAAACCGCTGACCGCCTGATCGCCAAGCTCGCCCCGAAGGTCGAGGAACTGCGCATCGGCCCCTACAATGACGAGAAGGCCGAAATGGGCCCGCTGGTCACCAAGGAAGCCCAGACCCGCGTGCTCGGCCTGATCGACCGTGGCGTCGAGGAAGGTGCCAAGCTCGTCGTCGATGGCCGCGGCTTCAAGATGCAGGGCTATGAAAACGGCTACTTCGTCGGCGGCTGCCTGTTCGACAACGTCACCCCCGAGATGGACATCTACAAGACCGAAATCTTCGGCCCGGTTCTCTCGGTGGTGCGCGCCAACACCTATGAAGAAGCCATCCAGCTGCCGATCAAGCACGAATACGGCAATGGCGTCGCCATCTTCACCCGTGACGGCGATGCGGCCCGCGACTTCGCCTCGCGCGTCAACATCGGCATGATCGGCATCAACGTTCCGATCCCGGTTCCGCTGGCCTACCACTCCTTCGGCGGCTGGAAGGCCTCGTCCTTCGGCGACCTCAACCAGCACGGCACGGACTCGATCAAGTTCTGGACCAAGACCAAGACCATCACCGCTCGCTGGCCCTCGGGCATCAAGGACGGCGCCGAGTTCTCGATCCCGACGATGAAATAACAAAAGCCTCCCAAGGCAACGACGAAGAGGGTCTCCGGAAACGGGGGCCCTTTTTGCTGCGGGGATTACATTGGCGCAATGAAAAGTGCTGACTGGGGATAAGGCGTCCATTTGGGATTATTCCCCTGTTATTCAATCAAACCGTGTGATCAAATAGGGTCTTGTTCCGTCAGATATTGGCCCATTTCATGGATGCAGTTGAAATTCATCATCCTTCTTCAGCGGGTTCTCCCTGGCAAAGTTTTGACTTTTCTGGTCGGGCAGGGGCCTATTTCCGGATCTGGCTGCCAACCACAATTTTGGCAATTGTCACACTTGGGCTCTATTCGCCCTGGGCGTTCCTGCGGCAACGAAATTTTTTCCTGTCCAATACGCGTATTGCGGGCGGAACATATTATTTTAACGTGCGTCCGCTAGACATGCTAAAGGCGAGATTGCTCGGTTTCGCGCTGACAATAGCCGTCGCCGCTTCGGCGGCAGTAGCCCAGGGGCTCCCCTTGATATGCGACGGTTTCATTCTGCTCGGAATGGGTGTGATGATCTGGCGGGCCTTTGAACTTGTTGCTGCAAGAACCAGTTTTGGAACATTGCGTTTTGGCTTCCACGGCACCGACGGAGCTGCCTTCAAGGCTTATGTCGTGGGACCAATCCTGAATATCCTGACGCTTGGACTTTTTGTGCCGATAACGACACGTTGGGGTGCGGTCTATCTGTTCAATAATCTCAGGCTTGGTGATCTGGAATTTCAGGCTGCCCCCTCGCTCCGCAGGCTCTACCGGGCTTGGCTCGTGTGTGCCGGTCTGTTCCTCGTTCTCGCATTCCCGGCGTGTAATGCCTTCCTGTCTGTGCCCCGCATTGCAGAAGCACTGTTGCGAGATGCCGATAGCGGTGCCTTCATCGTCTGCGTCCTGTTGGCTGGTCTCTATGTCATCCTGAACATCTGCTCGATTATCTACTGTGTTCTGGTGCGCAATGTGATCTGGTCCAGTGTCACCCTAGGGCCGGGGCATCGGTTGAGGAGCCGCCTGTCGGTCCCGTTCTATCTCTGGCTTGTCGCCTCGAACGGGATTTTGCGTCTGGTTTCTCTGGGACTACTCTCGCCCTGGGCTTCAGTTCGCTACAACCGCTATATCGCGTCCCGCACCGAGATCGCTTTTCAGAGCGACAGAACCGTGATCGAAGCTCAACCCTCACCCGCAGGAAGCCTTTGGGCTGCCGAATATCTCAGGATGCGACTGTTGTTGCCGTCCGTCTGACACTTTTGCATATTTCGAAAAGGCGGATCGAAAGGCCTCAATTCGCCGGACCATCGTTGAAGCCCACCTTGTCGACCAGTTCGGAGGCTTCCTTGCGGTGGGCGGAGATGTCGGCGAGCGGCAGGGTATCTGGCTTGATCGGGCCGAAGGACTTGACGATGGCGGCGGGGTCGAGGCCGGGGCCGACGGGATATTCGAACACCTGCCCGGCATAGATCTTCTGGGCCTCCGGCGAGGAGAGGAATTCCATCAGCTTGATGGCATTGTCCCTGTTCGGGGCATTCTTCGCCAGCGCCACGCCGGAAATGTTGACATGGGTGCCGCGGTCCTTCGCATTGGGAAACAGCACCTTGATCGATGCGGCCCAGTCCTTCTGCTCCGGCTCTTCCTCGTCGGTCAGCATCAGCCCGACATAATAGGTATTGCCGAGCGCGATGTCGCATTCGCCGGCAAAGATTTCCTTCGCCTGGCTTCGGTCCGTGCCATCCGGCTTGCGGTTGAGATTGTTCTTCACCGCCGTCAGCCATTTTTCCGTGTAGTCGACGCCATGATGGGCGATCATCGAGGAGATCAGGCCGATATTATAGGGGTGCTGGCCGTCACGGGTGCAGATCTTGCCCTTCCATTTCGGATCGGCAAGTTCCTCATAGGTGATGTCGTTCTGGGCGACGCGGGCCTTCGAGGCATAGACGACCCGGCCACGGGTGGTGAGCCCGAACCAGTTGCCCCTGGGGTCGCGATATTGCGCCGGGATGTTGCTGTTGATCAGGGGATCATCGACCGGCTGGGTAATGCCCGCATCCGCCGCATCGGTGAGACGGCTGATGTCGACGGTCAGGATGATGTCGGCGGGCGAATTGACACCTTCCGCCTGGATGCGCTCCACCAGACCCTTGTCGAGAAACAGCGAATTGGCCTCAATCCCGGTTTTGGCGGTAAAGGCATCAAGCAGCGGCTGGATGAGTTCCGGCTGGCGGTAGGAATAGATATTCACCTCGCCATCGGCCAGGGCGGCACCGGCACAGGCGGTGAGGGCGGTGGAAAAGGCGAGGGCGCCAAGCGCGCGGGAAAGGGACCGCATCATGAAATCTCCGGATCAGTACTAATACCTGACTGTGAAAATCATATTTTAAGACGGCCTGTCAACCTGTCTTATCCGCTTGAGAGAAAAATATGATTGGTTTATTCATGTATTCTGGAATCATTCCAGACTGAGGGTAGGCCTGACGTGAAGCTGCCCCCGACCCGCCAAGGAGCACGCGCATGCGGCTGACCAAACAGACCAATTATGCGATCCGCATGCTGATGTATTGCGCCGCCAATGACGGCCATCTCAGCCGCATTCCCGAAATTGCCAAGTCCTATGGCGTCTCGGAACTGTTCCTGTTCAAGATCCTGCAGCCCTTGAACAAGGCAGGTTTCGTGGAAACAGTCAGGGGCCGCAATGGCGGGGTGAGACTCGGCAAGCCTGCCGATTCCATCACCCTCTATGACGTGGTCAAGGTGACCGAAGACAGCTTTGCCATGGCCGAGTGTTTCGATGGCGGCATGCCGGAATGTCCGCTGGTCGATGCCTGCGGGCTGAATTCCGCCCTGCGCAAGGCGCTGAATGCCTTCTTTGCGGTTCTCGCCGATTATACGATCGACGATATCGTCAAGGCACGGCCACAGATCAATTTCCTGCTCGGCATTCCCGGACTGGACCTGCCGCAGGCGGCACAATAGACAATCCCGGTGCAGCGGAGGCACCTCCCGGCATCCTCACCTGCCGGGGCCGGAATTATGCAACCAGAATAATATTTAGCCTTCACAGCCATTGCAGGCCTGTTCGATCCACAGCAAAACCTCGCCGGGTTTTTGGAGATTATTTCGTTTTCGATCCGGTTTTGGCGTAAAAAATGCTAAGTTTTGCCCCAATCATAAATTTTTCACGTCCCGTGTTGCTTTCGGCAGGCAAATGTCGTTCCATCGCCGCCTGATCGCCGGGGCGCTTGGCTCCGGGTTCATGACAAGCGAAAAAAGAAAAATCTGGGAAGCGAAACCATGAAGAAGATTTCCACTTTGCTCGCCGCAACCGCTCTGGTTTCGGTAATGTCGACTGCGGCCTTCGCCAAGACGCTGGTCTACTGCTCGGAAGCGTCGCCGGAAGGCTTTGACCCCGGCCTCTACACCGCTGGCCAGACATTCGATGCGTCTTCCCGCACGGTTTACAGCCGTCTGGTTGAATTCAAGCATGGCTCGACCGAGACCGAACCGGGTCTGGCCGAAAGCTGGAAAATGTCTGACGACGGCAAGGAATATACCTTCAAGCTGCGCGCCGGCGTGAAGTTCCAGACAACCGATTTCTTCACCCCGACCCGTGAACTGAACGCCGATGACGTTGTGTTCTCGTTCGAGCGCCAGCTCAAGGCTGACAATGCCTGGAACAAGTATGTCGAGGGTGCGTCCTGGGAATATGCCGAAGGCATGAGCTTCCCCGACTTGATCAAGTCGGTCGAAAAGGTCGATGATCTCACCGTCAAGTTCGTGCTGAACCGTCCGGAAGCGCCTTTCATCGCTGACCTCGCGATGGACTTCTCCTCGATCGTGTCGAAGGAATATGCCGACAAGCTGGCCGCCGATGGCAAGATGGCGCAGTTCAACCAGATGCCGCTTGGCACCGGTCCCTTCACCTTCGTCGCCTACCAGCCGGATGCCGTCATCCGCTACAAGGCCAATCCCGACTACTACAAGGGCAAGGAAAAGATCGACGATCTGGTTTTCGCCATCACCACCGATGCCGCAGTGCGCGTGCAGAAGCTGAAGGCCGGCGAATGCAACGTGGCGCCCTACCCGAACGCGGCAGACGTTGCGGACCTGAAGAAGGATCCGAACCTCAACGTGCTGGAAGGTGCTGGCCTCAACGTCTCCTACCTTGCCTACAACACGCTGGTCGCCCCGTTCGACAAGCCTGAAGTGCGCAAGGCGCTGAACATGGCAATCAACAAGCAGGCGATTGTCGATGCGGTATTCCAGGGGGCTGCCCAGGTTGCCAAGAACCCGATCCCGCCGACCATGTGGTCCTACAACGACGCCGTGGTTGACGATGCCTATGATACGGATGCTGCCAAGAAGGCGCTTGAGGCCGCTGGCGTCAAGGATCTGAAGATGAAGATCTGGGCCATGCCCGTGTCGCGTCCCTACATGCTCAATGCCCGTCGCGCTGCCGAGCTGATGCAGGCGGATCTGGCCAAGATCGGCGTCACCGCCGAAATCGTCTCGTATGAATGGGCCGAATATCTGAAGCTTTCGAAGGACAAGGCACGTGATGGCGCGGTCATCATGGGCTGGACCGGCGACAATGGCGATCCGGACAACTTCCTGGACACGCTGCTTGGCTGCGACGCCGTTGGCGGCAACAACCGCGCCCAGTGGTGCAACGACGAGTTCAACAAGCTGGTCAAGCAGGCCAAGACCACCGCCGACCAGGGCGAGCGTTCCAAGCTCTACCAGCAGGCACAGGTCGTCTTCAAGCGCGAGGCTCCGTGGGCGACCATCGACCATTCCGTCGTGTCGATCCCGGTCAGCAAAAAGGTCTCCGGCTTCTTCAACGACCCGCTCGGCATTCACCGCTTCGACGGTGTTGATATCGCCGAGTAAGGCAGGATGACAGGGTCGGCCCCTCCGGGGTAACCGGCAAAAAAACACGGCGGTCAGGGACACTTGGCCGCCGCACTCATACCCATGATGACTGTACGAGCGCCCAGGCTGCTGGCCGCGAGAGAATGCAGGATCATAAACAGGCAAAGCGCATTTCCATCCGGCTGGATACCGGCTTGCCGGTGCCGTGACAGGGTCTGGCCCGGCACCGGCGGAAACCGGGTCTTCGACCGACTCGCCCCGGGGATGCGCAAATTGGGACCAACGCCATGCTGCGATTTATTCTGGGACGCATCGCCATTCTCGTCCCTACCTTCATCGGCGTATCGCTGATTGCCTTCTTCTTCATCCGCGCCCTGCCGGGCGATCCGGTCATGCTTTTGTCCGGCGAACGGGTGATGAGCACGGAGCGTCATGACCGGATGATGCATGATCTCGGCTATGACAGGCCCGTCATCATCCAGTATGCCGCCTATATGGGTCGGGTGCTGCATGGCGATCTCGGAACCTCGATTGTCACCAAGCGACCGGTGCTCGACGAGTTTGGCACCCTGTTTCCGGCGACGCTGGAACTGTCGCTCAGCGCCATCATCCTGGCCGTGCTGTTCGGTATACCGGCGGGGATACTTGCGGCGGTCAAGCGGGGAACCTGGTTCGACCAGTCGATCATGGGGGTCGCCCTTGTCGGCTATTCGATGCCGATCTTCTGGTGGGGCCTGCTGCTGATCATCTTCTTCAACGGCTATCTGCACTGGACGCCGGTGTCCGGGCGGATATCGCTGATCTACTATTTCCCGAATGTCACCGGTTTCATGCTGATCGACAGTCTCCTGTCGGGGCAGGCGGGGGCCTTCCGTTCGGCGCTGTCCTATCTGATCCTGCCGACCGTGGTGCTCGGCACCATTCCGCTCGCCGTGATCGCCCGCCAGACCCGGTCGGCGATGCTGGAAATCCTCGGCGAGGATTATGTCCGCACCGCCCGCTCCAAGGGCCTGTCGCCATTTCGTGTCATCGGTGTGCATGCGCTGCGCAATGCGCTTATCCCCGTCATCACCACCATCGGCCTGCAAGTCGGCGTGCTGCTCGCGGGTGCAATTCTCACCGAGACGATCTTTTCCTGGCCGGGCATCGGCAAATGGATGGTCGATGCGGTGTTCAAGCGTGATTACGCGGTGGTGCAGGGCGGCCTGCTGCTGATCGCAGGCATCGTCATGCTGGTCAATCTGCTGGTGGATATCACCTACGGGTTCATCAATCCGCGTATCCGGCACTAGGAGCGACCCATGGCCAATTCTTCTCCCGCAACAGGCAGCCATCCCTCGGGCCTTTCGGAATTCTGGTTTTATTTCTCGCAGAACAAGGGCGCGGTAATCGGCCTCGTCGTGTTCATGGTCATCCTGCTGATGGCGATCTTTGCGCCCTTCATCAGTCCGCACAGCCCGACCGAGACCAATACCCTGAGCATGCTCGCCTCACCCGCCTGGTCGGATGGCGGATCGCGTCTCTTCCTCCTCGGCACCGATGCGGTGGGCCGGGACATCCTGTCCCGCCTGATCTATGGCTCGCGCTTCTCGCTGTTCATCGGTCTTGTCGTGGTGTCTTTGTCGGTGTTTTCCGGCGTCATCATCGGGCTGGTCGCCGGCTATTTCCGCGGGATCACCGACACGATCATCATGCGGATCATGGATATCATCCTCGCCTTTCCCTCGCTGCTGCTGGCGCTGGTGCTGGTCGCAGTGCTGGGGCCGGGCCTGCTCAATGCAATGATCGCGATTTCGCTGGTCAACCAGCCGCATTTCGTCCGTCTCGCCCGTGCCTCGGTGCTGAGCGAGCGGGAGAAGGAATATGTGGTGGCCTCGCGGGTCGCGGGCGCGGGCACCATGCGGCTGATGTTCCTCACCATCCTGCCCAATTGCCTCGGGCCGCTGATCGTCCAGGCGACGCTTGCCTTTTCCGCCGCAATCCTTGACGCGGCCGCGCTCGGCTTCCTCGGCATGGGCGCGCAGCCGCCGACGCCGGAATGGGGCACGATGCTGGCGGAAGCCCGCGAATTCATCCTCAGGGCACCCTGGGTGGTCACCTTCCCGGGCCTTGCCATCCTGATCACCGTTCTGGCCATCAACCTGATGGGCGACGGGCTGCGTGATGCCCTCGACCCGAAACTGAAGAGGTCGTGATGGCGCTTCTCGAAATCCAGAATCTCACTGTCGAATTCCGGACGGTTTCGGGCCTGTTCAAGGCGGTCGACAATGTGTCGCTGACCTGCGACAAGGGCGAAATCCTGTCGATTGTCGGCGAATCCGGCTCCGGCAAATCGGTCGCCATGCTGGCGCTGATGGGGCTGTTGCCCTGGACGGCCGAGATCACCGCCGACCGGATGTCCTTCGACGGCATCGACCTTGTCGGCCTCTCGCCCCGCCAGCGCCGCAAGATCATCGGCAAGGACATGGCGATGATCTTCCAGGAACCGATGTCGAGCCTCAATCCGTGCTTCACGGTCGGCTACCAGCTCGGTGAAACGCTCCGCATCCACATGGGCATGAACCGCAGGCAACGGCGCGAGCGCTCCATCGAACTGCTCAACCTCGTCGGCATTCCGGCGCCGGAAGAGCGGCTTTCAAACTTTCCGCACCAGATGTCGGGGGGCATGAGCCAGCGGGTGATGATCGCGATGGCGCTGGCCTGCAATCCGAAGCTGCTGATTGCCGACGAACCGACAACGGCGCTCGACGTGACCATCCAGGCGCAGATCCTCGATCTGCTGGTACGCCTGCAGAAGGAAAAGGGCATGGCGCTGGTGCTGATCACCCATGACATGGGTGTGGTCGCCGAAACCGCCGAGCGCGTGCAGGTGCAATATGCCGGGCAGAAGGTGGAAGAGCAGCCGGTGGCAAGCCTGTTTGCCGATCCGCACCATCCCTACACCGCCGCATTGCTGGCAGCCCTGCCGGAACGGGCGGTGGCGGGCGAGAAGCTGCCGTCGATTGCCGGCGTGGTGCCCGGCCAGCATGACCGTCCGGCGGGCTGCCTGTTTGCGCCCCGCTGCGCCTTCGTCCAGCCCGATTGCCATCAGGGCGCGCGCCGCCAGGGCAAGGATCTCGGCGAGGCGCTCTGCAACTATCCGCTGGTCCACGGTAACCCGCAGAATCATCCCGGCGGCGACACAATGGCAGACAAGGGAGTGTCGGCATGACTGAAGCTGTTCTTGAAGGCCGCAACCTCTCGCGCAATTACGCGATCCGCAAGGGCATGTTCAAACCGGATGCCGTGGTGCGGGCGCTGAATGGCGTGTCCTTCTCGCTCCATTCCGGCAAGACGCTGGCAGTGGTCGGCGAATCCGGCTGCGGCAAGTCGACCCTTGCCCGGCTGGTGACGATGATCGAGGACCCCTCGGAAGGCGAGCTGCTGATCGATGGCAAGCCCGCCCATGTCGGCGACCGCTCGCTGCGCAGCCAGGTGCAGATCGTCTTCCAGAACCCCTATGGCTCGCTCAATCCGCGCCAGAAGGTCGGCACGATCCTCGAGGAACCGCTGAAGATCAACAGCAATGACGATGCCGCCACCCGCCGCCGCAAGGCGGAGGAGATGATGGCCCGCGTCGGCCTGCGTCCGGAACATTACGACCGTTATCCACACATGTTTTCCGGCGGACAGCGCCAGCGCATCGCCATCGCCCGCGCCCTGATGCTGCGGCCCAAGGTGCTGGTGCTGGACGAGCCGGTCTCGGCGCTCGACCTGTCCATCCAGGCGCAGGTGCTGAACCTGCTGATGGACCTGCAGAAGGAAATGGGGCTTGCCTTCCTGTTCATCTCGCATGGCCTGTCGGTGGTGCGCCACATCGCCGACGAGGTGATGGTGATGTATCTCGGCAAGCCAGTGGAAACCGGCACGGCGGAGGAGGTCTTTGCCCATCCGCGCCATCCCTATACGGCAGCCTTGCTGTCGGCGACGCCGATTGCCGATCCCGCCCGCGCCAAGGAGCGGATCCGGTTGCAGGGCGAATTGCCCTCGCCGCTGAAACCGCCGCCGGGCTGCCCGTTCAACCCGCGCTGCTGGCGGGCGACCGACATCTGCCGCCAGGTGATGCCGCCGCTCGAAGGCCCCGGTCACCAGAAATTCGCCTGCCATCATCCGCTGGACTGATACCCGGACCGAGCAGGGCACCAAGCATGAAAAAGCCCCCGTCGCCGGACGACGGGGGCTTTGACCCAAACGGCTGCGTGCCCGGGTGGCGATGCCGCCGGTCACGCTGCCACGCGCTATTTTACCAGAACTTCGGCCGCATAGCTTGCTGCGGCGGTGCCGATGCTGTCCTCGTATTTGGGATAGGTCATGACCAGCGCACCATAATCCTTGCCGTGAAAACCGGGGTCAGGGGTGTAGATGACCTGCATGGTGGGGCCGACAACGTCCTTGCAGGCCTTGGCACCAGCGCCAAGCTTGCGCTGCCCCCACACGAAGGTAACCTTGCCGTGCTGCGGCTGGGTCGTCACCTTGACGACAGGCCGGCCCACTACGTGGCAATTGTCGGAATAGGAAAAGACCTGCCCGAGCGTCGTGCTGCGATTGGCCGGTACGGTGATCTTGTAGGTTTCCGGAGCGCAGGCAGTCATAAGAATGCCAGCCGCAAGCAGGCATGTCAGGCGCATGTTCATACGCGGTCCTCGTTTCTCTGGTATTACTTGACCAGCACGTCGACGTCATCGCTGTAGAAGGTCGAGGTACTGCTGTCCTCGTATTTCGGAAAGCTCATGCCGATCGTAAAATGGTCCTCGCCGCGATAGCCCTGGTTCGGCGTATAGAAGACCCGCATCACATGGGCGCTGCGCCCCTTGCAGCTTTTCGCCTCGTCGCCAAGGCGGCTTGCCACCCACTGGAATGAAACCGAACCATGCGCGGGTTTCGTCGGGACCGACATTTTAGGCTTGCCGATCACATGGCAATCCGGCGTGTTCGCGGCAAATTCGCCGATGCCGGAGCTGCGGTTGGCCGGTACCGTAATCGTGTCGGCCAGGGCTGGACTGAAGCTTGAAAGAAGCGACCCGGCCAGAAAGGCGGGCAGGAGGCGGCGCAGGTTCATTCTCGGTCCTCGTTCAGATGCGATACACCGAGAAATGGCAGGACAACAGCTATTTGTCACCAGAACGTTCAGGAATTCCCCAAGTAAATTCAGGGCACATGGCGCAACCGCCGGACCGGCCAGCGCCTCTATTTCACGGTTATAGTGTAGCCGTAGATGTCATAGCTCGAGCCCGAGCCATCTTCGTAATAGGGTGAGCCAAATCCGACCTTGAAGTAGTCCTCGCCATGGTAGCCGGCATTGCTCTTGTAATAGACACCCAGGATCCGGATCGTCTCACCCTTGCAGCGTCCCTTTTTCATCTTCAGCCGCAACCAGGCAAATTCCACATTTCCGTGCTTGGGGGCGGTGATGACCGAAGTCTTCGGCTTTCCATAATCCTCGCAGGCGGAGGTCGTCTTGCTGAAGGCCATGATCCCGGTGGGTTTTCCGGACGGGACAACGGCGCTGTCCGCCGCAACAAGTGCCGAGGGCAGACTGATGAACGCAGCCAGGGCCAGCCACGCCGGTTTGCTTTTGAACATGATAACCTCTTAATACACCTATCTAAAGATGCATGAGAGTGTCATCCCGCAGCATGTCTGTCGCGTCAAATAACAAAGTTATGAACAGCTTAAAAGAGCGTTGTCATGAATATGATGCAGCAAAACCGGGATTCAATGGTAACGCGTTTCCCGCTCCGGGTGCGCCGGGACGGGATGTGGCAGACCTGTCCAATTCGGATGGGAAGACAAACCAGACCGCGCGGCTTCACGCGTTCGGGATGCCCGGTCGCAGAAACTCATTCCACCGTGACGTTGAAATCAAAGCTATCGAAGGTGGAGCCGGTGCCGTCGTCATATTGCGGCGTGGTGAAGCCGACCTTCAAATAATCGTCCCCCTTGTAGCCGCCTTCGCTCTTGTAGAGAACGAGCGTGGCCTTGACCGTCCTGCCCTTGCAGGGGCCGTCATCCATCACCGTGGTCGAGCGGGAAAAGGAGATCTTTCCATGCCTGGGTGCGGTCATGATCGTGGTCTTCGGCTTGCCGAAGTCCTCGCAGGAGTCGGAAATATTGGTAAAGGTGGTGATCGTCGATGTCTCGCCCGCCGTCACCGAGACGTCGTCGGCTGCCATCAGCACCGACGGCAGGGTCAGGGTTGCGGCGATGATCGAAAGTTTCAGGAAGTGTTTTGACATGTGCGCCCCAGGGGTTGTTCCGGTGAAGGCGGCAACTTGCCATTCGTTTCCGTCCCTGTCCCGCTGAAACTGGTGTAAAAAACAACCAACTTTGGGGGGATTTCCGGGCTGTCCTCTGCGCAGAAAACAGCGATCCCGCGCCCGGTGACCCCCGGGCGCGGGATGGGCTTGTTTCGGGATCAGACCCCGAGCTTGTCGCGCAGGCCGTACCACCAGGCACCGAGCGCGGTCAGCGGCACGCGGAACATCTTGCCGCCCGGGAAGGGGAAGTTCGGCAGCGAGCTCCAGACATCATAGCGTTCGGCATGGCCGGAAACCGCTTCGCCAAGGATCTTGCCGAGCAGGTGGGTTGTCGTCACGCCATGGCCGCTGTCGCCGTGCGAGAAATAGACATTGTCCGACAGCCGGCCCATATGCGGGATGCGCGACAGGGTCAGCGCGAAATTGCCGCTCCAGGCATAGTCGATGCGGACATTGCCGAGTTCCGGGAAGGTCTTCAGCATGTTGGGGCGGATCTTGCCGGTCAGCGTGCGCGGATCATCGCCGCCATAGACGATGCCGCCGCCATAGAGCAGGCGGTTGTCGGCGGTGCGGCGATAGTAGTCGAGCACGTAATTGGCATCCTCGACGCAGTAATTGGCAGGCAACAGGCTTTCGATCAGCTCCTTCGACAGCGGCTCGGTCGCCATCACCTGCGAGGAGACCGGCATCATCCGGTCGCCGATGGCAGGCAGCAGCGAGCCGAGATAGGCGTTGCCGCAGACCAGCACGTATTTTGCCTTCACCGAACCCTTTGCGGTGCGCACCACCGGATTCGCGCCGAATTCGACGGCGGTGACGCGGCTGTTTTCATAGATCGTGCCGCCGAGGCCTTCGACCGCTGCGGCTTCGCCCAGCACCATGTTCAAGGGATGGATATGGCCGCCGAGCTTGTCGATCATGCCGCCGGCATAGACATGGGTCCTGGCATATCTGCCGACTTCGGATTTCGACACCATTTCAAGGCCGGTATGCCCGTGCTTTTCCCAATGGGCCTTGTGCTCCGCCATTTCACGGATCTGCTTGTCGGTGAAAGCTCCGAAGAAACCGCCATGCTGGAGGTCGCAGGCGATGTTGTATTTGGCAATCCGGTCGCGGATGATGTTGCCGCCTTCAAGCGACATCCGGCCAAGCTCGACTGCCTTCTGCTGGCCGTAGCGACGGGCGATGGTCTGGAGGTCGCGGCTGTAGCCGTTGACGATCTGGCCACCATTGCGGCCGGAGGCACCAAAGCCGATGCGGGTGCCTTCAAGCACCACCACCCTGTAGCCGCGTTCGGAAAGTTCGAGGGCGGCGGAAATGCCGGTAAAGCCCGCGCCGATCACACAGACATCGGCTTCAATGTTGGCTTCAAGCGTCGGGCGGACCCGCTGGTCATTGGCAGACGCGGCATACCAGGTGCCGGCATGGCCGGGATTGGTGCTGACGGAGGAGAGATGTTCGTTCATGATCAAACGGTCCTGATATAGGCGTCATATTCGACGTCGGTCACACGGAGGGAAAACTCGGACAATTCCTGCTGCTTGCAACTCGTGTAGAGCGACCGGTATTCCGGCGTCAGCGTCGCATAGGCGAAGCTGGACTTGGCAAAGCGCTGCAGCGCGTAGTCCCAGTTGGTCGGCAGCGGCTCGTGGTTGATCGCGTGATCGTCGCCGGTGATGGCGCCGCCCGGATTGTGCTTTTCCTTCATGCCGGTCAGCGCGCCGTTCAGGATCATCGCCAGAACGAGATAGGGATTGGTATCGGCACCGGCGACCCGGTGTTCGATGCGGGTGGCAGGCTTGCTGGATGTAATCACCCGCACGGCGGCGGAGCGGTTGTCGAAGCCCCAGGAGGCATAGGTCGGCGCGTGCTCGCTCGGCCGCAGGCGGCGGTAGGAATTGGCATGCGGGGCAAATACCGCCATGCTCTCGCCCATGTTGGCCAGAAGCCCGCCCACCGAATGCATCAGCGTATCGGCTGGCTTGTCGGTGGGGCTGACGAAGATGTTGTTGCCATGCTCGTCGAGGATGGAGAAATGCACATGCATGCCGCTGCCGGCCTGGGTGCCGTAGGGCTTGGCCATGAAGGTGGCGTCGAGATCATGGGCACGGGCAACGCCCTTGACAATGCGCTTCAGCAACACGGCGTAATCGGCCGCCTGCAGCGCGTTCGGCACGTGGTTGAGGTTGATTTCATACTGGCCGGGGCCATTTTCGCGCAGCACCGTATCGGCGGGCACGCCCTGCGCCTTGCAGGCACGGGCAATGTCCTGGAACACATGCTCGAGATCCTGAAGCTCGGAAATCGACAGAACCTGCGTCTGGCTGCTCTGCCAGCGGCCTTCGCGTGAATTCGGCGGGCGCACCGGGTCGAGCGCCGAGCGGACCGGGTCGATCAGGTAGAATTCCAGTTCGGTGGCGACAACAGGCGTCAGCTTCAGCTGGGTAAAGCGGTCTAGCACATTGGCCAGAACCTGGCGGGGGTCGCCGTAAAAGCCGGTGCCATCGGTATTCTTCATCGCCAGCATCACCTGTGCGGTCGGGCGCGACAGCCAGTTGACCCGCGACAGCGTGCCTTCGACCGGAAAGCAGATGCCGTCAGGGTCGCCGGTGCCTTCAGCCAGACCTGCCGCATTCACGTCGCGGCCCCAGCAGTCGAGCGCATAGACCGAACGGGGGATCGCCATCCCCTTGGTCAGGATGTCGAGGGCGCGTTCGCGGGGTATCCACTTGCCGCGCGGCACACCGTTGACGTCAATAACGAAGGCTTCCAGGACTTCGATGTCCTGGTTTTCGCGCAGGAAATCCTGCGCATTGCTCACAATGTCCATAATTCACCAGTAATGTTGACAGATGGGTCCGCGTCCGCGATGCGGGGTCAGCCGCTGCGGGTAAAAGCGTTCAGACGCTAACGATCGCCACTTTCGTGGCTGAAGTGCAAGAAGCGGATCATTTCACTATGTCTTGCTGCCGGGAGGCAAGCCAAGGACCCCGATTTAGTATGACGGTGTTGTCACATACATCGCTACCGTCGCAAAAACCAGCGATTTCCGTCCAAAAACGGCAGAAAAATGCCGGTTCCTGCGCAAAATAACGGTTTTTTACTGCCGATTCAGGGGCTTGCTTATATTTTGAAACGATCTGGCCGGAAGGCGAAGGGATCGAGAAACGGCGTTTCCCCCGACATCATCTCCGCCACCAGCCGTCCGGTGACGGGGCCGAGCGTCAGGCCGTGATGGGCATGGCCGAAGGCAAGCCACAGCCCCTTGTGGCGGGGGGCCTTGCCGATGACAGGCATCATGTCCGGCGTGCAGGGGCGGGCCCCCATCCACGGCTCGGGATCGAGCCTTTCTGCGAGCGGAAACACCGTGCGTGCCACTTTTTCGGCCCGCTCCAGCTGCACCGGCGATTGCGGCGCATCATGGCGGGCAAATTCCGCGCCCGTGGTCAGCCGGATACCCTGGCGCATCGGGGCGAGGAAATAGCCGCGCTCGCCATCCATGGTCCAGTCGTTGAGCACCGCATTGCCCCTCGTGGCGTAATGCATGTGGTAGCCGCGCTTGATGCCGAGCGGGAAGCGGTAGCCCAGCGCCCGGGTCGCCTGATCCGCCCAGGGGCCGAGCGCCACAACTGCGGTTTCCGCCGACAGGACGCCTTCGCCGGTCGCAACCTGCCAGCCGGTCGCGGTCTCGGCCAGCGTCGTCGCATCGCCGCGCGCGAAGCGCCCGCCGAGCTTTTCGAACAGGGCAAGATAGGCTTTGGTCAGGCCAAGCGGGTCGAGCACCGTCCACGGATCGGTCCAGCGCAGCGCGCCGACGAAATCCGTCGTCAGATGCGGTTCGGCGCGGGCCAGCGCTGCGGCATCGCGGGCCTCGTAGGATACACCATATTCCGCCTGCAAAGCCGCGGCCTCGGCCCATTCCTGATCACGCACCCTTTCGCTGCGAAACGCCTTCTGCCAGCCGCCGGGACCGATCAGCGCGCGGGCACCTGCGGCACCGATCAGGTCGTCATGTTCGCGGATGCTGTGTTCGATCAGCGGCGCATAGGCGCGCGCGATAGCTCTGTGGCGTTCGGGCGCGGAATTCCACCAGTAGCGGGCGAGAAACGGGAAGGCGCCGGGAAGGGCGGCGAGATGATAATGGGCATCGATTTCCCGGTTCAGCATGTAGCGGACCAGCTGGCCGATGTCGCGGGGAAAACCATAGGGCACCACGCCTTCGCGCTGGATCAGCCCGGCATTGCCATAGGAGGTTTCCTCGCCGGCACCCCGCCGGTCGACCAGCGTCACCTGATGGCCGCGCCGTGCCAGATGCACCGCCACCGACACGCCGATGATGCCTGCGCCCAGAACCAGGCTGGATCTTGTCATTCTCGTCCCCGATTTCACCGCAACGCCACCCGTTCGCCGCCCGTCGGCGGGAAATTGCCCTTCATGGTTCTATCGCGCAATTATAATTTCGGCCTATGCCGGAAATTACCAGAATGCGCGGAAAAAACCTGATTTGACCGCATGTCCCGCTACACAAGTGGCAAATGGCCGTTGCATTTTCCGGGCGGGAGTGGTGGAAAGGTCGCAAGAGGATGCGCAGATGACAGGGCAGGGTGTTGACGGGGAGGCGGCAAGGCGGTTTCTGGCCGCGTCCTATCCGGCGCTCGCCCTTGAACCCGGCCCGCCCTGCGATGCCTGCCTCGCCGATCTCGCAAGCCCCACGGCTCCCGGCTGGCGGGCGCTGCTCGACTGGCAACAGCATTTTGCGCCGGGTGTCTCGCCGCGCGGCGAGGCGACGCTGTTTCTCGGCCAGGCCTCGTTCTTTCTCGGCGTGGCACTGATCGTGCCGCTGTTTTTCGGCGGGGAATTGGTTCTGGCACCAACCGCAGCCGAGGTCGGCCTGTCACTGTTGCCGCTCAACCGGAATGACATTACCGGCACGGTGCGGCTGCGGATCGACACGACGAAGGACAGGACGGGTGACGCTTCAGATGTGCTGGAAAGCCTGATCGAACCGCTCGTCACCGGGCTGCGGGCCCGCACCCGCCTCAGCCATGCCGCACTCTGGCGGGTGGCAGGCGATGGCGTGGCCGCGGCTCTCATGGACATCGGCCGCAAGCGGGGCGATCCCGTCCGGGCGAAGCAACTTTTCGATGCAATCCTGAAACGGCCGGACTCGCGGTTCAGGAATCCGCAATTGCGCTGGCCGGTGGAAGACATCACGGGTGTGCTGCTGCGCGGCGGCTGCTGCCGGATCCATGAGACGGGAAACACGCCACTTTGTCCCGGCTGCGTGCTCATGCGCGGCAAAATGCACGGGCAAAAAGCGCCCTCCGGCCCCTGATCCGCAGGCTCCAGCACGGATGCCGTTGCGCGGACGTTGGGGCCGAAGGGCAGGTCTGGCCTATTTCAGCTTGAAATCGAAGTGCTTGCGCACGGTTTCTTCGATCTTCCAGGTGCCCTTGAAATCGGCTTCGACGACGAAGGCGTCGCCGGCCTTGACGGTGACGGGCGTGCCGCCATCCGGGGTGATGACAATGCGGCCTGCGATCATGTGGACGAATTCATAGGCGGTGTAGGTGGCATGATAGGTGCCGGGGGTGCATTCCCAGACGCCCGAGGCCATGCTGCCATCCGAAGAGGTGTGCAGCGCCCAGGTCTTCATCGAGGGCGTGCCTTCGGTCACAACCCAGCCGTCGAGATCATTGGTGTCGGGTTCGATGCCTGCGGTATCGCCGAGGCGGGTAATCGTCTGCATGGTTCTGGTCTCCCTGGTGTCGGCGCGTGTTTTTCAGCAATGCCCGGCATGGCGCGCCACGATTTGCGTCCGGTCGTGGCGTCATTCTGTAAAGAGCAGCCCCCGTCCGGGTCAAGGTGATGTTAGGTCGGGCACCAATGTTGGAAACCTCACGCGGCCTCTCCTCGCGGGCATGGGGGCTCAGAAATGCCGTCCGCTGCCGCGCGGCGGGCGGGGTTCGGGATGCTGTCGGTTATAGCGGATCGAGGCGCGCAGCGAGACGAAGATCAGGCTTGCCCCGGCAAGGCCGGTCACCACTTCCGGAACATCCATGATCGTCTGCAGGAACATGATCAGCGCCAGCACGATGATCGCGTAGAAGGCCCCGTGCTCGAGATAGCGGTATTCGGCAAGCGTGCCCTTTTCCACCAGCATGATGGTCAGCGACCGCACATACATCGCCCCGATGCCTAGGCCGATGGCGATGATGAAGAGGTTGTGGCTGAGCGCGAAGGCACCGATGACGCCATCGAAGGAAAAGCTCGCATCGAGCACTTCGAGATAGATGAAGGCCCCGAGCCCGCCGCGGGCCGCCGCCGACATCGCTTCCTGCGAGGCATCGAGCAATTCGCCGATGACTTCGACCAGCAGGAAGGTCACCAGTCCCCAGACGGCGGCAAACAGGAAGGTGACGCTCTGCTCGCGCGGCAGGATACAGGTGAAGACCAGCACCGTGATCAGCACGATGGCGACCTCGATCCCCTTGACGGAGGTGCGGACCATCTTCTTTTCCAGCGCGCTGATCCAGTGCACGTCCTTTTCGCTGTCGAAGAAATAGGTGAGGCCGACCATCATCAGGAAGGTGCCGCCGAAGGCAGAAATCGACAGATGCGAGGCTTCCATGATCCCGGCATACTGGACGGGCTTGAACAGCGCGATATCCAACGCTGCCCAAGGGCTGATGCGGGCGGCGACCGCGACGATCAGCAGCGGAAAGATGATCCGCATGCCGAACACTGCGATGATGATGCCCCAGGTCAGGAAGCGGCGCTGCCAGGCCGGTGTCATCTCCTGAAGCTTGCGGGCATTGACGATGGCATTGTCGAAGGACAGCGAGATTTCGAGAACGCCGAGCACGGCGCAGATGAACAGCGCGGTAAAGGCGCCGCCGAATGTGCCATGCAGGCTGTAGCCCAGCACCGCGCCCAGCACCAGGCCAATGGCCGTCAGGGCAAAGGCCCACCGGAAGTAGGAGAGGAAAGACTTGCTCGTCTTGATCATGCGGTGACATCCGCCGGCGAATTTGCAGGCGATGCCGACATCACGAGAGCGCCGAAAATAACTCTCGCCAGAGGGACCCGGCACCAGATTTCCATCAGTATGATCTCAGTAACTAGCCAAACTGGCCTGAAGGTCAAGCCCTGTCGGCAGGATGCGATACAACCGTCAGGCCAGCACCAGCTCGATGCCATTGGCGGCAAGCATTGCGGAGATGTCGCCGGGCGGTTGAGCATTGGTCACCAGCATGTCGTAGCGGGCGGGCTCGACCGGCACGATGGGGGCGGAGCGGCCGAATTTGGCGCTGTCGGCCACCACGATCCGCCGTTCGGCCCGGGCACCCGCCTCGCGCGACAGTTCGGCCTCCTCCATGTCCTTCAGCATGAAACCCGAGGCGGCATTGACCGCCGTGGTCGACAGGATGGCATGGCGCAGGTGAAAGCGGCGGATGAAGGCGATTGCCTCCGCCCCGAAGGCCCCCTGGTCATGCGGGCGCAATTCGCCGCCTGCCAGAAACACCCGGTTGCCGTTGCGCCCCGTCAGCGTATGGGCGACGGCCACCGAATTGGTGACGACGAACAGGTCCCGGTGCTTTTGCAGCGCCACCGCAATGAAGGCGGTGGTCGAGCCGATGTCGAGAAACAGGCTGTCGCCATCCTGCATCAGGCTGGCGGTCCTCGCCGCAATCGCGCGCTTGGCATCGGCATTCTCCGTCATCCGGAAATGCAGCGGCTGCTCGCCCGCACTCTCCTTCAGATGCACGCCGCCATGCACCTTGGTGACCAGCCCGTTGGCCTCCAGCGTCCGGATATTGCGGCGGATGGTTTCCTCCGACACCTTCAGGCGACGCGCCAGGAACGGAATGCGGCCCGATCCCCCGGCAAGCCGGAGTTCGTCGAGAATCTCCCGCTCGCGGTGATTGGCAGGGGCGGCGGCGAAGGCATCGGCCATGCTGTGGGCTTTTCCGGTCTGGCTTGTGGTTTTTCGCAAGGTTTAGAGGGCAATTTCAACATAATTCCACAATTTGTCAAATCCGTGTGCGCTAATGTGGAAATTTCTTGACAGATCCCCTGCTTCGGGAAACCCTTGCCGCCAGTCGAGCCTTGGGGGGAAGGTATGAGCGAGGACAGGGAAACGGAGATCCGGGCGCTGCCGGTCTGGAAGGGGCAGGTCTCCATCCGCCCGCTCAGCGGCGGCATCACCAATCGCAACTATCTGGTCGAGGATGGCGAAAAACGCGCGGTGGTCCGGCTCGGCAACGACATCCCGGTCCATCACATCAGCCGTACCAATGAACTCGCCGCCAGCCGGGCGGGCCATGCCGCCGGCCTGTCGCCCGCCGTGCTCCACCACCAGTCCGGCCTGCTGGTGCTCGACTATATCGACGCCCGCGCCTTTCAGCCGGAGGATGTGCGTGCGCCCGGCATGCTGGAGCGCATCGTGCCGCTGCTCAAGCGCTGTCATTGCGAGATGCCGAAACATCTGCGCGGCGCGGCGGCGATGTTCTGGGTCTTTCATGTGGTGCGCGACTATGCCGCCTCGCTGTCGGATGCCGGAAGCTGGCACCTGCCGATCCTGCCCGGGCTGCTTGAAAAAACCGGGCGGCTGGAAAAGGCGGCGGGTCCCTTCGACATCGTCTTCGGCCACAATGACCTGCTGGCGGCAAACCTGCTCGACGACGGCACCCGTCTCTGGCTGATCGACTGGGACTATGCGGGCTTCAACACCCCGCTCTTCGATCTCGGCGGCCTTGCCTCCAACAACGGGCTCGATGCGGCGGCCGAAAGGCAGATGCTGGAGCTCTATTACGAAGAGCCGCTGACGGACGAACTGCTTTCCCGCTACGAGGCGATGAAATGCGCCTCGCTGCTGCGCGAGACGATGTGGAGCATGGTCTCGGAAATCCATTCCACCATCGATTTCGATTACGCCGCCTATACGGCGGAAAACATGACCCGCTTCGAGCGGTCCTACGACATCTTCACCCATCTCTGACATCCGCCCTGACGAGGACCTCCCATGAAGGAACTTCCCGCATCCGCCAAAGCCGTGGTCATCGGCGGCGGCATCATCGGCTGCTCGACGGCCTATCATCTGGCCAAGCTCGGCCTCACCGACACCGTGTTGCTGGAGCGCAAGAAGCTGACTTCCGGCACCACCTTCCATGCCGCAGGCCTTGTCGGCCAGTTGCGCACCAGCGCCAACATCACCCAGCTGCTCGGCTATTCCGTCGATCTCTACAAGAAGCTCGAGGCCGAAACCGGGCTTGGCACCGGCTGGAAGATGAATGGCGGCCTGCGGCTTGCCTGCAACGAGGAGCGCTGGACCGAAGTCAGGCGCCAGGCAACCACCGCCCAGAGTTTCGGCCTTGAAATGCAGCTGCTGACGCCGAAGGAGGCGCAGGAGCTCTGGCCGCTGATGACCATCGACGACCTGATCGGCGCGGCCTTCCTGCCGACCGACGGCCAGGCCAATCCCTCCGACATCACCCAGGCGCTGGCGCGCGGCGCGCGCATGGCGGGCGCCACGATCTTTGAGGACACCGAGGTTCTCGATCTCGAAATCGACAGGGGCCGCATCCGCGCCGTCCTCACCGACCGGGGCCGGATCGAATGCGAAAAGGTGGTGGTCTGCGCCGGGCAATGGACCCGCACCTTCGCCGCCCGCTTCGGCGTCAACGTGCCGCTGGTCTCCGTCGAGCACCAGTATATGGTGACGGAAGCCTTCGGCGTGCCCTCGAACCTGCCGACGCTGCGCGATCCCGACCGGCTGACCTATTACAAGGAGGAAGTCGGCGGGCTGGTGATGGGCGGCTATGAGCCGAACCCGATCCCCTGGGCGATGGACGGCATCCCGAAGGACTTCCACTACACGCTGCTGTCGAGCAATTTCGACCATTTCGAGCAGATCATGGAACTGTCGCTGGGCCGCGTCCCGGCGCTTCAGACCGCTGGCATCAAGCAATTGATCAACGGTCCGGAAAGCTTTACCCCGGATGGCAATTTCATCCTCGGCGAGGCGCCGGAGCTGAAGAATTTCTTCGTCGGTGCCGGGTTCAACGCCTTCGGCATCGCGTCCGGCGGCGGGGCCGGCATGGCGCTGGCCGAATGGGTCGCCAGGGGCGAGCCGCCCTATGATCTCTGGCCGGTCGATATCCGCCGCTTCGGGCGTCCGCATTTCGATACGGACTGGGTGCGCACCCGCACGCTCGAAGCCTATGGCAAGCATTATACGCTGGCCTTCCCCTTCGAGGAGCACCACAGCGGACGTCCCTGCCGCAAGTCGCCGCTCTATGACCGGCTGAAGGCGCAGGGCGCCTGCTTCGGCGAAAAACTCGGCTGGGAAAGGCCGAACTGGTTTGCCGATCTTGCCGCTGGCGAAAAGCCCGAGGACATCTATTCCTACCAGCGCCAGAACTGGTTTGCCGCCGTCGGGCGCGAGCACCGGGCGGTGCGCGAAGACGCGGTGCTCTTCGACCAGACCTCGTTCGCCAAATTCGTGCTGAAGGGCAGGGATGCGGAAGCCGCGCTCTCCTGGATTGCCGCCAATGACGTGGCAAAACCGGTCGGCGCGCTGATCTATACCCAGATGCTGAACGACAAGGGCGGCATCGAATGCGATCTCACCGTGGCGCGCGTCGCCGAAAACGAGTTCTATCTCGTCACCGGCACCGGCTTTGCCACCCATGATTTCGACTGGATCAGCCGCAACATTCCAGACGGCCTCCATGCCGAGCTGGTCGATGTCACCTCGGCCTATTCGGTGCTGTCGCTGATGGGGCCGAAGGCCCGCCACATCCTGGAGAAAGTCACCCGCAGCGATGTCTCGAATGCCGGTCTCCCCTTTGGCCGGGTGAAGACCATCGGCATTGCCGGATGCCCGGTCCGGGCGCTGCGCGTCACCTATGTCGGCGAGCTTGGCTATGAGCTGCATCTGCCGGTCGAATATGCCACCACCGTTTATGAGGCACTGATGGCGGCGGGGCGCGGGGACGGGCTGGTCAATGCCGGTTACCGCGCCATCGAAAGCTGCCGTCTGGAAAAGGGATACCGGGCCTGGGGCTCGGATATCGGCCCCGACCACACGCCGGTCGAGGCAGGGCTTGCCTGGGCGGTAAAGACCCGCAGGCCGACCCCGTTCAAGGGCCGCGCCGCCATCGAGGCGCAGCAGCAGAACGGCGTGAAGAAGATGCTCGCCACCTTTGTCACCGATGATCCCGACGTGGTGCTGCTCGGGCGCGAGACCATCTACCGCGATGGCAAGCGGGTCGGCTGGCTGACCGGCGGCGGCTTCGGCTACACGATCGGCAAGCCGATCGGCTTCGGCTATGTCCGCAATCCCGAGGGTGTCACCGAGGATTATGTGCTGTCGGGCTCCTATGAACTCGATGTCGCCATGGCCCGGGTGGCCTGCAAGGTGACGCTGAAACCGCTCTACGATCCCGGCATGGCAAGGATCAAGGCCTGATCCAGCGTCACCGAACCGGGGACAGACCGAAACCGGGGACAGACCCGAACCGGGCGGCACGGGACTTTCTTCCCGTGCCGCTGTTGTTTCCCCGCTCGCCTGCTCCAGATGTCACCACACGCCCCCGCCGGAGGGAAGGCGATGAACAGGACCGTTGGCCGCCCTTCGCGACCCGATTGAACAGGAGCTTGGCGTGCGGATCAGGGCGATCTTGAACAGGGATGGCGGCACGTTGCGCACGCTCGATGTCGACAGGATTGCGGCGAGTTTGACCGCAGCCCTTGATGCCTCCGGCCATCAGGCAACGGTTGCAAGTGTCGCCGGCAGGGCGCTTGCTGCCGCCCTGACGGAGGCGGCCGGCGAGGATGCCACCGACTGCATCCTCATCGGCGGGGGAGATGGTTCGGTGTCGCTGGCGGCATCGCTCTGCTGGAAGACGGGCAAGGTGCTGGGCATTCTGCCCGCAGGCACGATGAATCTCTTTGCCCGCGCGCTCGCCATTCCTCTCGCCATCGATCAGGCGATTTCGGCACTGGCCGCAAGCACGGTGCATGAGGCGGATATCTGCACGGTCAACGGCCATTGCTTCGTCCATCAGGTCGCCATCGGCATGCAGCCCCGCATGCTGGAACTCCGGCGGGCCATTCCCTATGCCTCAAGGATGGGGAAGATCAGCGCCAGCCTCAAGGCCGCCCTGCGCACGGTGGTTGCTCCGCCGGTGTTCAGGGCGCGGCTGAAGACCGACCGGCATGACAATGTCCTCTCCTGTTCGATGCTGGCGGTCTCCAACAATATCTATGGGGAAGGGCATCTGCCCTATGCCGACGGGCCGGATCAGGGAACCCTCGGCATCTATGCCTCGCCACCTCTCAGCCTGATGATGAATCTGCGGCTGGCGCGCGACATGCTGCTGGGGCGCTGGACCAGGACCGAACATGTTCTGTCCCAGACCACCGACAGGGTCAGTGTCGAGATCCTGTCGAAAACCAAAGGCCGCAGCATGTCTGTGGATGGTGAACTGGTGCCGCTCGAGCCGGTTCTCGACATCAGGCTTCACGCTCTTGGCCTCAAGGTGCTGTGCCCGAACAGAACTGCCGCACAATCGCCTGTTGATCACCTGCGACAGGCGCTTTATGAGGCGGGGACACGCGGCTCCAAAGGCGGCTGAGGCCGTCCCGGCAGCCTCGACCGGCGGTGAAGCGCCACAGGACAGGACACCATGCCCACGCTTCTGAAACAGCTTTCCCTGGCCCTTGGCCTTCTCACCAGCGACCGGACCGGACTGGTTCATGACGACGGCTGGCAGAATTATGTCTGGCGGGTGAGGCCCGCCAGCCAGTGCGTCAGGGTGGAGACCGGCTATTGCCAGCTGGTCCGGGACCGCTGGGACTGGAAGCGCGACCAGCGCTATGTGTTTTCGATCCGCACCGACCTCGGGGCCAACCGCATGTCAGTCCGGCTGAAGCTCGACAATCGCGACCCCGCTGACACCGACAATGTCTGTGTCGTCGCCCTGTTTCTCGATGACAACAACCGGGAAGTGGCCGTCTTCTATCAGGACTGGCAGGTCGCACCGAAATCGGTGGTGGAGCGCAGTGTTGCGCTTTCGCCTTCGCGGCCCGTCGCCTCGATTGCCCGTGTGGCGCTCGGCAGCAGGCAATGCGACGGCGGGGCCCCCGGCGATGCCGCGAATTTTGCCCGGCTGCAAAAGCGGCTGAAGCAGCGATAGGCCTTCTGTCGCGATCAGTATTTCTTCTTGCGGAAGACCTTGTTGCCCTTCGGCCCGGTGGCAACCGGGGTGCGGTCACGATTTTCCGTGGTGAGGTCGCGCCAGCGCTGCAGGCGGTCGGCATCGAGCACGCCGCTGGCAACGGCGGCCTGTACCGCGCAACCCGGCTCGCGCATGTGGGTGCAATCGCGAAACCGGCAATCCGGCACAAGTTCGGCAATATCGGCAAAGACCGTGTCGATGCCATCGGTGATGTCGCTGACATAGAGCGTGCGGATGCCCGGCGTATCGATCACGAAGCCGCCGCCGGCAATCGGATGCAGGGAGCGCGCGGTGGTGGTGTGGCGGCCCTTGGCATCGTGTTCGCGAATGCCGCCGGTCTTCTGCACGATGTCGGCATCCGGACCTGCAAGCGTGTTGACCAGCGTCGACTTGCCGACCCCGGACGAGCCGACGAGGGCCACGGTCTGCCCCTCCCGGCACCAGGGAGAAAGGGCGGCAATCGCCTCGGGTGAACGCGCATTCAGCACCACCACATCAAGATCGCGCTGCAGGGCCCGGGCCTGGCCGGCATAGTTCCCGGCATCTTCCACCGTATCGGCCTTGGTCAGCACGATCACCGGCCTTATGCCCGCCTCATTGGCAACAATCAGGTAGCGCTCCAGCCGGGCCGTGTTGAAATCGGCATTGCAGGAGGTGACGATGAACAGCGTATCGAGATTGGCGGCTGCCAGCTGCTGGCCATGGCGGCTTTCCGTCCGGCGTTGCAACAGGGTATGGCGGTCGAGACGGCGCACCAGAAGATCGGTGGCGGGATCGGCGAGCACCCAGTCGCCGACCGCATAATCGGCGGTATTGGCATTCGGGCCGAGCTCCAGCCGGGCCGGGCCAAGCGCATCGATCACCTCGATGCGCTGGCGATGCACCGAGGCCACCCGGCGCGGCACAAGGGACGCCTCTTCGGGCTGCACCTGATCGGCAAAAAACGCCGTCCAGCCGGGCGGGGAGGTGTCGCGGGGCGCGGCGGTCAAGAGCTGACCCTGGCAGACGGACGAGCAGTCATGGATGGGCATTCCCTTGCGCGACAGGCGAAACACAGGACGAGGCGCACCCGGTCCGAAACCGGTGCGGCAGCCCCTTGTAGGTCAAGACGGGTGAAAGGTGAAGGAGCCATGTCCTGAACGGGCAAAGCAAAGGCTTGCTGCAACCCCGGTCTGGCCCTACATTGACGGGTAACGGGCCAGTGGAATGAATTTGACATTCGATGCCCATTCGCCGTGATCTCGAGGATCGAATGTCAAATTCGTAAATTCCACTAGAATCATAGTGTTACTAGTGGTTTTCATGATTCCTACATTTGCTCTCGAGGGTAAAGCGGACGGTAGCAAATGTCGGAATCAAACCACTAGGACTGCAAGCGTCCCGCAGGCCGGACAGATGCCATGGAGTTCGCGCGTGAGTGTTGCCTTTGTCAAGGAAGAGAGTGCGGAAGCTGCGGCGGAAACCCTGCTGCCGGATCGCCCGATTTCGCCGCATCCCAATCTCGTGACATCAACCGGCCTGACAGCGCTCGAGCAGCAGCTTGCCGGGGCGAGGGCTGCCCATGAGGCGGCAAACGGCATCGAGGATGTCAACGAAAGGCGACGGCAGACTGCTGGCCCCTTGCGCGACATGCGCTATCTCGCTGCCCGGCTGCGCACGGCGCAGGTGATGCCGGATCCCGTGGCGAGCGGCATCGTCGCCTTCGGCAGCTCGGTCACCTTCCGCCGCGACGACGGGCGTGTGCAGACCTACCGGATTGTCGGCGAAGACGAGGCCGATCCGCGGGCAGGCTCGATGTCCTTTGTCTCGCCGGTTGCCACCCGCCTCCTCGGCAAGGCCATCGGCGATGTCGCAACGGTTGGCAACCAGGAACTGGAAATCATCGCAATCTCGTGAATGCCGGTGAGCGCGAACCAAATGCGAGCTGCATTCAGGCGGGCGGACGCGGGCCCTCTACGCCATTGCCTGTCTTCAAAGCCTCGACGACCTCCTGGCCGAGAATTGCTTCGGCATATTCGACCAGCAGCCGCTTGGCTTGCGGCAGCGAAATATCCGCCTCGGAATGCGCGCGCCGCAGCCACAGCCCGTCGATCATGGCGGCAAAGCCCTGGATGAAATGGTCGATCTCTGGTGCCGGCATCGCTGGCTTCAGCAGGGATGCCACGTTGGAGCGCAGGCGTTTGTAATAGGGTGCAAGCAGCCGCCGGTAGGTGTCATTGTGGCCGGCTTCCGCAAACAGTGACACCCAGGCGCTCGAGGTCGGCCGGTTAAAGCTTTCCGCCGGAAACAACCCGTCAATGATCGCCAGCATCCGCTCCCAGCCGGTATTCGCCTCGCGCAGCTTGCGCACCACCTGAACGGCGAGCACGCGGTTGTTCATCCTGACCATTTCGAACAGGACCTCTTCCTTGTCCCGGAAATAGTAGGTGAGGATGCCCTGCGACATGCCCGCCTCATTGCAGATCCTGGTGGTCGTCAGGCCCTTCAGACCCTCCTTCAGGAAAATGCGATGCGCGGCATCGATGAGTTCGATGCGGCGGATATCTTCTATGCGGGTCTTGGGTCGTGTCGGTCTCGCAGGCATATCCTTCCCTATCAAATCAAAAAATTGTACGCTCTAACAAAATTTTGTATTGAGAAAAAAATCAGAGAACATATTCTGCTTCCCTAATCAAGAAGGGGAATGATCATGACCAGACATCGCATCAAGACGACCGTGCTGTCCCTGCTGGCAGCGGTCAGCACGGTTTTCATGGCGGGCACCGCCACGCGCGCGGAAGACAAGCCTGCCTGCAAATCCGTGAGCATATCCGACATGGGCTGGAGCGATATCGCGCTGACCAATGCCACCTCTGAATTCGTGCTGAAAGCGCTGGGTTATGAGCCAAAGCAATTGCTTCTCGCGCTGAACGTCACCTTTGACAGCCTGAAGCGGGGCGAGATCGACGTCTTCCTCGGCAATTGGCGGCCGGTGCAGGATATCGACTACAAGGGCTATTTCGACCGGGGCGACATCATTCCGGTCGGCACGAACCTGGTGGACGCGAAATACACGCTTGCGGTTCCGCGTTACGTTTCGGACGCCGGGCTGAAGAGTTTCGATGACCTGCAGAAATTCGCCGACAAGCTCGACCACAAGATTTACGGCATCGAACCGGGTTCCAACAAGCCGCTGCTCGACATGCTCGCCGCCCACAGTCATGGTCTCGACGGCGACTGGCAGGTGGTGGAATCCAGCGAGGCCGGCATGCTGGCGCAGGTCAACCGGGCGCTGCAGAACAAGGAATGGATCGTCTTCCTTGGCTGGCAGCCGCATCCGATGAATGTCAATATCGACATGACCTATCTGTCGGGCGGCGATGTGGAATTCGGTCCGAACTTCGGCGGCGCGACGGTGCGCACGGTGGTCCGCCGGGGCTATCCTGCGGATTGTCCCAATGTCTCGAAGTTCTTCAGCAACCTGAAATTCGATATCAAGTATGAGAATACCGGCATGGACCTGGTGCAGAAACAGGGGCTGGAAGCCGCGGCAGTTGCGGCGCAGATGATGAAGGATAATCCCGGCAAGCTTGAAAGCTGGCTGCAAGGGGTCACCACCATCGACGGCAAGCCGGGCCTGCCTGCGGTCAAGTCCGCCCTGGGCATCAAGTGAGCGCCGGGGTGGCGGGTCGGACCCGGATGCGTGCGGCAGTGCTTGCCGTCCACGGCCAGCCGCTGGTGGTGGGACCGGTGGAAAAGCCGCAAGCGGGGCCGGGCGAAATCCTGGTCCGGCTCGCCGCCTGCGGCATCTGCCATTCCGATGTCCATATCTGGAAGGGGGATTTTCGCGCAGAGGCCGATCCCGTACCCCACGTGCTCGGTCACGAGGGTGTGGGGCAGGTCGAGGCGGTCGGCCCTGGAGTGACCACCTGGCAGGTCGGAGATCCCGCCGGCGTTCCCTGGCTGCATGATACCTGCCTGCATTGCGAGGAATGTCTCGACGGGCAGGAATCCTTCTGCCAACATCAGCGCGCCCATGGGTGGAACGTGCCGGGTGCCTTTGCCGATTATGTCGTCGCCGATGCCCGTTTTGCCGTGCGGCTGCCCGCCGGGCTCGATCCGGTCCAGACCGCACCGGTGATGTGTGCCGGCGTAACCGCCTATGGCGCCCTTCGCCGGGCCCATCTGCGGGAAGGCGAGACCGTGGCGATCTTCGGTTGCGGGGGGCTCGGGCTCTATGCCGTGCAGCTTGCCGTCCGCATGGGGGCGAAGGTTCTGGCCATTGACAGCGATCCGGAGAAACTCGTCCATGCCCGCCGCTACGGTGCAGCCTCGGTGGAGATTGCCGATACGGGCCTGGCCGAACGGCTCGGCGCTCTCGCGGTCAAGCCGCATGTGGTAATCAATTTTGCGCCGACGACAAGGACCTGGGCACCCCTATTGGCCGCCATCCGGCCCCGGGGACGCATTGTCGCCGCAGCCATTGTTGCCGAGCCGGTGCCACTCAGCCAGGAATGGCTGACCGGCAGCGGCGTCACCATCACCGGCACCAGTGTCGGCACAAGGGCGGAAATGGAAGATGTGGTGCGGATTCATACGGTCAGGCCACTCGAAAATCCGGTCATCGAGATCGGTCTGGAGGAGGCAACCGCCGCCCTCTCGGCGCTCGATGGCGGCACCGCACGCGGCCGTTATGTCATCCGGTTCTAGAGTTTGTCAGGGAAAACACGCAAACGACGCTTTGCGTTTGGAATCCGGTTTTCCCGAAAAGACAAACGAAAACAAAGAGAATTAGAGTCTGTCAGGGAAAACCCGTTTTCCCGCTCAAACGAGTTTGAGCGAAAGGACAAACGAAACCAGGGCGCGTCAGAAACTGCCAGGTTCGATGTGAACCTGACAGAGTCCGGAGGAGGGGGCGAAATCGCCCCGTCCGGTCTCAGAACGCCGCGTAGTGCGCGGTCACGGCCTGGGCAGCCGGGCTCACGGGCGGCTGGAAACCGCTCTTCGTGGTATAATCGATCTGTTTGGTGCTGCCGTCGGCAAAGGCCAGCTGCAGATGGTTGTCGCCGGTGAAATTGACGGTGATCCTGTCGGTCGGATTGTCGGCAAAGGTCAGCACCGCCGTCTTGCCGTTGAGTTCGATCCGGGTGTTTTCTGCGGATATCTTGCCGCCGAGCGCAATTTTGGTGGTGGGTGCCTGCCCGCCGGTTTCGCTTCTGTGCCAGAAGTCGCCGACATCAAGGCTGTCCTCGCCGTCGCCGGAATTGAAAACAACGGTGTTGGTGCCATCGGCCTGCGAGAGGTCGATTACATCCTTGCCGGTGCCGCCAATGATCTGGTTGCCCTCGCCGTAGACCGCAAGCGTATCATTGCCGTCTCCGCCATCGACGAGGCTGCCATTCCAGGCCGACATGCTGTCATTGCCCGCTCCGCCATAGCCCTGGCTGCCATTGATGGAGGCGACCATGTCGTCGCCTTCATCGCCAAAGCCGAGACTGTGATCGGAGGCCACGATCTGGTCATTGCCGGCGTCGCCGCTGAGCACGGAGAAATCCGAACCACGCACGCTGTCATTGCCGTCGCCACCGAAGGCAACGGAATTACCCTTGACATCTATGTAGTCCTGCCCGGCTCCAGCGGCGACAAAACTGTGTTTACCCGCCTGTATCGTGTCATCCTTGGACGTGCCGAATATCGCGGTATGTGCACCCCCGATGGCCCAGACACCACCACCGCTGAGCACGGTGCTGCGTACCGTCATCGGTGGCGGCGAGAAGCCGCCGTCTCTGTTCTCGCCAAAATCCCGGATGATGGAATCCAGTACTGCCATGGCAGCCGCATTGTCGGCTTCATGGTTTGTGGTGGCGGCATTGCCGTTACCACCCTTGAGGAATACGACGGGGGAATAGGAAGTCGAGATCGGGGAAACCATGATTTGCTCCATAAGAAGGGCGTCTTCATGACGACATTTAGTCCAGAGGTTGTACAAACCTGTGATAACCGATTTTTGGTAAATACAACCTTAATATAAAATTAACAATGTTTGCTCTTTATGGTGAAATGCGCGCGCGCCCGCTACCGGCGCGGCTGGCGGCAGGGCCGTCAGCGGGCTTCGAGCATCAGGGCGAAGTCTTCGGGGGGGACGGGGCGGCTGAACAGGAAGCCCTGGTATTCCTGGCACTGGCGGGCCTGCAGCCAGGCGAGTTGCTCGGGCGTTTCCACGCCCTCGGCGACAATCCTGAGATTGAGCAGCCGGCACATCGAAATGATCATTTCGGCAATCGCGCTGTGGTGGTCCAGTTCCATGATGAAGGAGCGGTCGATCTTCAGGCAATTGATGGGATATTGCTGCATATAGGCAAGGTTCGAATAGCCGGTGCCGAAATCATCGACCGCGATGGAAATGCCGGCATCCTTCAGCGCATTCAGCTTCTGGCGCGTTGCCTCGTCATTCGACAGAAGCAGGGATTCGGTGATCTCCAGTTCGAAATCGGCGGGGTTGGCCCCGAGCGACTGGAGCACGCCCAGCACATCATCCACATAGCGCGGCAGCCGGAATTCCAGCGAGGAGACGTTGATCGCCAGATTGAGCGTATGGCCCCTGCCTTTCCACGCCAGTTGCTGGCGGACCGCAGCCGTCAGCACCTGCATGCCGACCTTGCGGATCAGGCCGGTTTCCTCAAGGATCGGGATGAAGGTTGCAGGCGATACGGAGCCCAGCGTTTCGTGGGTCCAGCGCAAAAGCGCTTCCGCGCCGACGATCCTGCCGGTCTGTACATCGACACGCGGCTGATAATAGACCTGCAACTCGTTCTGCTCGACCGCCCGGCGCAGCTTGATCTCGATGGTCATCCGCCGTTGCGCGTCATCGGCCATCGACGGCGAATACCAGTAATAGCCGTTGCGGCCAAAACCCTTGGCCGCATACATGGCGATATCGGCATTCTTGGTCAGTTCCTCGATCGATCCGGCATTGTCGGGATAGGTGGCAATGCCGATCGAGGGGGTGACGAGCAATTCATGATGTTCGATGGAGAGCGGCCGGGCCAGCGCATCGCAGATGCGGATCGCCACCCGTTCGATGGCCTCCCGGTCGGCGAGCGGGTGCAGCAGCACGACGAATTCGTCGCCGCCGAGCCGCCCGACAATATCATTCGGTCCGGCAATATCCGAAATCCGGTTGGCAACCTCGACCAGCACCCGGTCGCCGACCGAATGGCCGAGGGAATCGTTGATGTTCTTGAACCGGTCGAGGTCGATGAACAGCAGCGCCTGCAACCGGTTTTCCTCCGCGCCGCTTTCCAGCCTGCGCTGGCCCTCCTGCTGGATGAAGCCACGGTTGGCAAGCCGGGTCAGGGGATCGCGATGGGCAAGATAATTGGCCCGGCGTTCGGCATCCTTGAGGTCGCTGACATCCACCTCGGTGATCAGCAGCGCTTCCAGCCCGGTCACGGTGTCGCGGCATTTGCGGATGGTCATTTCGTGCCAGCAGGTGCCACGGGTCGTCGAGGCTTCCGCCACGATCCTGATTTCGCCGTCGCGTTCCAGTGCCGACTGGATGCGGCGATAGTCCTGGCGGCGCAGGAGGCGCTGCTCGAGCCTCTGCTCATTGGTGGGAACCGAGGTGCGTGACGCGGGATTGCGATAAAGGGCGCTGCCGCCCATGTCAGTCAGCGTGATCATCACCGACGTATGCAGCAATGCATCGGTGCTGCGGCGGGTTTCGGGCGTTTCCTCCAGCTCTTCGCCGGCTTCGCACAGCATGGCAATGCGTCCGTCTGCCAGCCGGATGCCGGTGAAGACCACCCGCGTCGAGACCGGTTCGCCATGCGGATAGACCGTCCAGTATTCGGAAAAACTGGTGTCGAGGCGCAGGAAGTCTTCCCGGTACTGCTTCAGGCGGAGCGCCACCGAGGCCGACATGTCCCGCCCGAGATCCCGGGCGTAAAGCTCGTCGCTGGTTTCGGCCCGCCACATCACCACGGCAGCACGGTTGGCCCAGACGATTCGCTTGAGATCGAAATCGAAGATCCAGAGCGGCGTGCGGATCTTGCCCAGCACAGCGTCGGGCAGATCAAGACAGGTCATCGGGGTCCGCGCCGCCTCCTGGGGCTTCATCCGGAAAATCCTGTTCCCCGCGAAGGATCGAGCAGGGTGCCGATGGACTGGTAACCAGGCTGTTCGGCGATGCGGGCGATCCAGTCGCCGATGGATCCGTAGTCCGCAAGCGCGATGCCCGCCTGATCCGCCAGATGGGTATAGCCATGGACCGCGATATCGGCGGCCCCATAGCCGTGGTCGGTTAGGAAGGCGCGGCCCTTCAGGTGGGCGTCGAGAAAAGCCAGCCCGTGGCGGGCCTTTTCCTGCCAGCGGATGATGTCCTCTGCCTTGCTTTCGGCCATATGCGGCAGGATGGTGGTGAAAAACCGGGCAGGCGAGATGAAGGGCTCGAGCGCCGTCTGTTCGTAGATCATCCATTGCAGCGTCTGGGCGCGATGGGCCGGACTGGACGGCATCAGCGCCGTGCCCTCGCAGACATACCAGACAATGGCATTGGACTGGCCGATCTTCTCGCCGGCTTCGGTGAACAGAAACGGCACCGAGCCCGCCGGATTGACGGCCATGAATTCCGGGCGGCGCGTCTGGCCGCCCAGCACGTCGAGAAACACGAGTTCAGCCGTCTTGCCCGTCTGCTGCAAAGCCAGAACCGGCTTGACGCTGTTGCCTGAGCCTTGCGTGACATAGAGTTTCATGTGCCATCCCCCAATAGGCTACGGAATCTGTTATATTTGAATATAAGATTTGAATGCTGAAGCAAAGCTTACCATTGGGAAAAGAATTGTGGGGAGAAGGGTGGACAGGGCGACAAACATGTCGGGACGCCCGCCAGGGCGAGCGCCACCGTCACCCATGCTGCTGTTGCGGGCAAAGGGACCAGGCGGTGGCGAGATCAGGCGCCTGTGGTCGCGCGGATCAGCTCGATGCCGTTGGCACCCGCCCATTGGGCAATGTCCTGCCGGGTCAGGGCGGTTGCCATCAGGTCCGGAAACTGGTCCGGCGTGCAGGCAAAGACCGGGCAGTCGAGCGCGGCAATTGCCCCGGCGTTCCGGACGTCGTAGCCCGGGCGGCCATCGTCCGACAGGGCCAGCAACACGATCACATTGACGCCGGATTGCCGGAGTGCCGCGACGCGGGAGATCATCGCGGCGGCATCGCCGCCTTCGAACAGATCGGTGATCAGCACGAGGTGAGTGAGGGAAGGGCGCTCGATCTTCTCCGCGCAATAGGCAAGTGCCGCATTGATATCGGTGCCGCCGCCGAGCTGGATGCCAAACAGAACCTTGACCGGATCGGCAAGATCCTCCGTCAGATCGATGATCGCGGTGTCGAAGCAGACCAGCCGGGTCGAGAGAACCGGCAGCGAGGCCATCACGGCGGCAAAGATCGAGGCATAGACAACGGAAGGGGCCATCGAGCCCGACTGGTCGACGCAGAGCATGACATGGTCGAGATCGGCCCGCGTCCGGGTCCTGCGGGCAAAACCGATCAGGGTTTCCGGAACGATGGTCTGCAGGTCGTGCTGGAAGTGGTGCAGATTGGCGCGGATGGTGCGGGGCCAGTCGATGTCGCCGTGGCGGGGACGGCGGGTGCGCTGCGACCGGTTGAGGGCACCGCTGATCGTCTCCACCGTTTTCGACTGCAGGCGCTTCATCAGGTCCTCGACCACCTTGTTGACCACCATGCGGGCGGTCTCGATGGTCTTTTCCGGCATGGCACCGCGCAGCGCGATCAGGTCGGCAACCAGATGCACATCGGCTTCGAGCGTTGCGAGGAATTCCGGCTCCAGCATCATTGCCTTCAGGTTCAGGCGCTCGAAGGCATCCTTCTGGATGACCTGAACGACGGGGCCGGGAAAGAATTCCCGGATGTCGCCGAGCCAGCGGGAGATTTTCGGTGAGGACGCACCAATGCCGCCGCGGCCCTTTCGGCCTTCCGTATCATAGAGGGCAGACAGCGCCTGGCTCAGCCGCTGGTCGCGCTTGTCCAGTTCACTGACACCCTCATCGCCGAGGGCGAGCCGCCAGCGGCGGATGCGGTCAGAACTCATGCGTCCATCCCCAGAATTTGCTTCAGCAAGGGCAAGGCCCGTGCAAAGGCCGGATTGTCGTCACCGGCGGCAGAGACGGCCACCGTCTCGACGCGACCGCCTGCGATCCGCTCCATGATCCGCTTGCGGCCGGTGGCATCAAAGCCGCTGAACGCCCGGCGCAGCAGCGGCAGGCTTTCCAGGAAGGCCTGTTCGTCAAGCGCGCTGAGCCAGGCATCGAGCAGGAACAGCAAGGCCTGATCCTGGATCAGCACTTCGGCCGAGCCGGCGAGAAAGGCCTCGACAAAGGCCCCGGCACGCGCCGGTGTCTCCCCCACGATATGGCGCGAGAAGGCGGCAGCCACCGCTTCCCCGTCCCAGGCCCTGACCTCATGCAGCCGGCGCAGACTGACGCCCGCAATGGAAGCAGATACCCCGGTATCGTCGATCATGCCGGCCAGTTGCCGGTGCCACTCATCCAGCAGGGCGGCATCGCCGAACAGGCCGAGCGCCTCGTCATGGATGCGCATGGCACTGACCCGCGCCCGCGTCGCGTCGTCGTCGAGCTGGTGCGACCCGATCCTGACGCCGGCATTGATTTCTGCCGACAGGGCGGCAATCAGCGCCCGCAACGCCTCTTCGGGCAGCTTTCGCGCCGTGCCATAGCGCACGATCTGCACCAGCGGTGAAACGGCATTCATCAGGTCGGTGATATCGTTCATCGCCACGGCCGCAGCCTGCAGCAGGTCGATCGACGCGGTCGAGGCGTCGGGCAGATCGGCGACCAGCGCCTGACGGACCAGTTCGGCAAGCGGCGTGATGCCGGTGGCCTTTCGGGCCCGCTCGATGGTGGCGACACTGGCTGCCTGTTCGATGGTCAGGCCCCAGACCAATGCCTCTGCCAGTTTGACGGCAAGTTCCGGCGCCCATGCAAGCTGCCAGATCTCCCGGAATGTGCCGCGACCGGCCTGCGCATCGATGAGCCGCCCCCAGGGGATATCGATCAGGTTCAGGCGGTGCAGCAGCGTCGATTTGGCGAGCCCCGCCTCGCTGCGCAGGTCGAGCTTCATCTCGACGGCGGCCTCCTCCGGCTTGATCCGCAGCTTGCGGCACCAGGCGTTGAAGTCGCGGGCAAGCGGCATTTGCGGTACCGCCTCGTCGATTTGCCCGATGCGGTTGCCGATATAGAGCTTGCGTTCGATGAGCGCGAGCTGGATGTCATTGCCCTCGCAGAGCGCTGCAAGCGAGGCGTCCCGCATTTCGGCGAGACCGGGCATGCCAAGTCCCCGCAGACTGGCAAGTCCGAGCGCCAGCCGTGCCGCTTCGATGGCCGAAGCGGTGGACACCGGATGGCCTTCCCGCCGCAGAAGATTGGCCGTCTCGGCCTGCCAGAGGGCGGCGAAAGCGTCCGGTCCCCTGAAGGATGTGCCGGAATAGAGCGACCAGAGATGGCGGTACCAGCCGGGCGACAGCACGCCCGCACCATAGCCCGAGGCAAGGCTCAGCCGTCCGTCGCTCCACGGTGCCCAGGTTGCCTCGACCTTGATTTTCGGCAGATCCCGGATCAGCGCCCGGTCAGCGGCGGATGTTGTCTCCGCCCGCAATCCGCCGACATGCCAGGCACCGACCACCACCGCGACCTCTCCCGCATGCTGCTTCAGCGCCTCCCTTACATGGCCGCGCATGAAGGCTTCCCGGCGGTTCTCGCGGAGCAGTCCGGCATCGCTCATGCCGCTCCTCTCCACCTGATGCTGCCGCGCCTCGATCATCGCCGCCTCGATGGCGGCAAAGACTTCAAGCGGCGACCGGGTGGTGCCATGCTGTTCGATCAGGCTGTTCCAGAAGGCCTCGCCATCCCCATAGCCTGCCGCTTCGGCCAGAAGGTCGAGCGGATCGAGACGGGCCTGCCCGGCCTCGTTACCGGCCTCGTTGCCGGTTGCCGCCTCAAGGGTTTGCCCGGAAGTCTCTTCCTCGCCTGTTGCCGCGAGGGCCAGAGACACCGAGGCCGGCCAGTCGATGAAGCGCACGTCGCGACCGCGCTCCAGTGCCCATTGCATGGCCACCCATTCCGGCGAAAATTCCGCAAACGGGGCAAAGACCGCATTCGACGCCTGTTCTGCGGCATAAAACAGCATGGCCAGCGGCGGCTTCATGCCGGGGAGTGCGGCATGGGGGATGAGCGCGTCGCCCTCCGGCGAGCCTTCGATCAGAACGCAGGCGGGATCCAGCGCATCGAGCGCGCCCTTGAGCAGCGCCGAGGAGCCCGGCCCATGATGCCGGATGCCGAAGACATGCGCCTGCCGCTTCATGCCTCAGATCACCTCACGAATGGCGTCATAAAGATCGCTCCAGCCGTCGCGGGTCCGCACCACCGTCTCGAGATATTCCGAAAGGGCGACGCCATCCTGGACGGGATCCTTCACGACGGCGCCCACCAGATTGGTGGCAAGCGCCCGCGCGTCGATCCGCCCATCGCCGAAATGCGCCGCTTGCGCCCAGGCGGACACGCCGACCGAAATCGCCTCGGCGGTCGACAGCGTGCCGGTTGAGGTCTTGAGCCTGGTCTTGCCGTTCAGCGTCTTGCCGTCGCGGATTTCGCGAAACAGCACGACGATGCGCGCCAGTTCCCGATCGGCGGGCTGGATCGGTGGCAATTTCAGATTGCCACCGATCTCGCCGACCCGCTTGACGACGATTGCGGTCTCTTCCTCCAGTGTTGCGGGAGAAGGCAGCACCACCACATTGAAGCGCCGCTTCAGCGCCGAGGACAGTTCGTTGACACCCTTGTCGCGGTTGTTGGCGGTGGCGATGATGTTGAAGCCGCGTTGCGCCTGGATGGCAATGTCGAGTTCGGGGACCGGCAGTGTCTTTTCCGAGAGGACGGTGATCAGCGTGTCCTGCACATCGGAGCCCATCCGGGTCAGTTCTTCGAGCCGCAACAGCGTGCCTGCCTCCATGGCCCGTACCAGCGGGGTCTTGACCAGCGCTTCCCTGGAGGGCCCCCTGGCGAGCAGCAGGGCATAGTTCCAGCCGTAGCGGATTTGGTTCTCGTCCGTGCCGGCGGTGCACTGGATCAGGCGTTGCGACGATCCGGAAATTGCAGCGGCCAGATGTTCCGACACCCAGGACTTTGCCGTGCCCGGCAGGCCGAGCAACAACAGGGCGCGGTCGGTCGCAAGGGTTGCGACAGCCGTTTCGATCAGTCGCCGGTTGCCGACATATTTTGCCGAAACCGGCGTGCCATCCGGTGCCTGGCCGCCAAGCAGGTAGCGCACGACAGCCTGGGGCGAGAGGTGCCAGTTGGCGGGCCTTTCCCGGTCGTCACCTTTGGCTAGGGCCGTGAGTTCGTCCTTGTAGATATCCTCGGCGGCGTGGCGGATTTGGGCGTCAGACATGGGCGGCGGTCTCCAGAATGTCCATGATGTCGAGAAGGAGAAGGGCGTTGGCGGTCCTGGCTGGCTCGAATTCCGACACATGTCTGCGCAGCAGGTCGCGCCGGTCCGACGGGCAGAGCAGGGCAAGGCTCATGGCATGTTGGTCCTGCATCCTGTCCGGGTTGCTTCGGGTCAGCTGGAAGGGCACGGACCGCAGGATGGATTGAAAAAGCCTGTCGGATGCCGGGCCGTCCAGCAATTTCACAAGTCGGACGAGGGGCCAGAGGCTGTCGTCGGCACCCCACAATTCCGGCCGGACAAGGGTATCTGCCCAACGGTGGCGCTCGGCAGGCGAATAGGCGATCAGACGCTCGAACTGGGTGCTGTTGAACATGTCCCACATCGTGTTGCCCTGGCCAGCGATGATCATCTCCAGCAGGTCGAACCGTTTTTCAGCCGATGCCATGACAAGACAGCCGAAGGCCATCAGGGGGTCGCCATGCGCTGCCTCGGCCATCGTGACGGGGGTGAGCGACAGGGCTTGGGCCAGTTCGTCCAGTCCGACATCGCCGACAGAGAGCCAGACCCAGCCGGGAGCGTCGGTTTCCTGCACCGTGGCCGACCGTTCCAGCGCCAGCGTCGGCTTCCTGAAGATCAGGCCGGTCGTGCCACGCCTGATCCTGTCAAGCAGGGCCGACAGGGCGGGGTTGGGCCCGTCGAACCCGGGCAGGCGCGAAAGGTATTTTTGGGCGAGATCGCGGACCTGCTGGCTCTTGTCCCCGGCAAGACCGGTCAGGAAAGGCCGGTCTTCGACCGAGAGGCCGGCCCGAAGGCAGCTGAGCAGCCGCAGGCGGCCATCGGCATTTTCACCGCCCCAGACCGCTTCGACAAGTGCCCGGCCGACGGCAGGATCGGCCGCACGCCGCGCGTCCACATAGCGTCGGCGGATCGCCGGTGTCGCCCGCATCCATGTCTCGTCGGTCAGGGCATCCGGCGCAAAATAGGTCTGTTTCTTGTGCGGGGCGACGTCCCGCTCGCAAAAGGCCAGCGCCTGGCCGCCCAGCATTTCAGCATGAACCTGGACAAATTTTTCAAGCTTCGGCATGTCGAACGGGTGAAGCCGCAGGCGTCTTTCGGCAAGGACCTGAACGATCCTGACCTCTGCGGGCTGCAGAGCCAGGCTTCTGGTGGCCAGCAGCCGCATCAGCGGCCTGCGGGCAGCTTCGGGAATGATCGCACGGGGATCATCAATCCTGTCTTCGACCTGAAACCGCCCGGGCTGGACCGGCGGCTCGAAACGCAGCGCCTGACCGGCGAGGCTGAGGGCCTGCAACGGCTCCTGTGCCGCGATGGGGGCCAGTGCCAGACCATTGCGGGCCCCGGAGAGAAGCTGTGGCAGGATCACCTGCGTCAGGTGCTGCCTCATGCCGTCCACCGTCCAAGCGGGGTTTCCGTCCAGCCGAGGGTCAGCGCCGTCCCGTCCCAGAGACCGGCACCATCAATCGCGTCAAATTCCAGCAGCGGCCAGGCCGTGGCGGATTGTGATGGCGCGAGCGGCAGCGACACGGTTTGTCCGGTCACATGCAGGCGCTCCCCCGCCCGCCGGATGCGCGCGCCGCGAAAGCACAGTGGAAAATCGCCAAGCCACGGCTTTTCTGAAAGTGCCGTCTCATAGGCGGCATGGGCCGTTGCCAGATCCTGATCCGGAAAGGCGATGGCATCCGTGCTGGCGACCGCTCCCGTCAACTGACGGACGATGACGGCGCGCAACGGAACGGGCGAAGGGTAATAGGCAAGTTCCGCATCGAACATGTCACCGACACTGAAACCGCCCGCCGCAGCCCCGGTCTTCACCGGCACATAGTCGATCAGCACCGCATGCTGGCCGTTGCCGTAAAGCCAGGTTTCAAGCCGCCGCAATTTGTCTGGCTGCACTTCGGACCGGGTCGCCCAGACCCGCCAGGTGGCGGTGTGGCGGACAATGCCGGGGACGGCAAGCAGCGCCTCCCGCGTTACGGTCCAGCCGACCGTCTGGCGCAGGTCGTGCATCAGCGGTCCCGGCAAGTGCGCCTGCCGGCGATAGGCCTGCAGGAGCAGATGCAGCATGCCGAGCTCCTGGACGGCGGCCAGCGGCCGCGCCGCTTGCGCGAGGGCGAACAGCCGGGCAGGCAGCGTATCCACCATCAGCGCCAGACCCGGTGCCTTTGCATCGAACAGCCGTTGTGCCATTACGCGGCAGGCCGCCGATGCCTTTGCCGGAAAGCCGGCGAGGCCCGCATCGACCTGATCGGCCAGCCAGATTTCGAGTTCGTCGAGACCGGCAGCAATGGCGGATTCCCGCTCCAGCCGGTTGCGCTCGCGGGCGGCGGCAGCACGGGCTTGCGCCCTGGGATCGATGGCTTCCTCCGCGTCGGTGACCGCCGCGACGGATCTTTCCGGTTTTTCGCCCTGCAGGTCGTCTGCCGCCTTCGGTGCCGACGAGCCGCGGCGTCTCGACAGCCAGTCCGTTACCCAGGCGGGTGGCGTGCCAGGCGCAAAGGCGACCTTGCCCTCGACCCGCATCCACATCAGCGCCAGCGCATGCTTGCATGGAAATTTCCGGCTCGGGCAATTGCAGGTGTAGCCGGCATCTGCTTCCGTCACCGAGATGCGATAGGGCGTTGCCCCGGAGCCCTGGCATTCGCCCCAGAGTAGACCCGCGCCATCCTCGGCAATCGACGGCCAGCTGGAGGCCGTCGTCAACTTGCGCGCGGCAGAGAGAGAGCCCTGATCTGGCGCAATGGCTTCGATCTTTGCAAGGCTGAGACCCAACGCATGAACTCCGATTCGCAGATGCACCCCATGATGGTCAGGAGATGTGCCACGGTCCCGATCCAAGTGCAACAAACATGAAGACATCTACATATACGAAAAACGGGGTCGGAGCAGACCATTGTGAAAACAGCCCCCTGCCAACACCCGCCGCCCCAATCGCCTCAGGCATCCGGCCGGGTGACGGGTCGCCCTGCACCAGAATTGTGAGGCCGGGCTGGCCTGCTCGTCAAACCCTCAGGCTGACGAATCTGGTGGTGAGGTAGGCCTCCAGCGCCTCCGATCCGCCTTCGTTGCCATAGCGGGAGTCGCGGATGCCGCCGAAGGGGACTTCGGGGAGGGCCAGTCCATTGTGATTGATGCTCGTCATGCCCGCTTCCACCTGCGTTGCCAGCGCATGGACGACCCTGGCGGACGACGCGAATCCGCAGGCGGCAAGGCCGAAGGGCAGGCGGTTGGCCTCCGTGATGGCGGCCTCGAGACCGGATACCCGGTTGATGATGGCGACAGGCCCGAAGGGTTCCTCATTCATGATCCGGGCGGTTTCCGGCACATCGGCAAGCACGGTTGGCGCGAAGAAATTGCCGATATTGCCAATGCGATGCCCTCCGGCGCGCAACCGCGCCCCGGCTGAGATCGCATCGGCGACCAGCATTTCCATGGCCGCAACCCGCCGCTCGCTGGCAAGCGGCCCCATCGTGGTTTCGGGCGCAAGGCCGTTGCCCGGTTGAAACCGCAGCGTGGCGGCGACAAATTTCTCGGTGAAGGCCTGATGGACATGATCCCGCTCACTCCGCAGCCGTCTTCGGGACGTCGGGGAAAAGCCCGGAGCACAGCTCTCCGCCAATCGCCCAGTTCGATTTCACCCTGTCCTCGAACAGAACCCAGACCGATTGCGGCTTGCCGCCGCAAGCCTGCACATAGGCCTCGGTCAGGCCCTTTGCCAGCGCCTTCTTCTCGTCGTCGCTGCGTCCGGCAAACATGTCTACCCTGATGACTGGCATTGTCTCTCTCCTTTTCACGCTACGGATTTCTGCCCGGAACCCTTGAAATGCGGCATCACGGTCGCGGAGAACCGTTCCATCATGTTCAGTGTGTCCGACTGGCTCTGGCCATAGTTTGAGGTCACGATGATCTCGTCGATCCCGGCCACCTGATAGGCACCGAGCCGCTCGATCATCTCGCCCGCTTCGCAGATCAGCAGGCTTTGCCCGAGCTCTTCGACGGTCTGGTTGCGCGGCAGCGGCGTGATGGCGCCCTTGTGGACCAGGCCGGGGCCGGAATAGACATTGTCGAAACGCTTGTAATAGTCATGGGCGCGTTCCAGCTTTTCGCGCGCATCCGCCTTGTTCCTTGCCAGATAGATACCGCGTTGCAGCGAAAGCCGGTTGCGCGCCAGCAGGGGGCCGCAGTCCTGCCTGCCGCGATGGAAGGCACGGGTCTGTTCCAGCAGCACATCCATGGAGGCACCGAGCGGCGTGGTCTGGACGTGATAGCCCTTGCGGGCCGAGTGATAGATGCCCTCCGGCACCATGACCGCCAGCATCAGCTCTATCGGCCTTTCCGGCCTGGGCATGATGGTGAGGGGATCAAAACGATAGTAGTTACCCTCCCAGGACACCTCCTCGCGGGTCAGAAGGGCCTGCAGGACCGCCAGCGATTCCTCGAATTTCGGCCTGGTTTCGCCGATGGGCGTGCCGAGCCTGCCCACCTCATAGGCAAAGGCCCCGCGCCCGACCCCCAGCACCAGCCGCTGGTCGCACAGGATGCTGGCCTGCACCACCTCTCCGGCAAAGACCCGCATGTCGCGGATCGGCAGCACGGCGATGGAGGTCACCAGCTCGATCCGGGAGGTCAGGGTCGCGATTTTCACCGCCATCTGGAGGGGGGAGGGGATCAGCAGGATATTGATCAGGTGATGCTCGGGGATCGACACCCCGCGATAGCCGCATTTTTCCGCCTGAAGGGCCTGTTCGATCATGTCGCGGTAAAGCCGTGTGCCGCCATAGGCGGGATCCGGCAGGTAGCTGGACAGGAAATGGTTGAAATCCATCAAAGGTCAATCCTTGTCGTTCACGACATCGGGGTCGTTCAGGACATCTGGCTGCGGGCAAGCCCGGCCAGCCACTGCGTCCAATGGGTCGGGACCGGTGCCAGCGGCGAGACACGTCCGCCGTCCGCCGTGTCGCAGTGCATGCCGGGCGCACCGGCAGCCCGCTCGCGAAAGAAACGGTGCAGCATGCCCTGCATCATCCCGCCGCGCACCAGCCGCCAGGGCTGATCGTCAGCGCCGAAGAAGCGGAGATCGGGAGCCCCGGTCCCCGGGACAGGATGCCGATCCTCCGTCTCCATCCGGAAGACAAGCGTGGTGAGGTCCTCGCCCGGTTGCTGATGGAGGGAATAGAGAAACGACGACCGCGCCTTGAGGCCAAGGCGTTCAAACAGCAGCGCCAGGGCGGCGCTGTGGGTCTGGCCGCGGGTCGCCGGGATCATCGGCAGGTCCCAGATCGCGGCACCGGGCCTGCGGCACAGGAGAATCTGCTCGTCCACCTCCAGCAGTCCGCCGACACGCAGGGCAGGCGGCATCAGCTGCAATTGCCGCTCCGCCAGTCCAAAGGACACATGGCTGCCCCGGAAATAGCCGAGCGGATCGCCGCCGGATGTTGCAAAGCGCTGGACTGCGCCCAGCAGGATCACGTGGTCGCCGGCATCGATCACCTGCCGCCGGGAACAGACCATGGTGGCCAGACTGCCCGGCACATAGGGTACGCCATCTCTCGCCAGCGCCTGCAGGGCTGCGGATTTCGCCTCGCCCCGGGTGGCGAAGGTGGCCGAGACCTCCCTTTGTCCTTCGGAGAGGATGTTGATGCTGAAGGCCGCAGCAACTGAGAAAGCCTCAAGGCTCGATGCGGATTTTGCCAGACACACCAGCACCAGCGGCGGATCGAGCGAGACGGAGGTGAAGGAATTGGCGGTAAAGGCACATACCCTGCCGTCACCGCCCTCAGCCGCAACAACGGTGACACCCGTCATGAACGATCCCAGCATGTCGCGGAACATCCGCCGGTCGCAGGCTCCGGCCTGATGCCAGGTGATGTCAGGCGCAGGGACATCGCCCATTTTCGGCTCCCCCGATGAAAGATTCCGCAATATTGTACGTTTGTACAAATCTTGTACGCCTGTGCATGTTTTGCTGTCAACCGGCTTTTTCAAAGGGCTGTCAGGATGGTGATCTTTGGTATAGGGATGGCTGCGGATGGAACGGGAAGGGGTGAGGGGTGGTCAGAAAAGCAGGCGCGGGCCGCATCTATCTTTCGACGGGGGAGCGCCGCGCGGAAATCATCGAGGCGGCCTTCAGATGCCTGCAGGAATTTGGCCATGCCAGGCTGACGGCGCGGAAAATCGCCGGGGCATCCGGAATTTCTCTGGGGCATATCACCTATAATTTCAAGGACATGAATGAAGTCCTGGTGGAGACCTACAAGCACGCCTCCCATCTCCTGTTTGCAGCCACCCTTGAGGACATGGAGAAAGCCGGGACAGCGCCGCTGGATCGCCTGACGGCATTCCTCAACACGGGCTTTACCGCAGGCCTTCTCAGGAAGGACTATATTCGCCTGCGCATCGATCTCTGGTCGGCGGCGCTGTTCCATGAGGAAATCGCCGCCACCGAACTGGCCCTCTATCAGCGATACCGCGACAGCCTTTCCACCATCCTCGGCGAACTCGCTCTGGAGCGCGGCGCCTCCCTCCAAAAGATCCCGCTGCTCTCCAATACCATCATGGCCACTCTCGACGGCCTCTGGCTCGACTGGCAACGCCGTCAGGACGAAGAGGCCGTCCGCGACGGCCTCGAAGGCTGCATGATCCTGGTCGACAGCGTTTTGCCGGTGGGGCCACACCGGTAAGGTCAGGCCGGCAAGCAATGGGGAGCGCCTGCCGCTGGCAGCCGCAGCGCAGCCCTCCAGCCGGACATGGCCGTCGATCTTACCGGCGCGCCTCCGGGCGCCTGCCGGCAGGGGCTGGTGGCAGGGCGGCAAGCGGTGCCTTTGGCCGGGACCTGCCGGAGTGGTGATGAATGGCAAGGGCGATGGCGATCATGCCCGCCGCAGTCAGGAATGTCAGTTGCATGCCGCTGGCTATGGCCGCTGGTCCTGCCCCGGACAGTTTGCCTGTTCCTGCCCCGAAGGCGAAGAGCATTCCCATTCCCGATGCGCCTGCCATAAGTCCGGTATTGCGCGACAGGTTGAGCACGCCCGAAACCGTGCCGCGCCGGTCTGCGGACACATCCGCCAGCGTTGCCGTGTTGTTCGCCGCCTGAAACAGCTGGTAGCCGGGCGTCAGCAGGAAAATCGGCAGCAGGTAGCCAGGGACGCCGAACAGGTTTGGCAAAAAGGCGAGAAGCAATGCGCCCGCCGCCAGGAGAACAAGCCCCGATGTCAGGACCCTGGTGCTTCCCATCGCATCGACCAGCCTGCCGGAGGGCAGGCCGCTGAGTATCGAGATGACAGGCCCGACCGCCATGATGAAGCCGACCTGTGCTGCCGACAGGCCCAGCCTCAGGCTGAGGTAGAAGGGGCCCACCACCAGCGTCGTCATCATCACGGCGGCAACCAGTCCGTTGATGAGCAGGTTGGGCACGAGTGTCCTGTCGAGCACGCAGGACAGGCTTGCGGATGGGACGTTCGTCTTGCCGGCATGGCCGGGCAGGGTGGTGATGGCCAGCACCAGGGCGATGAGCGCCAGAGGCAGTTGCAGCCAGAACAGCCCCTGCCAGCCGGCAAGCGGGATCAGCAGGCCGCCGAGCGCGGGGCCGAGAGCCGTGCCGAGCGCCGAGACCGTGCCCAGCAGTCCCATCGCCCGTCCAAGCTGCGCCGGTGCCGCAGTCTGGCGCATCAGGGCCATCGACAGGGTCATGAGAAAGGCCGCGCCAATGCCCTGCAGGACACGCGCGCCAACCAGCCACCACAGGCCCGGCGCAACGGCGCACAGCAGCGAGGCCATGGCAAACAGGCCAAGGCCGCCGGTGAGCCCGCGCTTCAGCCCGAACCGGTCGCCGAGCCGGCCGGCGACAATGACCGTCACCGTCAGGGCTGCGAGATAGCCAGCCACCACAGCCTGCACCTGCGCAAACGGTGCCGAAAATGCCGTCGCCAGCGACGGCAACGCGATATTGGCTATGCTGGTGCCGAGTGACGCCAGCAGCATGGCCAGCGCCAGCGTGATGGTCATGCGCCGTTGCGCGGCATTGCCGAACCCCGATTTCCCTTGTTTCATGTCCTTGACCTCTTGCTTGAATGACCGTTCGCCGTCACAGTGCCACTTCAAGTCCACTTGAGGTCAAGCATGAAATTTCTGGATATCGGCGAGGTCGCGTCGCGCAGCCGGGTGAAGCCTTCGGCGCTGCGCTACTATGAGGAAACCGGGTTGATTACCTCGGTCGCGCGGCGTGGCTTGCGCCGGCAATTTCCGCCTGAAGTGCTGTTGCAGCTCAAGTTGATTGCCCTGGCGAAATCGGCCGGCTTTTCGCTGGGGGAGATTGGCCGGATGTTCGGCAGGGACGGACTGCCGGACCTTCCCCGACCCCTCCTGCTTGACCGGGCCAACAGGCTGGACGACCAGATCCGCGAACTTGCGGTATTGCGCGATACGCTCCGCCATATCGCCGATTGCGCAGCACCCTCCCACATGGAATGCCCCACCTTCCGCAACCTTTTGGCCCAGGCCACCATCCGGACAGGTCAGATGGAGCGCGGCGAGCCGGAGTGACTGGCAGGACGGGGGACAGGCAGGACGGGGACGGGACCGCCTTCAAGCCACAGCATTGCTGCTCTGGAGGAAAGACGGTTTCGGGATAAAAGGCACCGCCCGCCCTGATTTTGCCTCGCTGCGGCGACAGGATGAGCACCGCCTGCCGGTCGCCGAAACGGTTCCCCAACCCGAATTTTCCATCCAGCGGCTACGGCCCGTTTAGGATTTGATTACCATATTTGTTCATAGTTTACCCGTTCGGTGCAGGTGCGGCAGGTCATTCTCCGCAGGGCCGGGCAGTGTAACGACCGGCGGACCCGTGTTTCATGTCCGCGTCACGTAACGAGTATCGGGTATCTGTGTCATGGCGTCTGTGAACAAGTCTGCGCGTTCCGCCGCAAAATCCGGCCGGGGTCTTTCCCGAAGCTTCGTTCTTGGTGCCCTGCTGTCCTGCAGCTTTGCTGCCGGATCTGTCTGGGGTCTCGCCTCGACGCTGAGTGCCATGCATGAGGCGGCGCACACCCTGTCCGAAGGTACATTCGATCTCAAGCTGGTGGCCTCTGACACACGCCGTTTCGATCCCGCGCCCAAAGCCGTCAAATCATCACGCTTCCTGCAACCAACCGAAAGCGAGCTCCGGGAGGCCCGGCTGACCGACGATGCCATCCGCAAGGCGCATCAGCGCAGCCTCGCCGTCCAGCTGGCGCTGGCGGAAAAGCGCAAGAGGGCTGAGGCCGCGACGCTGCTGGCATTGGCCGTGCCCGTCAAAACGCCGGCAGAACCGCAGGAAAAGACCGATGCCAGGCCATCTCTGGTCACCGCACTGGTGGAAGATGTTCCGGCCGATGACAGCGAGCCCTTCGATCTCGTGCTGCCGAAGGAAGATCCGGACGAGGCGGTGGCACTTCCCGGCGAGATCCCGCTGCCGGAAACCAGGCCGCTGACCGAAACCGCCGCCCCCGGGCCGAAGTCCGCCGACCAAAAGCCTGCTGCACGCAAAAGCCTCGGCAACAGACAGGATGTCGCGGTCGCAAAACCCGGGCGCTCGCTGTTTGGCGATCTGTTCAATCACAAGGCCAGCACCGGCGCGTGGCAGGGAAATGCCGCGAAGGTCGCGATCTACGATGTGTCCAATGCCACCGTCTATCTGCCTGACGGAACAAAGCTGCGCGCCCATTCCGGCATCGGCAACATGCGCGACAATCCGCGCTACGAGAATGTCGCCATGCGGGGCCCGACGCCTGCCGGCACCTATCGCCTGTCGATGCGCGAAAAGCGGTTCTACGGTGTGGAAGCCATCCGGATGACCTCGATCGATGGTCGTGACCCGAAAAACCGGACCGGGCTGCTGACCCATACCAATTTGCTGCGCGGCCGGATCGGCTCGCACGGCTGCGTCGCCTTCCAGGACTACCAGCCCTTCCTCAAGGCCTTCAAACGCGGCCAGATCTCGACGCTTGTCGTGGTGCCGGAACTGCCGTCATCACCCACCCAACTCGCCGCCCTCTATCGCAAGGCTGGGGCGTGAGCCGTCATGAGGTGGATCTGGAGCCCGTCGGGTTGAATGTGAACCAGGCAGGCTCCTGCCTGCGTTCAACCGGACTCCTGGCCCTTGGAGTCTGCCAGGTTCACATTGAACCCGACGGGCTCTCATTTTCTTTGCTTTCGTTTGTCTTTTCGCGCGAATACGTTCGCCCGCTCAAGCGAGTTTGAGCGGGAAAACCGGATTCCAGACGCAAAACGTCGTTTGCGTGTTTTCCCGAAAAGACAAACGAAAACAAATTTTCTTGGACTCTGTCTGGTTCAATAAGAACCTGACAGACCGCCCATTTATTCGGAAATACATTTCAATCCTCTCTGCTTACTTCCTTGGGCATCGGCCACGCACCAACAGCAGCGGATTGGTCTGTAGGGAATTTTGATCGATTTTCTCACACTGGTCCTCAAAATTATCATCCAGGTGATATTGTGGCCGCGAGTGCTAACTATTCTGATGCAACAGGCCATACTGGTATCGTTACCAACATTGACAAATCGGGAAACATTACACGGTCTGTTTACGCATCTCATTTTGGTGTAAAAGCATCAAATTTTGGGTCAAATGAATTCGGACATATGTACCCAGAATATCATGATTGGGGTGGAGCGCGTTATGTTGGCGAATAAAAAAATGTATATTGTTGCTATTTCCTGTGTTATTTTTATGGCGCAAATATATTATTACTACAATGCCCATAGCGGTATCCTCAATGCATATATGTGAAAAATGGTAAACTGCAGTCTTGGAATGGAAATCCAATTAATTTCGAGGATATTCCAGATTCCAGAGCGGCTTCATACATATTTAATACTGTGTGCGATGCCGATCCTGTAATAGATGACAAATTAGCTCTTCTATACCTTCAGAAAGGAGGACGAGTATCTCTCGACGAACTTTCTAAAATTTACACAGAATCAAAGAAACAAAAATATGACGAATTAAGAATATTTATTGAAGGGAAAATGAAAATGACACAATAACTTGTTTGGTATGAACTTCGTAATTGATGCATCTATGTACGTAAACGGTATTCGCCTAACGCTGTTGCGCCCCGACGCCCGGCCAGATCGGCACGAAGACGCTCAGCTATGACAACGATGGCAACCTGCTCGGCGACGGGCAGCGCACGCTGACCTGGGATGGCGCGGACCGGCTGGCGACGGTCAGCCAGAACGGGGTGACCACCACGCTTGCCTATGCGCCTTCCGGCGAGCGGGCCAGCAAGCAGACGACAAATGGCGCGACGGTGCGCAGTCTTTTTTGTTCTTGCGCATTTTCTTAAGCGCGAACCGGTCCCCACTTCGCTTGAAAATGCTTTGATCCCGATGCCGCAACCGAGATCAACCTCTCGGCCCCCGGCGGCGCGGAACGGGTGCTCTATCCGCATCCCGACATCAAGATCACCCAGAAGCTTTCAACCGGCGCGACTTCGACCCAGTATCTCCACCGCGATCATCTGGCCTCGGTCCGCATCGTCACCGACCAGGCCGGCAATACCGTCGAGCAGACCGCCTATGCCGCCTATGGCGAGGCCACCAATCCGGCGATGCAGACCGCCAAAAACTACATCGGCGAGCGCTTCGACCCCGAAACCGGCCTCCTCTACCTCCACGCCCGCTACTACGACCCCGCCTTCGCCCGCTTCATCTCACCCGACGACTGGGACCCCAACCTGCCCGGCGTCGGCACCAACCGCTATGCCTATGCAGAGAATGATCCCGTCAATCTGAGCGATCCGAACGGGCATCAGGATGGCGGTGAAACCCAGGTCGATGCAAAAACCGGCAAAGAAAAACACGAAAGCCAAGCGGAGCAACACTACAAAGAGCAACGTAATAATCTGGAGAAAGCAACTTATTTTGGGGATAAGGATACGATTGATCGTATCATGGATGATCGGCACCATGAATTGGCAGCGCGAGAAGAGCACTTATACTCAGATTATATTTCTGGAAATAACCCAAGCGCAACATTTCCGAATATATCTCTGCATGACCTCGATTTGAATAGGAACAATTTTTCCTTTTACGCGGGCGCTACCTTGCTTGGAGGGATTTGGAGCCTTGCAGGGACAGAAGATATTGATGACACAGTACGCGTAGGAAGGTGGATGTCAAAAGAAGAGTTGGGCAAAATGGTTGCTTCCGGCAAGGTACAGGAAAGCTATTCTACTCTAACGCATGTAGCGTTCCCTGCAGACAAAAGCAATTTCGAAAAGCAGGCAAAGCCTGGCCATGTTTATGCAGAATTCAATGTTCCGGGGGCTTCTGTCAGGCGTTCGTCCACAGACAGGGTATCCATTCCGGGACCAAACTCCATTTACGGTAGGATGGCGATCGCTAAGGGATTGACTCCTCCGGAAATGCCGACATTCTTTGACCTCGAAGTGACAGGAATGAAATAATGGAAAAGGACTCGAACTCGTTGAAAGAGCTAATATTGTCGGTCGTGGAAGCGGAGACAACAGAGCTAAATCTACAAATCGAAATTGTGAACAGCGAAATGGAAGGAGGAGGGTATGTTGATATTTTGGGAGGTAAAGTAATGAGCCGAATAACATTTTTGGAGGATTCGTATATTACCATGCATGCGTTAAGTATGTCTGGGAATGATGAATATTTTCATGACTTGTTTCCACCATTTAATAGGGAAATTCTGCTTGATGAAATAAGAGTATTCTTACATAAGAATGTATTTCAGGATAATATATAATTTAGAGCAGGTCCGGTGAACACGGAATCATATTGAGGATTGAACTTAGCCGCTTGTGCGGCAATTGGCGCATCTGATTTGTATGGCGTGGCTCTGGTTTGAAGGATTGACTGTTTTGGCCAACCTTTGAACGGGAGATTACCATTAGTAAGATAAGCCCTCTACGCCGGCGGATGATCGAGGACATGACGATCCGCAAACTGTCGCCGATTGTGTACCGGCGTTGCATTTGACCCTACCATCGGCACCGAAGGCTGACCCCGCCACGCCGAAGAAGCGGCAAATTGATCAGAGTGTTGACCTGTACCAACCGGGGTCAGTCTTCCGCGCTGAAAGGAGTCAAACTGGGCTTGTCGAAAAGATTTTAACAGACCGCAATTCTCCCCTGAACGGGGTGGATTTCAGACTTTGTTAACCTTTTGCAGTCCGAAGAGGCGCGCAAGCAGATGGTTCACCCAGCTTCATGGTATTCCAAAAGATGATGATGGCGGCGAGCAGGTTCGTATCCCTCCGGCAAAGGCCGTCTGCCCTGATTTGCTGATTGGCTTTAAGTCCATGCCTTAGAGCCTGACCGAAAAAGAGTTGAGTGAAATCAGCCAGTTGTGATTCTGTTTGTTTGCTTACGACGAACGGAGACCACAATGAGCTGGACTGATTTCACCCGTCGGCAATATGCCCGAGGCGCAAGGCGGTATGCAAGCGATCTGACGGACAGGGAATGGGGATTGATCTCCCCTTGGCTGCCTGGAGCGAAGCGATTGGGCAGGCCGCGCAGCACGGATCTTCGCGAGGTCGTGAATGCGTTGCTGTACATGGCGACAACGGGGTGCCAGTGGCGGATGCTGCCGAAGGATTTTCCGCCTTTCACAACCGTACAGTCCTATTTCTACGAATGGCGAGCGACAGGGTTATGGGGCCGGATCAACCACCATCTGGTGATGGAGGCGCGTGAACTGGAAGGACGGGAAGCCTCGCCATCTGCGGGCGTGATCGACAGTCAAAGCGTGAAAACCACGGAAAGCGGCGGAATTTCAGGCTATGACGCGGGCAAAAAGATCAAGGGACGCAAGCGCCATATCGTCGTCGACACGCTTGGACTGATGGTCGGCCTCGTGGTTCACAGCGCCGATATTCAGGATCGCGATGGTGCACCTGCCGTTCTCAAAACCATTCTCAAGCGCTGGCCCTGGCTGAAACATATCTTCGCCGACGGTGGTTATGCCGGACCGAAGCTGAAGGGAGCACTGCAAAAGATCGCTGCGTTCACTCTCCAGATCGTGAAGCGGACCGATAAGGCCAAGGGCTTCGAGGTTTTGCCGCGTCGCTGGGTCGTGGAGCGCACCTTCGCATGGCTTGGCAGATGTCGGCGACTGGCCAAGGATTGGGAGAAATCCATCGCATCAGCCCAGGCATGGATCACTATCGCCCACATCAGGGTCCTGACGCGACGCTTGGCAAGGTACCGATATTATTGAAACCTTTTCGAGTCAGGCTCTCAGGCCTCGTACGATGAAAGAAGTTGATATTTGCACCAGATGCCAATCAACATATGGCAGATCCGCATTTCCATCATGGGCAGGGTTTGACGAGGAGGAGAGGTGAAATGGATGAGGGACGACTTTATAACTATCCGATTGGTATCGATTGTTTATGGGTGGCTTCAGATATATTTGGAAACATCGGAGCTTTTTTTACTGCCGGTTTTGCGCCGATTCCGAGAGTGGTGTTGTCCGAAAAATACGGAGATATACTTGATGTGGGCGATGCATTAATGGAGTTACCGATTGTCTCGCGGTCTGTCGATGGCAACGATGCTCGTCATTTGGCTGACTTCAATAGTTTAGCTGAGCGTGGAATATTTGCTTTCGATTGGAGTGATGTTCACAAAGTTCCGTCCAAGAAAATGCACGCTTACGAAAAACTTGCATCACCAGAGAGCCCTATTAGTGTTGATGAATTAAATGGCGGTATTCGAAATTGCGCCACTTTAGCAATATTGGAGGGAGTGAATTTTTCAACGGATAGCTACATTAGATGCAAAGATACGCTTTCTGCCCGACGTGACGGAAACCCGGAACCGATCTCGTAGCCCTTCTCCACGCCCGCGCTCAGCGAGACCTATACCTACCAGCCGAATGGCAACCTCACCTCGCGCAGCCGGGTGGCGTGGCTTTATGTCTATCCGCCGGGCTCCGGCCCAAGGCCGCATGCCCCCGGCCAGATCGGCACGAAGACGCTCGGCTATGACAACGATGGCAACCTGCTCGGCGACGGGCAGCGCACGCTGACCTGGGATGGCGCGGACCGGCTGTCGACGGTCAGCCAGAACGGGGTGACCACCACGCTTGCCTATGCGCCTTCCGGCGAGCGGGCCAGCAAGCAGACCACCAATGGCGCGACGGTGCTTTATCCCGATGCCGCAACCGAGATCAACCTCTCGGCCCCCGGCGGCGCGGAGCTGGTGCTCTATCCGCATCCCGACATCAAGATCACCCAGAAGCTTTCAACCGGCGCGACTTCGACCCGGTATCTCCACCGCGTTCATCTGGCCTCGGTCCGCATCGTCACCGACCAGGCCGGCAATACCGTCGAGCAGACCGCCTATGCCGCCTATGGCGAGGCCACCAATCCGGCGATGCAGACCGCCAGAAACTACATCGGCGAGCGCTTCGACCCCGAAACCGGCCTCCTCTACCTCCACGCCCGCTACTACGACCCCGCCTTCGCCCGCTTCATCTCACCCGACGACTGGGACCCCAACCTGCCCGGCGTCGGCACCAACCGATATGCCTATGCAGAGAATGATCCCGTCAATTTGAGCGATCCGAATGGGCATATCGTCGATACTTTTTGGGATGCAGCCAGCATCGCGTATGATGTTGGCAAGATCACCTACGGCTACGTCGAAAGCGATGACGAAGCATGGAAAGATGGCTGGGTTGACCTGGGCGTCGATGCTGTAGCCGCCATGGTACCCGGCGTTCCGGCAGGTGCGAGCAAGGTTGCTCGCGCTTTGAACAAGGTTGAAGATGCTGCGAGCATTGCAAAAACAGCCAAAAAAGCACCAAATCCCAACGGTGCGAAGGGAAGTCCTGATCACCAGCAAAAAGTTGAGGAATTAAAGGCTCAGGCTGAAAAAGAAGCGAAGCCTGGTCAAAAAGTGGATACGGAATTGCCTATTCAAGGATATCCTTCGAGCAACCGCCGTCCAGACGTCCAAACGGTAGAAAACGGCAAAACGGTGAGTATCAAAGAAGCGGAAAGAAATCCGACGCACAAGCGAAACAGGCAACGCGAGGCCGAGTACGATGCGCTAGGCATCCCGAATGAAACATATGGCGTTGGAAAAGGACAGGGAAAAGGGAAGAGTGATGGTGGAGGTGCAGATCGCAAGCCACCTTTGGATACCACCAAGAAGAAATAAGGTGCTGGGAGCGCGTGATGGCAGTGGTTGAGCTTATTATAACAAAAGAGCGGCTAACAGAGTTGCTCTATACTGGATGCGATGGCTGCGATATTGCTATTACTGGGGAGGACCGTGTCATGCGCGATATGGGTGATGTCCTCATGATCATAAGCGGCAGCTATCAGTCCATTTATGTGAAAAGCCCCGCCTTTTCTACGGGGGATTTTGTGATAAAAAGAATGTCGAATCCTAATAATCCTCTGTATTATGTAGTAGACGGGTCTTCTGGCGGGGGATGTGTAAATATACTTACAAATCCAATAAAATATGATTTTTGCTTGGTTTTTATGGTAACTATTGGTTATGGGAGTTTTTTCAAAGATGAAAATGGCGACTTCGTCAAGCCTTCCGAGGAGTTGAAAAAATTCTATAAGCATCTGGTGAAAATAGCATCCCGAAAAACCAAGAAGATACATATTTTAGGTGTAAAGTACATGAGAGTTGAAAATGAATTGATATCAGATGACAGCAAAGCGCTGGAAGCTGTCAGGAATTTCTATCTGGGATAGGGCGTATATTAAGTTAAAGCGGTATGTACATAAACGGTATTCACCCCTCACTGCCCTGACACGGACTTCGCCTCTACTGGAGAGCCGCGTAGCCCTCCGGCACGCCCGTCCTCGGCGAGACCTATACCTACCAGCCGAATGGCAACCTCACCTCGCGCAGCCGGGTGGCGGGGCTTTATGTCTATCCGCCGGGCTCCGGCCCAAGGCCGCATGCGCCCGGCCAGATCGGCACGAAGACGCTCAGCTATGACAACGATGGCAACCTGCTCGGCGACGGGCAGCGCAGGCTGACCTGGGATGGCGCGGACCGGCTGGCGACGGTCAGCCAGAACGGGGTGACCACCACGCTTGCCTATGCGCCTTCCGGCGAGCGGGCCAGCAAGCAGACCACCAATGGCGCGACGGTGCTTTATCCGGATTCCGCAACCGAGATCAATCTCTCGGCCCCCGGCGGGGCGGAGCTGGTGCTCTATCCGCATCCCGACATCAAGATCACCCAGAAGCTTTCAACCGGCGCGACCGCGACCCGGTATCTCCACCGCGATCATCTGGCCTCGGTCCGCATCGTCACAGCGATCTAAAATCTGATGCTGACCAGTTCGAAGGGTTTTAGTGTGGATGGCATATCCTTGACGGTCGTTTCCATCGCGTCTGTAGCCTGTCCTTGGTGGCCGTCGGGCAGAGAGATTGCAAAAGGGCCACGCCTGCCAGCCGCTTCGGAGAACCGCAGTACGTAACCGTCACCGTCTTCCGCCGGCTTCAGCGCATGCAGGCGCATGGCCTGGTCGCAGAGGGCCACCGGTGCCACATCGTATTGGTGATCAGCGGTTGCCACGGTGAAGCGCAGCGGATCACAAAGGAGATCGGCCTCGGCCTGGACATTGGTGCTCCACCAGCGCCCGTCATGCGGCAGCAGGGCATATGTGAAGCGCTGATGCCCCTCGTCAGCCAGCATGTCCGGAAACATCGGCCCGCGCACAAGGCTGATTGTCAAAACCCTTCCCTTGGCCGAAAAACCGTATTTGTCGGCCGACAGCAGTGCCGCACCCCAGTCTGTCTCCGACACCGAGACAAAGCGATGACCGCAGGCTTCGAACTGGGCTTTTTGCCATGATGTATTGTCGTGGGTGGCACGGCGGGTGACGCCGATTGCCTGGTCGAACACCGCCTCCTCGGCCAGCACGTTGAGGGGAAAGGCTGCGCGCAGATAGGTGCGCCGGTCGTGCCAGTCGAGATCGGTGACGATCTCCAGGCGCGGACTGTTTGCCCACAGGCGCAGGCGCTGGGTGATTGTGCTGGCGCTGAACCGCCGCACCAGTGTGATCTCGGCAAGGTGCGGCCCGGATGCGGTAACGCGGCAGCTTTCCAGCGACAGCAATTCCTCTTCGCTGAGGTCGAAGCCGGGTTCGATATCCCAGGCGTCGAAATTGCGCGGAAGATCGTTGCGATAGACCAGCAACCGGTTGGCGGCACCGTCGATCAGTTCGCGCCCGCAACGCTTGTCGTAAAGGCTCGATATGCGCCCCTCGGCATCCAGCGTCACGCGGACCAGGGCATTCTCCATCCAGCCGTCCCCAGCGACGAGGCCATTGGTAACCGCTGGCATCGAAACAAAGCCTGTCGACAGCGGCTGAAGGGCGCGGTTGGAGGTGGCGACATAGCCTGCTTCGGTTCGCTGTGGTGCCATCCCGTCGGGCAGGGGGCTGCTGCTTTCTATCTGCCACTGCCGCTTGGCCGAGCCGGAGAGGTTGGCAACGAGCAGTCCCTGCTGCGTGCCGGACCGGCGCGAGGCCAGCGCTTCCAGGCGCTGTGTACAAAAGCCATTGGCGCGGTAGACGACGCCCTCGAGCTCCGGTTCGGTCTGCGCGTAGACCTCGCGAATTGAGGAGCCCGGCAAAATGTCGTGGAACTGGTTGCGGAGCATCAGGGTCCAGTCCTGTGCCAGGTCCGGCATATCTGAAACACCGCCGTCCAGCGCATCGATGACGGCCATGGCTTCTGCCGCGACGAGCGCGTGCTCGGCCCGGCGATTGAGTTGCTTCGTGCGCCCCTGCGTCGTCAGCGTCGCGCGGTGATATTCAAGGTAAAGTTCGCCGACCCAGACCGGCACGGCTGCATCCGAAAGGCTGTCCCGCATCGCATCCAGATGCGGCTGTATGCGGCCATGCCGGACATGCGGGATCGCCGGCATGGTGTTTAACAGCGGGATATGTTCGATCTGGTCCGGGTCGGGACCGCCGCCGCCGTCCCCCCAGCCATAGCTGGCGATGACGGTGGAGACGAGATCCTTTGCCGCATGCTTCTTCCACACCTCGCACAGCGCCATCGGAGTCATCAGCATGTTGTAGCCGTCATTGTCATAGGCATCGAACGTGTGGACAAGCACCCGCGAGCCATCGTTGCCCTGCCAGTGGAACAGGTTTTCCGGAAGGCGGTTCGTCTCGTTCCAGCTGATCTTGATGGTGACCAGCGTGTCGATACCGGCATGGCGCATGATCTGCGGCATGGCGCCAGTGAAGCCGAATGTGTCTGGCAGCCAGGCCGTGGAGCAGGTTACGCCGAACCTCGACTGGAAATAGCGCTGGCCCAGCAGAAACTGGCGCGTGAAAGCCTCTGCCGAGGGCATGTTGGTGTCGCATTCCACCAGCATCCCGCCAATCACCTCCCAGCGGCCTTCCGTTACCCGCTTGCGGATGTCTGCAAACAGGGCGGGATCTTCCTCTTCGGCATGCCTGTAGTAGAGCGAAGACGATTGCAGGAAGTGAAAGTCCGGATGGCGCTGCAACAGCGAATTGACGCTGTTGAATGTGCGCACGATCTTGCGGACGGTCTCCGGCTGCGGCCAGAGCCATGCGTAGTCGATGTGGGCATGCCCGGTGACCAGAACGTCGCCCTGTTTTGGATAGGCCTTGCGCAAGTCGTCGAGCATCGCGTCGAGTTGCTGGCAAGCGCCCCGCACCGTGGCCAGCGCCTCTTCGCCGATTGCGTCAGGCAGGTCCGATGGTTCGAAACTGCGCTCCCAGATATCGCGCGCCCAGGGCCTGCCGGCGACGCGCGGCCCAATGGCGGTCGTGGCGGTCGGAAGGCGCAGGCCACTGACGGCAATCTCGGCGGCTTCGAACAGGGTCCGGGAGAGTTCCGCATCGTCGACAGTGTTGGCGGTGTCGCGCAGCACCGTCAGGCGCCGATGCAAGGCGCGGATTTCCGGATGGAACAGAACAATCTCGGCCATTGAAAAACGCGGCTCACGGTTTGGGACGCCGAACAGGCTGCGGGCGGCCACCTCTGCCACAATGCGAAGCAACGTCCCCTGCGGTACCTGGAAGCGACGATGGCAGGGGTTGGCAGCAAAGCTCTCCAGGACGTGCCCCTCGTCATCATAAAGACGCACCAGGGCCTCGCCGCCGAAATCCAGCCGCAGTTCGATACCGTCACCGGTGGGCACAGGGATGCTGTCGGTCATCTCGAAGCGGTGGATGCCAAACCGGTCGTCCCAGGCATCGCCGATCGCGATCGGCCGTTGCTGGCCCACCGGGTTTGTCGACTGCCAGCCGTTCAGAGGAATGCGCGCGCGCATCTCGAAAGCCTGCAGCTCTTCCACCCAAACCTCCATGTGGCGCGACAGCTGTTCGAGGGTACGCTGTCGATCGCGATAGGCCCGCATCTGGAAACTCCCGAGTTATTTAATCATCGTCAAGGATATAAGTTATTTTCAATTTTGCCACATAAATCAGGTTAAATTAAAGAAAAATGTAGGAGCAGTCAAAATTATGCGATATTACGCCCTTGACAGAGACGATAAAATTCATGGTAAGTATTTAATTAGAGCAGGCAGAGATCTGCAGTCAACGGGAACGGCCAGGGCAACATATCGGCGGCCAAGTCATTTCACAGCCCGCAAAATGGAGGATAGCATGCACATCGGAAGACGTCAGTTCCTGAAAGCAACCACAGCCGCCGGTGTCGGAATGATGGCTGGCGGCATCCGCATCGCCTCGGCCGCCCCGGGCGTGCTGGACATTTTTTTCAACAGCGATACAAATGTCATCGATTTCTGGACCCAGGTCGTCAAGCCCGGATTCGAGGCGGCCAATTCGGGGGTGACGCTCAACTTGGTCGCGGGCGGTGGTGGCTCTGCCATGAACACGCTGGCCGACCGTGCCATGGCCGCTTTCCAGGCCAGGAAGGATCCCCAGGTCGACATGCTGGAGGCGGTATCGCCATTCTATCCCAAGGATTCAATCAAGGCTGGCCTCTGGGTCGATTTTAGCAAGGCAAATCTCCAGAATTACGCAAAGGTCGACCCGGTCGTCCTGCAGGACGGGACGCTTCTGCCCTATCGCGGGTCGCAGGTCGTGTTGATGTATAATGGCGACAAGGTTGCCAGCGTGCCGCAAACATTTCCGGAACTGGTCACCTGGATCAAGGCCAATCCGGGTCAATTCGCCTATGCCCGTCCGGACCTCGGCGATTCCGGCGCCTGCTTCGTCGAGCGCGCGCTGCAGGAAGTCACCGGCAGGAAGCCTGAGCTTTTCCAGCCGGAAAACTACACTGCCGATACCGCAAAGCCGATGTTCGACAAATTGTGGCCACTCCTCAAGGATATCGCGCCCTCGCTCTATAATGGCGGCGAATACACGTCCGGCAACACGGCATCCATACAACTCCTGGCAAGCAGCGCCGTCACGATGACGGTCGCCTGGTCCGACATGGCGCTGCAGGCGATGAGCCAGGGGGTTGTGCCGTCGTCGACGGCGGTGGCCCAGCTTCAGGACCTGGCCTTCACCGGCGGCTTTTCGGGCATCGTGGTCCCGACCGTTGCCGCCAACAGGGATGCGGCCCTCAAGCTTGCGGACTATTTGATCTCGCCGGAGGTGCAGAACCAGGTTGTCACCGCACTTGGCGGCTTTCCGGGAATCAAATGGGAATTCATGGCACCCGAGCTGCAGGCGAAATTTGCCAAGGTCGCTCCGAAATCCATTCCGATTTTCCCCGCGACATGGGAGCCGGCGCTGTTTGAAGCCTGGTATCGCAATGTTGCCTCGACCATTCAGCGCTGAGGCTTGGCCAATGGATGCTGCCGCCCGAACGTTGACGGCAAAGCTCAAGGGCTTGCTCCTGATCGCCTTGCCCGTCCTGCTGATAGCCGTCTTTCTTTTCTATCCCGCCCTGCTGACAATAATCGGCACGGTGCTGAGGACATCGCCGGACGGCGGCACCACGCTGACATTTTCCAGCTACATCTTCTTTTTCTCCGATCCGTACAGTCTCGCCAACCTGATGCGGACCTTCTGGACAACCTTCGTAAGCCTGGCGCTGCTGGTGGCGATCAACCTGCCGATCGCGCTCTACATGCGGTTTTCGCGGGGCTGGCTTGCCTCACTCATCCAGGGCCTCGCACTTTTTCCGATGTTCGTGCCGGGCATCATCGTCTGCTATGCGCTGATCCGCTACATGGGGCCGAATGGCTGGCTGCAAAGTTTTCTGACCAGGGTCGGGATCACCGGCTACCACTCGCCCTACCTGACGCCCTGGGGGCCGGTGATCGGGCTGATCTGGGACGGCATGCCGCTTGCGCTGCTGATCCTCATTTCAGGCCTGTCGAATATCTCCGATACGTCGATTGAGGCCGCCAGGGATGTCGGCGCGCGCAAGCTGCGCATTCTGCGGAGCATCATCCTGCCGCAGATGAAGCACTCGCTGCTGATCGTCGCGGCGCTCAACTTCCTGGGCTTTTTCGGGCAGGCGCTGATGCCGTTCATGCTCGGGCCGACCGCTCCGGAAATGATGGGTCCCTTCATGCTGCGCACGTTTTCCAGTGTCCGCGATCCCGTCCAGGCCGCCACGCAGGCGACCATTACCTTCATGATCTGCTCCATCGCCGGCCTTGCCTATGTGCGCTCGGTCTCCACCCGCCGTGCGGAGGACATCCGATGACCTTCAACCGCCGCTTCGATGTTTTCGGCTGGATCATTCTCGCCTTCCTCCTCCTGTTTGTTGCCCTGCCGATCCTCACCGTTTTCCTGTGGGCCTTTGCCGAACAGTGGTTTTACCCGGCCATTCTGCCGACCAAATGGGGCCTCAAATATTGGTACGCCGTTCTGGGCCGACCGGAGGTCTGGGCCGCCCTGATCACGTCGCTGCAGCTCTCGGCGATCGTCACGGCCTTGTCGGCCTTGATCTGCCTGCCTGCGGCCTATGCCTTCGCGCGGATGAATTTCCCCGGAAAGTCCGGATTCATGATGTCCTTTCTGATGGCCAATGCCTTTCCCCGCTTTGCGCTTATCATTTCAATCGCGGTCCTGTTCCTCTCGATGAACCTGGTCGGGACCTATGCCGGGGTGGTCATCATTCAACTCCTCAATACGCTGCTGTTGATGATCTGGCTGCCGACGGCGGCATTTCGAGCCGTCAGCCGCGAGATGGAGGAAGCGGCACGGGACGTCGGCGCCGGGCCGTTCCGGGTCTTCTGGTCGATCACATTGCCGCAGGCGCTCCCGACCATCGCAGCCGCGTTGCTGATGACCTTCGTCTGGACCTTCTATGAAACGGAAGGCGCCTGGCTCGTCGGCGCGCCGCGCATCCGCACCATGCCGCTGCTGATGATGTCGATGATCAACAATCAGCTGGTCGTGCAGTATGGTGCCGTCCTCTCCGTCATGCTCTGGGTGCCGTCTCTGGCGGCAATCCTGCTCGCGCGCAAGGTTATCGGCGGTGACGCCTTCGCCAGGGGCCTTGGCGGCTGACGCGCAATCCAAGAGAAAGAATACACATATGGCAACGCTCCGCGTCGACAATATCTCCAAGATGTATGGGTCCATAAGCGCCATTGAACCGCTGTCCCTGGACTTTCCCGATGGCGAACTGGTGTGCCTGCTCGGGCCGTCCGGATCCGGCAAGTCCACGCTGTTGCGCATCATGGGCGGGTTTGAGGCCCCCTCGGGTGGCCGGGTGCTGATCGACGACGTCGACGTCGTCGCAACCCCGCCCGAGCACAGGCCGACGGCCATGGTCTTCCAGAGCCACGCTCTCTGGAGCCACATGACGGTGTTCGAAAATGTCGCCTTCGGCCTGAAATTGCGCAAGATGCGCAAACCGTTCATCGCCGGGAAGGTCAGGGAGGCGCTGGAAATGGTGGGCCTCCAGAACCATGCGGGGCGGATGCCGCGCCAGCTTTCCGGCGGCCAGCAGCAGCGCGTGGCGATAGCCCGCTGCCTGGTGCTCGAGCCGAAGATCCTGTTGATGGACGAACCGTTCGCCAGCCTCGACCAGCACCTGCGCGACCGCCTGCGCGAAGAGGTCAGGCAGATCCAGCGCAAGCTCGGGATCACCACCGTATTCGTGACGCATGGCCAGGATGAGGCACTCTCCATTGCGGATCGCATTGTGGTGATGAGCACGGGGCGTATCGAGCAGGTGGGCAGCCCCAACGATATTTACGAGGCACCCCGGACCGCTTTCGTGGCTGGCTTCATCGGCGACATGAACATGCTGGATTGCACGGTGGAGGCGGGGCGCATCCGGATTGCGGGACTGGACATGCCGGCATCCGTAACCGCCGGCGCAGTGACCCTTGCGGTTCGCCCCGAAGACTTCGTCGTGGAAGGTCAAGCCAGCGATGGCGGCGTGCTCGTCACCCGGACGGTCAATCTCGGATCGTTCATCAAGGTGGAAAGCCAGGCGGAGGACGGCACGATGCTGCGGATCCAGGTGCCGAAGAGTGCGGGCATCGCGGAGGGGCAGAGGCTGTCCATCAGCGTCTCGCGCTTTGCGCTGTTTCGCGACGACAAGGTCATTTCAGCCTTTCCGTCGTGAGATCCGCAGGGTGCAGGCCCCCGGCATCCATCTCCGGCACGGCAAGCATTCAGACCGGGGAGGCCCCGTCGAACGGGCGTTCATCTCCCAGCACCTGACGGAAGTAGAGGTGGCGGAAATTGTGGCTGGTGTTGACGAAGATCGGCAGCATGGCCGCACCGGTGACGGCCGCATCGTGGATCAGGATCGCCGGCATCAGGCGCGGAAACGTGCGGTCGCGCCGGGCGGCCGGCGTTGGCCGGAGCGGGTAGGCGCGATCAACCAGCATCTCGACGATTGCGCGCGGCAAAGCCCCGCCGACCGCGATAAAGCCCGGATCAAACATGACTTCGATGATCGCCGACGCATCCCGCACCACGGCGGCGGCGCTGGCCACCCAGTTCATCAGGCGATGATCCCTGACGGCGCAGAGACGGTTTAGCTCGTCGCTGTCGACGGTCTCCGCAGTCATGCCGCAGGCATGGGCAAGGCCCGCCAGCGACAGGATATCCTTGGCGCCGGTTTCTGGCCAGACCGGCGATCCATCCAGCCCGGCGATGGGCAGCAGTCCGAGTTCGCCCGCGTTGCCACCGACGCCCTTGAACGGATACCCATCGATGATGAGGCCGGCACCGGTTCCGTGGCCGATGTAGAAATAGACAAAAGTGGCATCCTGCGCGCCGGAACGGTGGATACGCTCGCCGATGGCCGCCGCCGTCGCGTCGTTTTCCACCAGCACCTGCAAGCCGCACAGGCTCTGCAGGTTTTCGACGAAGGGGGTGTCGCGCCAGGCTTCCCAGTGCTGCATGGAGAAATCGAAATCGTAGACATCGGAACCGAATGTCGGCAGCACCAGGCCGATGCCCCAGACCTTGTGGCGCGGAATGGCGTTTTCGGCGAGCGCCTGCGCGATGCCCTCCGCCATCCGGGCGACGGTCTCATCGGGATCGCGGGTGTTGCAGGAAATTTCCATGCGCGCGCGCGCGCTTCGCTTCAGGTCGCAAATCATCAGCTGGCAATGGTTGCGGTCGACATGGATGCCGACGGAAAAGCCAGCGTCGGCATTGGGTTCGAGGTAGATCTGCGGCTGGCCGCGCAGGCCGGACGAGCGCCCGGCCTCGGAAATGAGCCCTTGTTCCAGCAGTTCGCGGGTGATCGAGGAAATCGTCTGCGGCTTCAGGCCGACGATATTTGCGATCTCGACACGGCTGATCGGGGCACGCTGGAAGATCGTCTCGAACACAAGGCGCCGGTTGAAAATCCGCGCATCCTCGATGCGGCTGCCCGCGATTCGGGCATCCTCATCCCGGATCGGCCTGTTGTCCACCTGGTCCAATTCGTTTCCGCCCGCTGCCTGGCATCCCGCCGCACGATCGTCATTTCAGAGTCCGAGGCTTTTCAGCACCTTGCGGTTATGGAGCGCAATCGGAAATGGCTTTTCGGGCGGGCAGGGATACATATCCTGCTCGTAGACGACATAGCCGTCGAAATTGCGAGCCGCAAGGAAATCCCGCACCTCGCGAAAATCGACGATGCCCTTGTCGAGTTCGCACATCACGCCGGACTGGAAACCCTGGATGAAGTCGATGTTTTCATCGCGGATCTTCTTCAGCCGCACGGGATCGACATTCTTGAAGTGATAGTAGGGGATGCGCTCTGCATGGCGCTTCATGAAGGCGACGGCATCGGCACCGGTATAGGCGTGATGGCCGAAATCGAAGCAGAGGCCCACAAGTTCGGCCGGCGTCTCCTCCATCAGGCGGATAACCTCTTCTTCCGTCTCGACGCCGGAGCCGACATGCGGATGAAACAGGAGACGCAGACCATGTTCCTCGGCGACGAAGCGAGCTGCGTGCCGGACATTGGTGACCATCCCTTTCCAGTCTTCCGCCGAAAGCCCGCGCTGCCCGCCTGCCGGGGGAAGATCGGAATCGTCCATCACCACGACCCACTGCGAACCCATGGCCTTGAGAAGGCGGCATGTTTGCTCGAGGCGCGGCCTCAAGCTGTCCATGGCATCGCGCGGCGCAAGGAGATGCACCAGTGCCGACCCGCACACGGAAAGGCCCCTGGCTCCCAGTTCGTCCGTGAGGCGCGCGGCATCGGTCGGCAGATAGCCCCAGGGCCCGGTTTCCGTCGAGGTGAAGCCGGCGTCGCGCACCTCATCGAGGTAACGGGTCCATGGCGTTTGTTTCGGATCATTCGCATACCAAACGCCCCAGGCGTCCGGAGCCGTCGCAACCTTCATTGTTTCTATCTCCATCGGAAATTAAATCCTCAATGAATATTATATTCGGGATTGATGACCAGGGAAAGGGAGTCGTTGATTTTTTCATAAAAATATCGGTTTTGTCTGAAATGTCATGACATTTTCGAGAGGGTCTCTCTAAAGATAGCGAAATTTCGGCATTTTTTGGATTGATAAAATCCTCAATACATATTTAATATGAGGCAAGGGTCGGCAAAGACCGGCGGCTGCGCCCCGGCGGCGTGGGCCGGCAATGTGCTGCCCACCGGCATCCAAAGTGAAAAGGTGAACATGTGCTTAGACTTGGTTTGATCGGCCTTGGCGAAGTGGCCCAACTTATCCATCTGCCAATCCTGCAGCGGCTGGAGCACCAGTTTGCGCTGGCTGGTGCCTATGACCCGTCTCCCTCGGTCGCTGCCGCGATCGGTCACCGCTGGAACATCGAACGGTTGTTTTCGACGCCCGAAGAGATGATAGCCTCCCCGCAGATCGATGCGGTGCTGGTGATGAGTCCGGACCAGTATCATGGTCGCCATGCCCGGGCCGCACTAAAGGCCGGCAAGCATGTCCTGATCGAGAAGCCGTGCTGCCTGACACCGGGGGACCTTGATGAACTCAATGTCACGGCTCTCACCTCCGGTCGCGTGGCCATGGTCGGCTACATGCGGCGCTATGCGCCGGCTTTTGTCGAGGCGAAAGCGCGCCTGCCGGAGGCAAGTGATATTACCTATGTGCGCGTCCGGGACGTCATCTGCGAGGGAACGTGGTTCTTTCGGCAGACTGACCGCGTCGTCACGCCGCAGAATGATATTCCTGCCTCCCTGACCGACGAAAGCCGCGCACTTCGCAAGGCGATGATCGCCGAGGTCTGCGGCAGCGATGCGCCATCCGATCACGTCACCGCCTATTCCGTGCTGACCGGCCTTTCGTCCCATTCATTGTCTGCCATGCGCGATCTTCTGGGCGTGCCCCAGCGCGTTATCGCCGCGCAGATCAAGCAAGGCGGCACGCAAATCACCGTGCTGTTCGACTACGGTCATTTCACGGCGCTTTACGAATGCATGATTGGCGACGTGGTGCGCTTTGAGGCCGGGTTCGAAATCAACGCCAGAACCGGACGTCTCGCCTTCGAATATCCGACACCCTACATCCGGAATCTGCCCATGACGCTTGATATCCAGGCGTCGACCGAGACGGACAACGTGCTCACCAGGATCGGTCCATTCTACCAGGACCCTTTCGACGCCGAGCTCCGCGCCTTTCACGATGCCGCAGTCGGCAGCGGCGAGAACCGGACGCCGCCTGCGGAGTCCAAAGCCGATTTGGCACTGTTTGCCGCCATTATCGCCGCCGCCAGGCGATGAGGTGCCCGGCCCCCCTGGCCGTCGCTGGCAACGCGAACGTCGATCCGAGGGCCTGTCCGGAACACATCAATTCAGAGCCTTTCCCGGACGGACACCGAGAGCTCAAGATTTGCCGGGGAATACACGCAAACGAAGGTTTTCGTTCGCAATCCGGTTTTCCCGCGCGAATAAGCAGAACGCCATGCCGAACATCAAAGCATAGGGTTACGTGAAGAAGAAATTTGGCTGGGGAACCTGGATTCTCACATGATTTCAAAGGGTTAGATAATTCGCCTTTGAATTCCCTATATTTTCCTGCCGCAAGCGACCGTGGATGCCACCTTTGTGCCCTGGCTTTGGGCATCAGTCAACCGGCAGGTTAGGCGGCAATTATTTCCGCTGGCGGACCTCACGTTTGACAGTGATGCCGTCCTAAGGCGTGCGGCAGCTTTGCACCAACACCGGACATTCGCTTCAAGCAAGGGACACTCCGATTTGGACTGGAAGTAGATAGGCGGCTTATTAGTTCCCCTGCTTGAAGCGGCAAAATCGGCAAACTCTGGATGTTGCACCCTACAAGTCTCTTTGGAACGTCTCCTGACAAGCATCAGCCCAATACCAGCAACGTAATTTTCCTTAAATGCAGGCCCGTGCAGCTCCGCTTATCCGCACGAGGGGTGATTTGTGGCGGGTGCTCCCCTTCCAAGAAGTGACAGGCGCTTTTTTTTAGGAGTAGAAATCCGGTTCAACCGATCAGCAAATCCAAAAACCTCCCCCTAAGGAACAGAACAGCGGAACAGAGCCGCATCTGGAAAGGGGAGTTTGCAAATGCACATCGAAGGTTTGACGCATCACGCCCAGAGCCGCCTCCAGCAGCGGGGAATTCCTGCGGTTGTAGTCGATTACTTGGAAGAGTTCGGCACTGTTGTTCGTTGCAACGGCGCCGACCGAGCGATCTTCGACAAGGCGGCGAAGAAGCGCCTTCGTCGGCATCTCGGCGGGTATCGCGGCCTTGAGCACTTCGAAAAGTGGATGGATGTCTATGCCGTCTATTCCGATGACGGCGACATTGTAACAGTCGCACACAAGACCAAACGGCATCACAGGCACCGAAACTGAAAAAACTTCGGAGCCGGTCAGCAAAACCGAAAAGCTCCCTCCAAGGAAACAGGCAGAGAGCGAAACAAAGCGCCTCTAAGGATCAATTCATTCCCCTTCAACCATAAACAATAATCGCAACAAAGTATTCCCTTCATCCGGAGCGCAATGTAAAGTCGAAACCAACGATAATTGGGGGATCGATCATGGATGGTGAAGCAATACCGTTGGAAACGCCGGATGCGTTCCTCAAGGCCTTGGGAGAGAGTCTAAAGGCAAAGGAAGGCATCGATACCGACCTCGCGGTAATCCTGACCACGCACATTCTGAAAGCGGCCCCAGCGCCAAACGCCGTCGCCCAAGCGAAAGACGCCATTGTGAAGCTCGCCTCCGAGCGAGCGGACCCGCCGAAGATGGAGGTGGTCAATGGCTGATCCCTATTTTTTCCAGTCGTTGGGCCTGACTGGCTTCCGGGCCTATCTCCAGCCGAAGACTTTCGATTTCAGCAAAAAGCGGTGCCTAGCGATCTTCGCGCCTAATGGCAGCGGCAAATCCAGCGTAATCGATGCACTTGAGTTCATTTTGTCCAAGGACGGAACACTTGAACGGTTGGGGCAGCGTGCCATCAACAATCAGGCGGGGCCAATGGCTTTGGCGCACAATCTAGCCGAGGAAGCGAAGATCATTCCGACCGTGGCGATCAGCGTCATCTCAGGCAAGGATATCACGAACGGCAATCGTGCGGCAGGAGGTGCAAAACGTCCGATTCCGGCGGTGGCGACCACCCTCAACACCTGCTTTGCGGTGCCGCCGGTCATTCGTGGCCACGCGCTCCGTACCTTTGTTGAAATCCACACTCCCGAGCAGCGTTACGCAGATGTCGCCAACTGGCTGCAACTCGGCCCGCTGGTCGATGTGCAGAAGAACCTTCGTTCATTGCGCACGCAGATCAAGACCGCGGCCGAAGACGAGACGGCGCTCCAACGCGTTGATAGCCAGCTCGCCAAGGAGACGACCCAAGCGGTCAAATCCTGGAATGCAGTGACGGTTCTCTCCCATGCCAATACGCTGATCCTTGCGCCGCTTGATCCCGCGCTCGGCCTTGCAGCCCTGACTGCACTTGATCCCGCCTATGTCGAATTGGAAACGCGCGCCAAGGCAGAGGAAAACAAGATTGGACTCGCCGGTTTGCGGCAAATCCGCAGCGCGGCGGCTGGCTTGTGGCTGGAGACGAGGGACGCCGATAGTGGGGAGATCGCCGTCAGCGGCGCAATTCCGACATTCGATACCGCCGTCGCGAGGCTGGCGACGGCTGAAAGCAAAGAAGCCGAGGAGCACGACATGGCGGCCGGAACGGTATTTCAGGCATTGTGGAAAGCCGCTGAACCGCTTTTCGCTGAAGGTGCGCCTGCACCGGACGTTTGCCCGGTCTGCATCACACCGATCACCGACACGGCGGCAGGTAGCCCAGAGGCGATCCGAGACCATGTCGCCAAACATCTCGAAGAACTGGCCGACTACGCAGCCGCCAAGAAGACGCGCGACAATGCCAAGACGGCGGCGACCACGGCCCATACCCAATTGGTGTCATACCTGCCGGGGTTGATTGGCCTGCTCGGCGATGGTGAAGCGGCGTTCAAATCCGATCTCGTCGCCTATCAAGCAAGCGTCGCCGGCTGGCCGAAGAGCCCAGCGCCTGCGTCGGCTGGCATTGTTGCCTTGATCGCCAAATTGCTCGCCGCGATTGATAAAACCATTTCCGACATCGAGGCGAAGCAAGGAGATCATACCTATCTCAAGGCCAAGTCGAAGATTGATCGCCTGCTGGAGCTAGAGGGCGAACGGAAGCTGGCGCGGCGGACAAGCAAGGAGTTGGGGATGCTGTCTGAGGCACTGACGGCGCAGGCAGCAACGATCTCGGCCGAGATCCGCAAGAAGGTCCAGGCGCTGCTCGACAAGCTCCAGACGCCGATGAACGACATCTATAAGATGATTCAGGGCGCCGGGGCCAAGCCGATCCGGCTGGAGCTGCCGGGAGAAGAGGATAGCAACCAACAGCGCCTCAACCTGCTGATCGATTTTGCAGCGAACCGGACAGGTGTGCAGCCGGGCGGATATTTGAGCGACTCCCAGATCCATTCTGTGGCGCTGGCGCTGCGCATGGCCGCGATCAAGCAGTTCAATGCCGGCGCGCCCATCATCGCGCTGGACGATATCGTCACGTCTTACGACGCCGATCATCGCCGCACCATTGCCGCGCTGATAGCTACCACGTTCGGTGACTGCCAGATTCTGATTACGACCCATGACGAGCGGTTCTTCAATTATCTGAAGGATCAGCTTGAAGCGAAGAACTGGCACTTCACCCGGATCATCGGCCTTGATCCGGCCTATGGACCCCGATTCGCCGACCACAAGGTCAGCGACGAGATGATCGAGGCCCGTTGGGCGGACGGGCAGTCGGCGGCCAATGAGATGCGCCAGGCCGAAGAGGAATGGCTGCTCGGCATATGCCGGGATTTCGGAGTCAGTGTTCGTATCCGCCCGCTGGAGAAGGCCTATTCCTACGAGCGCAGCGAGTTGGCGTCCGCACTTGGCGGTTTTCTCAAGGACGCCAAGTTGGAACCGGCGCTGGTGCCGGGCGTCAACAATCGTTTCCTCGCGAGCCTTGCGACCGGCACCATCGAAAACTTTGGGAGCCATTTTCAGGACGTCCCTTATGGAGACGGCTCGATCGGCGACGAAAAGACCCGCTGGGAGGAGTTCAAGACGTTCCGCAGCCAGTTCGCCTGCAAGAAATGCAGCCGCACGAAATTCCAGCGCCCCCTGGCACTGAAGAAGCCGGTATGCGCGCATGGCGGGTGTGAGGCCCAATTTGAGTTCGCAGCAGCAGGAGCGGCATAATGGGAGAGCGATCGAAACCCGTCGAACTGGCGACCCGCAGCTTTGAAAAGCAGGGCGATGCCATAGCCTTTTTCAAGGCGATGCTGAACCGCTATCGGCCAGGAGAGCGGGTCAACGACGATGATACTCTGGACGTAGCAGTTCTGCTCGAACGCCACACGGAGTACGTTGTGAAGGTAGGCAGCGGCGTCAGCCATTTCCAGGTGATGATGACCGAGCATGGCACGCAGTGCCATCGGTCCGCTGCCTGTTCGGCACGTGGCAGTGCTCTCGCAATCGCTTCTCCGTATCCACCACCACGGTCTCGTGCCACGACCGAGATGGACGGATGTTCCGCCAACCAGGCTCTCGACGTATCAAGGGCTCGATCTGGCAAGCAGTCTTACAGGCCTTCGCCGCTTAAGGTCGCAGATCATCGTCCCATAGGTTTGGCTGCGCCTGAAGGCGAAATCGTCGATCCCGATGACGCTTAGCTTGCCCGTCGGCTAGAGGTGGCTCGGTTTGTCTGAACAGTTCCGGGTGTCTCGCTAAGTGGATTTCCGCCTCGATTATGCTGCCACCATCATCGGTGGCAGCGCGTTGAAGTAGGCCTGATCCGGCGTCTTCCGGTCAAGCGATGAATGTGGGCGTCGGCTGTTGTAGAAGGCCAGATATCGGCCGATGCCAGCGCGGGCCTCGGGCACTGTCTTGTAAGCGTGGAGATAAACCTCCTCATATTTGATTGACCGCCAGAGCCGCTCGACGAAGACATTGTCGCGCCATGCGCCTTTACCGTCCATCGAGATGGAGACTTCCGCCTTCTTTAGCACATCAGTAAAGTCGATAGACGTGAACTGCGATCCCTGGTCGGTATTGAAGATGTCGGGTTTGCCATGTCTCGCAAGCGCGTCCTCGACCGCTGCGATGCAGAAGGCTGTCTCCATCGTGATCGACAGCCGCCATGAGAGCACGCGGCGACTGAACCAGTCCACCACGGCACAGAGATAGACGAAGCCCCGCGCCATCGGAATATATGTGATATCCATCGCCCAGACCTGGTTGGACCGGGTGACCGCCAGCTTGCGCAGGAGATAAGGATAGACCTTGTGACCGGGTGCCGGTTTCGAGGTGTTCGGGCGGCGATAGATCGCCTCGATGCCCATCTTCTTCATCAGCGTGGCGACGTGCAGCCGCCCAGTCTCCAGCCTGTTGGTTTTCACGCGGAACTGAGCCGGTTTTTCCACCGAGAAATGAGCCACCTCTGAGTATGGTTTTCTGATCAGGGTTTGGTCAAGGGATTGGCTTTTTCTCCTCTCTTGTGTGCTGCGGCAGCCGAGCTGGCTTTAAAGCGGAAGCTGTCGTTCCCGGTTTCCAGGATATGGCAACGATGGGTCAAACGATCGAGCAGGGCGGTCGTCATCTTGGCGTCGCCGAAGACGGTTGCCCATTCGCTGAAGCTGAGGTTGGTGGTGATCACCACGCTGGTCCGCTCGTAGAGCTTGCTCAACAGGTGGAAGAGCAGCGCTCCGCCGGACGCGCTGAAGGGAAGATATCCCAGTTCGTCCAGGATCAGCAGATCGAGGCGAACCAGCGTCTCGGCGATCTGGCCTGCCTTGCCTTTGGCCTTCTCCTGTTCGAGAGCATTGACCAGTTCGATGGTCGAGAAGAAGCGGACCTTTCGGCGATGATGCTCGATGGCCTGGATTCCGAGAGCGGTCGCGACATGCGTTTTGCCAGTGCCAGGGCCACCGATAAGGACAACGTTCTGCGCCCCATCCATGAACTCGCATCGGTACAGTTGGCGCACGGTGGCCTCGTTGATCTCGCTGGCGGTGAAGTCGAAGCCGGAGATGTCTTTGTACGCAGGAAAGCGGGCAGCCTTCATGTGGTAGGCAATAGAGCGTACCTCGCGCTCGGCCAATTCGGCCTTCAGCAACTGGGACAGGATGGGCACGGCCGCATCAAAAGCCGGAGCACCTTGCTCGATCAGATCCGTGACGGCTTGGGCCATGCCATACATCTTCAGGCTCCGCAGCATGATGACGACGGCGGCGCTGGCGGGATCATGACGCATGGCGACCTCCTGCGATCCGGGCGCGTAGGCCATCATAGCGTTCGACATTGGCTTTGGGTTCACGCAGCAAAGCCAGCGCCTGTGGCGTATCGATGTCGGGACCGTCGGTCGTCTTGCCGTCGATCAGCCGGTGCAGCAGGTTCAGCACATGCGTTTTCGTTGCCACGCCGGCATCCAAGGCCAGTTCCACAGCCCTGAGTACGACCTGTTCGTCATGCTGAAGGACGAGGGCAAGGATGTCGGCCATCTCACGATCACCGCCGGGGCGGCGAAGCATCTGGTCTTGCAACTGCCTGAAGGCAGTCGGCAATTCCACAAACGGTGCGCCATTGCGTAAAGCGCCGGGCTTGCGCTGGATGACCGCAAGGTAATGCCGCCAGTCGTAAATCGTTCGTGGCGGTTTGTCGTGGCTGCGCTCAATGATCCGCACATGTTCGCATAGGATATTGCCCTCGGCCGCAACGACCAGTCGGTCGGGATAGACCCGCAGGCTTACGGGCCGGTTCGCAAACGACGCAGGCACGCTGTAACGGTTCCGCTCGAAGGTGATCAGGCAGGTGGGCGAGACGCGCTTGCTTTGCTCGACGAAGCCGTCAAAAGCGGGAGGCAGTGCCATCAACGCGGCCTGTTCTGCGACCCAGACGTCGGCGATCGAACCGGGTAATGTGTTGTGTGCAGTCTCGCGCCACAGATCCTGGCAATGCTGTTCCAGCCAGGCGTTCAGCGCTGCCAGATCAGGGAAGCTTGGCATCTGTTGCCACAGGCGTGGTCGGGCATCCTGGACGTTCTTCTCGACCTGCCCCTTCTCCCAGCCCGCAGCGGGATTGCAGAACTCAGGCGCGAAGACGTAATGGTTCGTCATCGCGAGGAAACGGATATTGACCTGTCGCTCCTTGCCGCGGCCGACGCGATCGACCGCCGTCTTCATGTTGTCATAGATTCCCCGCGATGGCACACCGCCGAACACGCGGAATCCGTGCCAATGGGCATCGAAGAGCATCTCGTGCGTTTGCAGCAGGTATGCCCTGACCAGAAAAGCCCGACTGTGCGATAGCTTGATATGTGCGACCTGAAGCTTCGTGCGCTCGCCGCCGATCACGGCATAATCTTCACTCCAATCGAATTGGAATGCTTCGCCTGGGCGGAATGACAGCGGAACGAATATGCCACGGCCCGTCGTCTGCTGCTCACGTTGCCGATCAACTCGCCACTCACGGGCGAAGGCGGCGACCCGACCATAGGAGCCGGTAAAGCCGAGAGCCACCAGATCGGCATGAACCTGCTTCAGCGTTCGGCGCTGCTTGCGCGACTTCCCGGCCTCGGTCTTCAGCCAGCCAGCCAGTTTGTCGGCAAAAGGATCAAGCTTGCTCCGTCGTTCCGGTACCGTGAACGTCGGCTCGATCGTGCCGGCGCTCAAATACTTCGCGATCGTGTTACGCGACAGCCCAGTGCGCCGGCTGATCTCGCGGATCGACTGCTTCTCGCGAAGCGCCATCCGACGAATAATGTTTAAAAGTCCCATGTGGATCACTCCGTTGCCCCCGTCGCTCACCGCGTTGGGGGGAAGGTTCACATGGCTCAGTTCTCAATGGAAATTATGCGCCTAACCGGCTCAGTTCTGCGTGGAAATCAACAAAATTGCCCTCATTCGATTCAAGACTGGATGCGATTGATTCAGAATTGAAAGCGACCGATTCCAGGTTCGTGAATTCCGATTCATGCATTCATGCAAACGCCGTTTGTCGTCAGGTAGCCGCGCCCAACTTGTCTCGACGTGCCCGTACTTTAAAACAATTTGCCCTCAATCGATTCCGGACAAGAGATCTTTGATTCCGAGTTGAAGAAATCCGATTCAGCGATCAACCGGGTTGCGCCGGCTGTCCGGGCCCGGCAGCATGGAAGGGGTAAGAGCATCATCAGAGGGCAGAATGGCGCGGCGGACGGACGAAGAGAGGCTGGCAAGGCAGCGCGCCTACCAGCAGGATAAGCGGCAGAAGGATGCCCAGGCGCGGCGTCCTGGTCGGGACGATGTGGCGCGCACCGCGCTCTTCTGGATTGTGAGGCGGATGGCAGAGCGAACCCCGCATGAGATGGAGCTCTTCCAGGAGCGCATGGTCGAGATGCTGGTCGCGCAGGGGTTCGATCAACGAGCAAGCGACGCCGTACTGGACGATCTGATCGCCAAGTACCGCAGCGGTGAGCCGCCGTTCCGGCGAAAGGTCCATCTGCTCTTCCCGGACGGACGTCCGGTCCCGGAACCCGGCGAGGACGATTGACCGTCTCTCAAAGCGGTGCTCCAGCAGCCGGTGGACCGGCTTCTCCATTTCCTGAGCGCTCCCCTCATTCTAGATCCAGATGACCTGTCTCTGACATACGGCGTTTGCCAAAGCGTCTCGAGGAATCCGTTCTCCCCCCATTACTTCTTGAAACGTCGTTTGAAGGAGAATCGGAAATCTCGAAGAATAAGCGCACGAGCTTCAGCACTCGAACGCCACTGCGAGCGGAAATTGTTTCCTTACTGATCCCTCTTTCCTCTTCGAGCCCAAGGTGCCGGCAGCTTGTTTTCGACCCATGGGAGGAGCTGGATTGGCTTCGGTTCAACCCTGGCCGTAATGATGGGATACCTGGATAAAGCCTCCCGCATAAGCGGCAGGCCAGCAACGTTGGTGTAGCGGGTCGCCGTCTCGCTATCATCGCTAAGGCGACCAGCAATATCGTCGATGACAGCAGGTGGTACGCCGGCTTGAAACAAGGTGTCTGCCATGCCGTGGCGTAGGGCATGCAACGCTCTGTCCCACATCTTGTCCTGAAGCGCCTTCTTCATGATCGGAGTGAAAGCGTCATAGAACCGATCGCCGGGATCATTGTTCGTCTTGTCTGAGAACAGGTCTGGGAACAGCTGGACATAGCCGAGCGTCCGGATCGCTTTCTGATAATCCAGAAGGCCGAGACGCACGAGCTCGTTTGGAAGAGGCAATATGCGTTGCGACTGCTCGTTTTTGAGGCGACGCAGCGAGTTCGGCTGCAGATTGATGACATACTCGCCGGCCTCCCGGTAGATGTCGTCAACCTCAAGAGCTGCAAACTCTTTTCGCCTTGCGCCCAGATAGGTCAGCAAGATCGGCAAGAAGTAGAGCGAGTCGTGGTAAACCTGAGTGCCAGATTTGCTCCGACCACGGCCGCTGTTCAGCGAGCCTGTGTATATCGGGGAAGAGAAGACTGGAGCGATATCTTCAGGCGTCGGTTTGTACTGCTGCGCCCGGATCGACCCCTTTTTCGGCTTGCGTGGACGTAGTCCATCGAAAGTCCAATCCGTGATTTCGAAGCCGTGACCCCGGATGTGCTTCAGGAAATGCTGCAGGTTCCCGAAGTGCTTCCGGATGGTTCCCGCTGTCAATCCGACCTTGGCCTTCTCGCCCGTGGCTTCCGCGGCGGCCCTCAGTTTCTCCCCCTCGGCCCGAAGTTCGGGCGCGTTCATCCCACGCATGCGGCGGCTTTGGCCCCAGCGTGCAGGAATGTCGTTGAAATGCTGGCGCAGCTTCCCGATATGGTACTGCGTGATCTGGCCGGAATGCTCGATGCCATGTTCTTGGAGTACCGTCCTGAACAGTCGGACGAGCGCCAGAACGTCACGCGCCGTCGCCGGCTCCCATTCCTCTCCCATGTTCGCGATCAGTTTATGGCATTCGTTCTCGAACGCTCCGAGCGCGACAACAGGCTGCGGATCGGCAGCAGGCTTTACTTCGGTCGCCTGGGAACTTGTATTCTCCGCGGCGATGAAAGGGACGGACGAGAGCGCTTCTTCCCTGGCCTTCGGCTCTGGGGCGGTGTTCGACACAAGTTTCTGGGCAGGGCGTCCGCCACCCGTAAACTCGCTAAGGGACCGGTCCGCAAGGGAATGGCGATCATCGACGTCAAGAAGGGCTTCGGCCTTTCCCTCGAAGAAGCGCGACGTCGCCTTCTCGCGGTTGACCCCGTTATCCTCAATGCCGAACGCTTCCATCAGCTTGCGGATGCTCAATTCAAAGCCCGGCTGAATGGAGCGCCTGAATTCGCTGAGATAGTTCGCGCGGATCGCCGCGATGTGGGAGGCCGGCACGCCGTTCTTCAGGAGATAGGTGGTGCCGCTACAATCTGCGTCCAGCTTCAGTTCCCGGCGAAGGCCAAACTGGGCGAGCAGTTTGAAAGCCCAGCCCATTTCCAGATCGTGTTCAAGCTCCTCGATATCGTCGGCACGGCCGTTGCGCTTGGCGGCGACACTCACATCCTCCAGGTGATCGAGCATCTCGTCTCGAACCTGGGCGAAGAGTTTTTGAAGTTGTTCCCGTGTCGACATGCGTTCCCGTTCGACAAACCGCATTTCCGCGAGCCGCGTGTTCAGCCGGCGCGCAACCATCTGTGCTTTTCTATGGTCGGAAACCTGAAGACTGAGTGAAAGCCGGCTGCCGCTCGGGCAGGCTTTGAAGTGCGCCGGGATGCGGGGTCGCCAGTAGAAGATGTTTCCGCGGCGGATGAGATTCTCGACCTCGTGGCGAACGGCCATGACGAAAAGCCCTGTCTTGCCAGAGCTGACGCCGCAACCTCTTTCAAGGCGTGGGCATCACCTTTGGGCACCAGTTCTGGGCATCAGGTCGCCATTGACGCCAAAACGGGATCCGGCGCGGCTGGAAAGTCCAGAGATAACAGGAATTTGGGAGAATTGGCTGGGGAACCTGGATTCGAACCAGGACTAACGGAGTCAGAGTCCGTGGGTCTACCGTTAACCTATTCCCCAGCAAGCGCGTCGGTGGCCGCAGCTGATGTGGCGGGCTTATAGCGAAAAGATCCGGGTCTGCAAAGGCCTGTCCTTAAAAAAAATTGGCCTTGAGCCCGGCAAGGGGGGTGGTAGCGGGCGAGCGGGCGGGAAATGCGGGGTTTGCGGCGGGAAAGGCCTGTTGAAAAAAGAATTTGGCGAAAAACCCCGCCGCTGTTATCCTGTCGCCAACGAAACTGTTGAACCGCCTGCGGCATGCCGTATCTGTAGGGCCTTGCGCGGCGAAGTGGAATATAGACGTGAAAGACCCCGAGAACGGTGCCGGTGCACCACATCCCGGGGCGTCTGATACGGGTCGCAGGCCGGGCAAATCATCCCGGCGCGGCAAGAGACGGCGGAATGGGGGTTCCCATGCCCCGCCATCGACCGTATCCGCGAGCCAGTCGGGTGCCGAACCCCTGGCCGGACGTCCCGCCGACCCCTCAGAGGCCAAGGCGCCGCGCAAGCGGAAGCGTCGCCGTTCGCGTGCCGATCAGGCGGCCCGGACCTCTCCCCCGCAGACCGCACGCCAGGTGTCGGCCAGTGCCGAAAGCGCCACCGAGAATGCGGCCGAGCGCGGCGACGGCCCCGCCAAATCGCGACGCAACCGGCGCAGCAAGGCGCGCAGCCGCCGCAGCCCGCAGGGCAGGCCCTTGCCGCCCGTGGCACCCCAGGCCTCGGTGACCGAGACGGCCAGGCCCGGCCCGGATTCACCGCGACCGGTCTCCGGTGGTGATGCGCAGGCCCGTGCCTCTGCCCGCGGCCCCCGCGATGACGATCTCTATGCAGCGCTGGATCTTGGCACCAACAATTGCCGGTTGCTGGTCGCCCAGCCCGGCCGTCCCGGCCAGTTCCGCGTCGTCGATGCCTTCTCGCGCATCGTGCGGCTGGGGGAGGGGCTTGCGGCCAGCGGCAGGCTGTCGGAAGAGGCGATGGATCGCGCCGTCGAGGCCCTGCGCATCTGCGCGGCGAAAATCCGCAACCGCGATATCCGCCGCATGCGGCTGATTGCCACCGAAGCCTGCCGGCAGGCAGCAAACGGCGAGAGCTTTCTGGAGCGGGTGACGGCGGAAACCGGGCTCGATCTGGAAATCATCAACCGCGAGACGGAAGCCCGCCTGGCGGTCTCCGGCTGTTCCTCGCTTGTCGGGCGCGAGGCGCGCTCGGTGGTGCTGTTCGATATCGGTGGCGGTTCCTCGGAAATCGCGGTGCTCGATATCAGCGAGCAGCGCGCAAGCCGCCTTGCCCATCACATCACACACTGGACCTCGCTGCCGGTCGGCGTCGTCACCCTGTCGGAGCGCCATGGCGGCAAGGACGTGACGCCGGACGTGTTTTCCGCGATGGTCACCGAGGTCGAGGGCATGCTCGACCGCTTCGATTGCCCGGTGGTGCCGCGCGGCGGCGATGGCTTCTATCTGATCGGCACCTCCGGCACGGTGACGACGCTGGCCGGTGTCCATCTCAACCTGCCGCGCTATGACCGCCGCCAGGTGGACGGGCTCTGGCTCAGCGATCCCGATGTCACCGCCATGCAGGCCAAGCTTCTGTCGTGGAATTTTGCCGAACGGGCCGCCAATGCCTGCATCGGGCCGGACCGGGCCGATCTGGTGCTGGCGGGCTGCGCCATTCTGGAGGCGATCCGCCGCCGCTGGCCGAGCGAGCGGATGCGGGTTGCCGACCGGGGCCTGCGCGAAGGGCTGCTCACCGACATGATGGCGGATGACGGCGTCTGGAGCCGAAGCCGCATGCGCCGGAACAACCGAAATCGCGAGCGCTAGGATTTAAGCATGACCAAGCCACCCATCGGCGGCAACAGGACCGGCCGCAAACTTGGCCAGAAGGTCAAGAAGGGCAAGCTCAAGGCGTCGTCGCGGCGCTGGATCGAGCGCCATATCAACGATCCCTATGTGCAGCGGGCAAAGCTCGAGGGCTATCGCGCCCGTGCGGCCTTCAAGCTGCTGGAGATCGACGAGAAGCACCAGATCCTGAAAGGCGCGAGCCGGATCATCGATCTCGGGGCTGCCCCCGGCAGCTGGTCGCAGATTGCCGCCAAGGTCACCGAGTCCTCCGACAGCGATATCCGGGTTGCCGCCATCGATTTCCTCGAAATCGCGCCGCTGCCGGGTGTCACCTTCCTGCAGCTCGATTTCCTCGAGCCGGAAGCCCCGGCCCGGCTGATGGAGGCGCTGGGCGGCGCGCCGGATGTCGTGCTCTCCGACATGGCGGCCCCCACCACCGGCCACCAGCGCACCGACCATATCCGCACCATGCATCTGTGTGAGGTTGCGGCCTATTTCGCCGTCGAGGTTCTGGCCGAAGGCGGGCATTTCCTGGCAAAGACCTTCCAGGGCGGCACGGAAAAGGACCTGCTCACCATGCTGAAGCAGAATTTCCGCCAGGTCCTGCATGTCAAGCCCGCCTCGTCGCGCGCCGAATCGGTGGAAATGTTCCTGCTCGCCAAAGGCTTCAAGGGCCGCCAGAACCTCACCACCGCAGGCGATGAAAGCGTCCACGATTACCATCACGGCGATGGCATTGCGGATGCGGCGGACCGGCAGGACGGCGCGTAAAGACTGCAGATACACCCGCGACAGGAGGAAGACATCATGCTGCTTTACGTCACACTGGGAACCAATGACCTCTCCCGCGCCCGCGCCTTTTATGATGCGGTGATGCCGACCCTGGGCCTGGTGCTGCGTGGCGAGAATGAGGACGAGATCGGCTATGGCCCGGCGGGGGACACGCGGGCGCGGCTGTGGGTGACCAAGCCCTATGACGGCAGGGCGGCGACGTCGGGCAATGGCTCGATGCTGGCGCTGGTGGCCGAAAGCCGGGCGGCGGTGGATGCCTTCTATCAGGCAGCCCTTGCCAATGGCGGCACCGACGAGGGCGCGCCGGGGCTTCGCCCCTACCACCCGGATTTTTATGCCTGCTATGTCAGGGATCCCGATGGCAACAAGCTGTCGCCGGTCTGCGAGACGCCGGAATAGGCTGTTCAGGCCTGCTTGCCGGTCACCGGCCTGCGGTGACCCGATACGGCAGAGCCGATCCGCTTGTCGAGGAAGACGAAGGGGATGATGGCGGTGACGGACAGGGCGGCCACGGCAAAGAAGGCGAAGTGGAAATCGGCAAGCGCGAGGCTGCCCTGGCGCAGCGCCGACCCGCCTTCGAGGATCATCGCCGCCATCGCGACGCCGAGCGCCAGGCTGATCTGCTGCGAGACCGAGCTGACCGATGTCGCCTGGCTCGCCTTCTCATCGGCGATATCGGCATAGCCGAGCGCATTGACGCCGGTGAAGAAGAAGGACCGGGTAAAGCCCGAGGCGAGCAGGAACAGCATCATCACCGCCACGGGGGTGGTCGCCTCGAAAAAGCCCGAGGCGGCGGTCGTTGCGGCGGCGAGCACGGCGGAAACGATCAGCGTGGTGCGGAAGCCGACGGCCCTGAACACCTTCTGTGCCAGAAACTTGGTGCTGATCGCCCCGAGCGCGCCGGTAAAGGTGATCATGCCCGATTGAAACGGCGACATGCCGAAGGAAATCTGCAGCATCAGCGGTGTCAGGAAGGGCACGGCACCGGTCGAGACCCGGAAGATCGAACCGCCGAGGGTTGCGGCGCGAAAGCCGGGATTGGCGAAGATCTTCGGGTCGAGGATCGGGGCCGGGTGCCGCCGGGCATGGCGGATATAGAGCACCAGCGCCAGCAGGCCCGCCAGCACCGCCGCATAGCCGGTGACCGGCGGCAGCGCGGGCAGGCTGATGACGGAGAGGCCGAAGACCACGCCGGAGGCCGACAGCGCCACCAGCACAAAACCATGCAAATCCAGCGGCGGCGGGGCAGGCGTTTCGATATCCGGCAGATGCACGGTCGCCAGCCAGATGCCCAGCATGCCGATGGGCACATTGATCAGGAAAATCCAGTGCCAGCTGAAATAGGTGGTGATGAAACCGCCGAGCGGCGGCCCCGCCATCGGGCCGATCAGGGCGGGAATGGTGAGATAGGCCATGGCGGCGACAAGCTCGCTGCGCTTGGTGGTTCTGAGCAGCACCAGCCGTCCGACCGGCGTCATCATCGCGCCACCCGCCCCTTGCAGGAAGCGGAAGAGCACGAATTGCACGAGGCTCGACGACAGCGCGCAGAGAATCGAGCCGGCGACGAAAACCAGGATGGCAAGCCGGAAGATCCGCTTTGCCCCGAAGCGGTCCGCCATCCAGCCCGAAACCGGAATGAAGATCGCCAGCGCCACCATATAGGCGGTCAGTGCCAGCTTCAGGGTGATCGGCCCGACATGAAGATCCCGCGCAATGGCGGGCAGCGCCGTGGCAATCACGGTGGAATCCATCTGCTCCATGAACAGGGCGACGGCGAGAATGAGGGGAACGATGCGATTCATCAACCGGACTGTCCTTGGCGGGAGCGTGGTTTCGTCTCTTCTATGCGTCTCCTGGGAAAGGATAAAGCAGGCGTCTTACATAAGCCTGCCGGACGGGCTGGCCGATCCTGCATCGCGGCTCTGCAACCGCTTGCGCCATCGGCGGTCGAGGGAAGGCTGGAGGATCTCGAACAGGTGGAAATGATTGCCGCCTGACTGTCGAGATAGCGCCAGAAACCGGCTTTTCCATGCCCGCATGGCGGGAAGCCGTGGAAAATCCGGCTTCGCCGCAGCCGTTGGCTTCACATCCGCGTGAACGCAGGGCGACAGGCGCGGGCGACCATCCTTCTTGCTGTCGAGCCATTCGAGCCCGGGGGCAGGGAGGTGGCATGACGAACCCGGATAAACCGGCTACGGGAATGAAAAGACGGGCCGTGTTTGCAGGAGGTGTCGCCGGACAAATGGCCTATCAGTTTGATTTGTGAGTTTTTTGGCGGAGGGGACGGGAAGGCCTGCGCCTTGAGGCCGCGTAAGCTGGTCGCGCACAGGAACCCGTGTGATCACTCCACTCGCCCCCCAGCATTCCCCACAAATCCGCAATACCCCGCTTCGCCATCCGGCTTTTGCTATTCCCTTCGCCGTCCATGCATGGTACTTGCCCTCGCCAACCTCCACACAGCATGCGGCGCGCGGATGGGGACATCTCGCGCCAGATGTTTGAGAACACCAAAGGGAAACGGGTGGCGTCAGGCTGTTCCGGTTCCCTAAGACAGACAGGGATTTTGGCATGGCGCGGATCATTGAAACGGCAACCGGCGCGGAAGCGCTTACCTTTGACGATGTGCTGCTGCAGCCCGGCCATTCGGAAGTGATGCCCGGCCAGACCCAGGTGTCCACCCGCATCGCCAGGGATTTCGAACTCAATATCCCGATCCTCTCCTCCGCCATGGATACCGTGACGGAAGGCCGTCTGGCGATTGCCATGGCGCAGGCCGGCGGCCTCGGCGTCATCCATCGCAACCTCACCCCGGTCGAGCAGGCGGAAGCGGTGCGCCAGGTGAAGAAATTCGAAAGCGGCATGGTGGTCAATCCCGTCACCATCGGCCCGGATGCCACGCTCTCCGAAGCGCTGGGCCTGATGAAGCAGTTCAGCATTTCCGGCATTCCGGTGGTTGAAAACGGCTCTGCCGGCGGCAAGGCCGGGCGGCTGGTCGGCATTCTCACCAATCGCGACGTGCGCTTTGCCTCCGATCCGAACCAGCGCATCTATGAGCTGATGACCCGCGACAACCTGATCACCGTCAAGGAAAATGTCGACCAGCAGGAAGCCAAGCGCCTGCTTCACACCCACCGGATCGAAAAGCTGCTGGTTGTCGATGCCGATGGCCGCTGCGTCGGGCTGATCACCGTCAAGGATATCGAGAAGTCGCAGCTGAACCCGCATGCTTCGAAGGATGCGCAGGGCCGCCTGCGGGCCGCCGCCGCCATCAGCGTCGGCGATGACGGCTTCGAGCGCGCCGAGCGGCTGATCGAGGCGGGCGTCGACCTGCTGGTCGTCGACACCGCCCATGGCCATTCGCAGCGCGTGCTGGATGCGGTCGCCCGCGTCAAGAAACTGTCGAACTCGGTGCGCATCATGGCCGGCAATGTCGCAACCGGCGATGGTACGAAGGCGCTGATCGATGCCGGAGCGGATGCGGTCAAGGTCGGCATCGGGCCGGGCTCGATCTGCACCACGCGCATCGTCGCAGGTGTCGGCGTGCCGCAGCTGGCCGCCATCATGAGCGCGGTCGAGGCGGCGCAGGCGCAGGACATTCCCGTCATCGCCGATGGCGGCATCAAGTTTTCCGGCGATCTGGCCAAGGCGATTGCCGCAGGCGCCTCGGCCTGCATGATCGGTTCGCTGCTGGCTGGCACCGATGAAAGCCCGGGCGAGGTCTATCTCTATCAGGGCCGCTCCTTCAAGGCCTATCGCGGCATGGGGTCGGTCGGCGCGATGGCGCGCGGCTCGGCGGACCGCTATTTCCAGGCCGAGGTGCGCGATACGCTGAAGCTGGTGCCCGAGGGCATCGAGGGCCAGGTGCCCTACAAGGGTCCGGTCTCCGGCGTGCTGCACCAGCTGACCGGCGGTCTTCGTGCCGCCATGGGCTATGTCGGCGGCAAGGATATCGCCGATTTCCAGAAGAAGGCGACCTTCGTGCGCATCTCCGGCGCGGGCCTGCGCGAAAGCCATGCCCATGACGTGACCATCACCCGGGAAAGCCCGAACTATCCGGGCGGTGCATGATGGGGGAGGGGTCCGGTCGCCTCTGGCACCCCTTCTGGCTGGTGGCGGGCTTTCTCGCCGCCGCATCCATCACGCTGCTGGCTTGCATGATCGTGGTCACCGGTCCGCAGTTTGAAGCGCTTGTCCATCTTCAGATCCCGGATTTCCGGCTGACCGGCTACGAGCGCGCCGATGTCGATGCGGTGATGGTGGCGCTGAACGGATCACCGGAGGCCGCCCGCCTGCTGCGCTTCCTGCATCTCGTTCCCGACATGCTGCTGCCGGCGTTCTACGCGGGCCTCTGCCTGATGCTGCTGGTGCGCTTTTCGCCGGGGGCGACGGTGTTCCACAAGCCGCTGTCCGGTTTTCGCTGGTATCTGGTGCTGGCGGTGCCTGTCGCCTATGCGCTGTTCGACTATGCGGAAAATGCCGTGAGCCTGCTGCTGTTTCCGCCCGCCACGCCCACTGGTGACATGGCGCGGCTGCTCGCAGGCATCCTGCCCTTTCTCACCCGCACCAAGGCGATGCTGTTTTTCATCGCGCTGATCCTGGTGCTGCGTTTCTCGCTGTTCCGCGAACAGTCCCCCGACCGTGCAGCACCTGACAGCCAGGCGTGAACCGGCAAGCCTGTGCGGCATTCGTCCTTTCCGGGCGACAGGTGATTCGCTTGGCACATGCTCCAGGATTGGGCAAAAGCGCTCGAACGGCGAAGAAGTATCTCAAAAATTACATCCAGAGATGGAATATATTGAAGAATGTTATGAACCTCGCGATTTTTGCTATTATTAATAGATAATAACTATTACACAGGTTCAGGAATTCAGGAATTCAGGACATTGAGGATCGGGACGGGTCTGATCAGGTCCGAAGCGCCTTGGCAGGGGAGCGGTGAGCATGGCGAAATCAGGGTCTGAACGGATCAATTATCGCAAGCGCCCCCAGCAGGACCGCAGTGTGCAGCGGGTCGAGCAAATCCTCGCGGCGGCCCGGCTGCTGATCGGCCGCCACGGCATGGCAGGCCTGAAAATGACCGAAATCGCTGCCGAAGCGGGCGTGCCGATCGGCTCGCTCTACCAGTATTTCCCCGAGCGCATCGCCATCATCAAGGCGCTTTTCGACCGCAGTGCCGAGGCGGTCCGTGAAAAGCTGCACGCAAGCTTCCATTCCGTCAACAGTCTGGATGAGGCGGCGGATCAGGTCTGCGGCATGATCGACTGGTATTACCAGCAGTTCCTCGACCATCCCCCGGATTTTGAAATTCTGGTTGCAACCGAGACGGACCGCGATTTGATGAAACTCAACGTAGAAGACAGTCGGAAAATCGGGGCATATTTCTACAACTCGATCAAGCATCTCCTGCCATCGGATTTTCCCGTCGACATGGAGGCGAGAAGCGTGCTTTTGAGCCATCTGATCGGATCGGCGATCCGCTTTGCGGTGCTGAGTGGCGAACCGGCAGGCCGCCAGTTGCTGGAGGACTGGAAGGATATGGTGCGCGACATGATCTTTCAGGTTCCCGCAGGGCAGGAAAGCCTGGCGGAATGCGTTTGATGCCGGTGTCCTACCAGCCCGGCATGGCCGCGCCACTGCGCGCCCGGAGATAGCGCCCGAAGCTCTTGCCGTCACTGTCCATGTCGTCGCTCATCGAGGCCGGCGTGATATTGTCGAGGCAGGCGGTGATGTGGGTCGAGATCGCATTCATCAGCGAGGACGAGAAGCCCGGCCGCTTCATGATGCCGATCTGCACCGGCGGCAGGGCGGGGAAACCGTCGGCCTGGCTCAGCACCTTCATTCCGGTCCGCAGTGCCGATTCCGGCAGGATCGACACCGCCATCCCGGCCAGCACGGCAGAGGCAACGACGGTCGATGACCAGCTGGTAAACAGGATCTGGTATTCCCGGCCAATGCTGTCGAGCGCCGAGCTTGCGAGCTGCCGCCACTGGCAATCGCGCCTGCCGACGGCAAGCGGCACCGGCACGTCGTCGCTGATCGGGTGGCTGGCGGAGCCGACCCAGCACAGCGGCTCGGTTCTGACCACATCCGACATGCGCTCGCGCGGATTGTGGGTGACCAGCGCGATGTCCAGCTCGCCCCGGCCCATTTTTTCCGCCAGATCGACCGAGGGCTCGCAGACGATGTAGAGCTCGACATTCGGATGGGTCTTGGCGAAACGGCCGATGATCTCCGGCATGTAGCGGTCGGCGTAATCGTCGGGCGTACCGATCCTCAATGTGCCTTCCAGCCGGTTGTCGTCAAAGGCGGCAATGGCTTCATTGTTGAGGCGGATGATGCGGCGGGCGTAGTTCAGGAGCTTTTCACCCTCGCTGGTCAGGCGAATGCCGCGCCCGTCCTTGGCAAACAGCTGCTTGCCGATCCGCTCCTCCAGCCGCCGCATCTGCATCGACACCGCAGACTGGGTCTTGAACACCCGGTCAGCCGCCTTGGTGAAGCTTCCGGTATCCACAATGGCGATGAAGGTCTGCAGCTGGTCGAGGTCGAGCGGTGCGGTCATTGGGACACCCATGAAAATGTTTGATGATTACTATTAAAAACATGCGCTGGACTGATCAATAGTTATTTGACAGGTTTCAGGGGCAAACAGCAAGGAAATCGGCTCCCGCGGTTTCCTCTTCTCCTCCAGCGCCTCTGTCGGCGGGTGACCTCCCCCGCCCGGCAACGCTATGGAGGCGGGTTCGAAAGGCAGGACAATGAGCATGATAGACGAAAGCTGCCTGGGCTGTGCGCCCGGGCCATCCAGCAAATTGCGCGATCTTGTCCGCTTTGTGCTGACAGCATTCCGTCGCCGCGACAACCGCCGCCGGATTCTGAGGCTTCAGGATATGAGCGACCAGGACCTGAAGGATATCGGATTGACCCGGCTCGACCTCCGGCTGGCCATCCACGAGTCCGGTTTCTTCGGCGATCCCAGCATTGGCCTGATGCAGAGGGCGCGCCGCAGCATCGAGCGATAGGCTTAGAGTCTGTCAGGTTCATATTGAACCAGACAGACTCTGGTGCCCTCTGTTTCCGTTTGTCTTTTCGCTCAAACGAGTTTGAGCGGGAAAACCGGATTCCACTTTTCTCTGACAAACTCTAGCAGCGGACGTCAAAACCTTCCCCGCAGGGCACAATCCCAAATTGCCCTGCACCTTCGCCGGCGGAGCCCCGTCTCCGCCGGCTTTTTAGTATCCGCGCTTAACCTTCGCGAAACCAGCAGGGTATTAAATCGGAACCATGGCGAGCAATGGCGACATTGTGCATGATGCAGCCATGTGACCCGCATCAAGCGGAAATTCGCTCTATTGCTCCCGGAGCCCAGTCATGCGTCTTTCCCGGAAACTGCCGATCGTTGCGGCCCTGTTTGCCATTGCCTCGATTGGCGCGACCGCCGCCGTTGGCCTCTATTCCAGCGCGGAGAACCTGTCGAAACAGGCTTTCCTGCGGCTTGATGCGATAGCTGACGGGCGACGCAACGAAGCGACGGTGTTTTTCAGTTCGGTCAGCCATGACAGCGCCGCCTTTGCCGGGTCCAATGCGGTGCAGCAGGCGCTTTATGCTTTTGACAGCGCCTGGAGCTTCCTCGGTACCAATCCCGCCAGGGAGTTGCAGGCCCGCTATGTCGACGGCAACCCCTTTCCGCCGAACGAACGCTACAAGATGGACACCGCGAAGAAGGACGGGTTTGACCGCTATCACCGCCAGAACCACGCGATCTTCCTGCCGCATCTGCAAAGCCAGAACTATGCCGATATCCTGCTGATCAACGGCACCGGCAACATTCTCTATACCGTGACCAAGCATCGTGACCTCGGGGCCAATCTCCTGACCGGCCCGCTCGCTGGCAGCAAGCTGGCGCAGGCCTATGGTGCCGTCATGAGCGGCAAGCCCGATGCGCCGCCGGTCTTTACCGAATTCGAGGCCTATCAGCCCGCCGATGGCGAGGCCTCCGCCTTTGTCGTCGCACCGCTTGCCACCGGCGGCAAGGTCATGGGGGCGCTTGCCTTCCGGATCTCGTCGGGCGAACTCGCCAGCATCTTCAGCAACAATACCGGGCTTGGCGCGACCGGCGAAACCCTGCTGGTGAGCGGGCAGGGGCAATTGATCAGCGAAAGCGCCAAAACCGAAGGTCCGGATGCCTTCAGGACCAGCATCGATCCGGCACTGGTCACCACGGCGCTTGCCAATGGCAACTCTTCCGGTTTCCTGGATGGCTATCGCGGCACCCGCAGCTACATGTCCGCCGTGAAGCTGCCGCTCGGTTCCGTGGGGCTTGGCGTTGTCGCCCTCATCCCCGAAGCGGAGGTGAAGGGTGCCCTGTTTGACAGCGTCCTGCCGCTGCTGGCGGTATCGCTGGTGATCGTCACGATCTGCACGCTGGCCGCGATCCTGTTTTCGCGGACACTGACGCGCCCAATCACCGGGCTGGTGGGGTCGATGCGCGATCTCGCCCGCGGCAATGTCCAGGTGCAGTTGCGGGGTGAGACCCGGGCCGACGAAATCGGTGACATGGTGCGCTCCGTCGCCATCTTCCGCCAGGCCGCCATCGACAAGCAGCAGATGGGCGAACTGGCCGAGGAAAGCCAGCGCCGGGCCCTGGCCGAGCAGCGCGAGCGCGAGGCCGCACGCACCGCCGAACAGGAACAGCTGTCCTTTGCCATCGAGAGTCTGGGGGCCGCACTGGAGCGCCTGTCGCATGGCGATCTCACCGCCACCATCGACCGCCCCTTTGCCAGCCACCTCGACCAGCTCCGGCAGGATTTCAACACCTCCCTCAACCGCCTCTCGCAGACCATCGGTGCGGTGCAGGACAATGTCGTGCATATCAACCGCCGGGTCGGCGATGTCGGCATGACGGCGCGTGACCTGTCGGCCCGCTCCGGCGAACAGGCAGCCGCCCTGTCGGAAACCTCCGGCGCGATCCGCACCATCATCACCGCCATCCGCGAAGCGACCGCACGGGCCGAGACGGCCTCGAAACTTGCAGGCGCGGCCAGCGATGAATCGAGCAAGTCGGCCCATATCGTCGGCGATACCGTCGAGGCGATGAAGCGCATCGAAGCCGCCTCGCGGGAAATCTCGCAGATCATCAACGTCATCGACGAAATCGCCTTCCAGACCAACCTTCTGGCGCTGAATGCCGGTGTCGAGGCGGCGCGGGCGGGCGAAGCGGGCAAGGGCTTTGCCGTCGTCGCCCAGGAAGTGCGCGAACTCGCGCAGCGCTCGGCGCGTGCCGCCAAGGACATCAAGGCGCTGATCACCAAATCCGGCCAGGAAGTGGCAAGCGGCGTGAAACTGGTCGAACAGACCGGCGTGGTACTGTCGTCGATTGCAGGCCAGGTGGTGGGGATCAACGAGCATATCCATTCGATTGCCACCGCCGCACAGGAACAGTCCGCCGACCTCGGTGACATCGGCTCGGCGATGGCCAAGATGGAGGCGGCAACGCAGGCCGGGCTCTCGGCCTCCAACCAGACCAGCAGCGACGTGCAGGCCCTTGCCAATGACACCGAGACGCTGGCAAGCCTGCTGTCACAGTTCAACATCCGCGACACGGAATACCGGGTTCAGGAGCAGCCGCGTCCGATGGGCAGCGTCGCCCCCGGTCCGCGCCCGGGCCGCAACACCGCCGATCCCGGTGCCCCGATCCCGCCGCAAAATCCCCGCATGAAAGCCCCGCGTCTTGACACGCAACCGGCACCCCCCGCGCCGCAGGGCAAGAAAACCGGTGGCTCGCTGTTTTCCTCCCTGCTGCCGAAGCGCATTGAATCGGTCGACAGCGCCGCCCGGCCGAAGCGCCCGATTGCCTCGCCCGCCCATGCACTGATCAGCAAGGTCAGCGCCGGTCTCGGGGCAAAACAGCAGAGCGACCAGAACTGGGAAGAATTCTGAGCCCGGAGCCGCTTGCCATCAGATCCCGGCAAAGCGGAAAACAGGACTGCTCCGGCTCAGCCCTTGCCGCCTATCTGGTCCCGGGTTTTGCCGTCCACTGGTCGAAAATGGCGGTGAGGCTGGCCTGATAGGATTTCTGCACATCAAGGCCGCTGTCGAACAGGCTGTTGACAAAGGTGCCATAGCCTTCGGCGGTGGCGGCATCCGGCGCAGCGGACTTAGCCCCGGACTGTTCCTTTGGCGTGGTGCCGCCGGATGAAGCCGTCATCATCTCCTGGAAGGATTTGAGCCACGGGTTGATGCCGAAGGGATCGGCCTCGGCGGCACTTGCCGGTTTCTTTTCCGCGGCCTGCGGCTGGAACATGGATTGCATCGCCCTGGCGAAGGGAGTGTCCATCATCGCGGCAAGGCCTGCCTGCATCTGTGCCATCGGGTCCGGCTTGCGCCGGGCAAGGCCGATGGTTTCCAGCCACTGCTGGGTCATCGCCCCCATGGCATCGGTGCTGAAGGCGCTGGCAAAGGGATTTTGGCCCATCATGCCGCCCATGCCGCCTGCAAGGGGATTGGCGAACGGGCCATGAACCTGCCCCATCATCTGCTTGACGATCCCGCCCATCATCGTATCGGCCATGGCGGGCATCATCTGCCTCAGGATGTCCTGGCCGACGCCGGTCAACTGGGCTGCCTGCGCGGCAATGGCGCTGGCGATCTCGCTGGAGCCGAAGATGTCGCGAAGCGCCTTGTTGCCGTCGGCAATGCCTTCCGGCGTGAAGGCGCGGGAGAGATCCTCGAAATAGCTGGCATAATTGCCTGATGTCGCCTTCTGCATCAGGCTGGCAAAATCGAACGGCGTGCTGCTGTGGCGCTTCAGCCCTTCCGAAAAGGCCGGCATCAGGGCGGCGACCGCCTTGGCGGCCTGATCCTGCGCAAGGTTGAACTGCCGTGCAAATGCCTCAAGCGCCTTGCCGTTCTGCGCCTGCATCATCAAATCGAAAAGTGGCAACATCGATGGTCCCCGCAATGTGTTCGTGCCGTCGGGACCTCAAGCTGAAATGCCCCGTGGCCGGTCCGGTCTCGTCAACCCAATCCGGGCACTATAGCGGTAATCCCCACGGGGCAAACTGCTTTTTAGGGGGATGCCGTCAATACTGGTATTCGGCGAAAACCGGATCGACCGAACCATTCCAGCGGCCGTGGTAAAGCGCCAGCATCTCGTCGGCGAGCGTCGCGCCCTTGGCGATGGCCTCGTCGAGCGGGGCGAGGAAGACGCTTTCATCAACCCCGTCACCATTGCGGCGGGCGCGGGCCTTGAGCCCGATCCGGGAGATGTCGATGATCTCACGACCGATTTCATGCAGCGAACGGCCACGGATCTCGGCCTTCAGGCCCTGGGCGGGGACTGCATTGCGCAGGGCCAGCACGTCCTCGTAGGTCCAGCTGGCGGTTGCCTGTTCGGCGGCGTCGAGTGCGGCGCCATCATAGAGCAGCCCGACCCAGAAGGCAGGCAGCGCACAGATCCGCCGCCACGGACCGCCATCCGCGCCGCGCATTTCGAGGAAGCGCTTCAGCCGGACATCCGGGAAGAGGGTGGAGAGATGGTTGGTCCAGTCGCCCATGGTCGGCTCCCAGGCGGCAAGCTCGCCCTTCAGCGCGCCATTCATGAACTGGCGGAAGGTCACATGGGTGCAGTCGTGGTAGCGCCCGTCGCGCACGACGAAATACATCGGCACATCCAGTGCCCATTCCACGTAATGCGCGAAGCCGAATTCCGGCTTGAAGGCGAAGGGAATGAGGCCTGCCCGCTGGTTGTCGGTGTCGCGCCAGATGTCGCCGCGCCACGACAGCAGGCCGTTCGGCTTGCCCTCGGTAAAGGGCGAGGAGGCAAACAGCGCGGTCGCCAGCGGCTGCAGCTTCAGCGACACCTGCATCTTGCGGCGCATGTCGAGTTCGGAGGAAAAGTCGAGGTTCACCTGGATGGTGCAGGTGCGGTACATCATGTCGAGGCCCTGCGTGCCGACCTTCGGCATGTAGCGGCTCATGATCGCGTAGCGGGATTTCGGCATCCGGGGCGTATCGGCAAACGACCATGTCGGGCTGCCGCCCATGCCGAGAAAGCGGATGCCGAGGGGTTCGGCAACCTCGCGCAAGGTGGCGAGATGGTGGTTGGATTCCTTGCAGGTCTGGTGCAGCGTCTCGAGCGGTGCGCCGGACAGTTCGAACTGGCCGCCGGGCTCCAGCGAGATTGCGCCCATGCCATGGCTCTCGGCAAGGCCGATGATCTTGCCGGCATCGATGATCGGCTCCCAGCCGAGCTTGTCCTGCATGCCGTAAAGCAGCGCCGAAATGCTCGCCTCGCCCTCGTAGGGAACCGGCGAATTGTCGGCCCGGAAAAAGGCGAATTTCTCGTGCTCTGTCCCGATGCGGAATTTCTCGTCGGGTTTCGATCCGGCAGCGAGATAATCGGCCAGTTCGGCTACGGCGGAAATCGGGGTGTCATCGGTGGTATCGCGGGCCATGTAGTTTCTCTTGCCATGGTGAAGGTCAGGGCGGCGGCAGACCGCCAGCCTCGCTGATTGAACTGGAAACAGGTGACGCGCAAGTGAATTTGTTGCAAGTGATGATTAAAATATTTCGCCCCTCAGCCCCTTGAACGAAGCTCGCCGCATACCAATGCGGCGGCTTGAAACGGTGCTTCACGGGGGGGGACGCCAAAGGCCGTTCCCGATCAGGCTGCGGTCTTCGCAATGCTCCATTCGACGGTGAGGCCTGCTCTGGTTGCAAGGATCATCAACGCATCCAGGCTGAACTTGTCGATCCTGCCGCGCAAAAGATCGTTCATGCGCGGCTGCGTCACGCCCAGCCGCCTGGCGGCCTCGGCCTGTGTGAGGTTCCAGCCCGCGACAACCTCCTGAACCGCAATCATCAGTCCAGACCGTGCCTTCATGTTGGCGGCCTCGGCTGGCGAATCCTCCAGCGCGTCCCAGACCCTTTCAAAATTGTCTCCGGTCATGGCACATCTCTCCGCATGAGTTCCAGGAACCGCATGGCCGCGAGATCCACGTCCCGTCTTGATGTTGTCTGCGTCTTCTTCCGGAAGGCGTGAAGGACGTAAACGGCATCTTCGAGCGTGGCGATATAAATGACCCTGTATGCACCGGAGGCTTCTCGCACCCGGATTTCCCGGACACCAGGGCAACGGTCTTCATCGGCTTCCAGTCGTCCGGGTCAAGACCACGCTGAAGCCGGTCGATCTGGAAACCCACGTCGCGGCGCGCGTCACCGGGAAATGAACGCAGCACGTCGAGGCAATCTCCGAGGAAGGAAACGGACTTCATGCAGTTTTTATATCTGTTTTGATATAAGATGTCCATGGCCATTGCGGCCCGATCCATCGAGCCTTGTTGGCGGGGTTGAGGCCCGACCCATCGAACCTGGCCGCTATTGCCAGTCGCCGATTACGGCCTGCAGAACCGCAAGCGCGGCGACGGCGGCCGTATCCGCCCTGAGGATGCGGGGGCCGAGCGGGATGGCGGTGACGAAGGGGAGGGAGCGGAGCAGCCCCCGTTCCTCCGCCGAAAAGCCGCCTTCCGGACCGACCAGCAGGGCGAGCCTGCGCTCGGTGATCGCGGCAAGCACCGGCAGCGGGTTTTGCCCGGCATCGCCCTCGTCGCAATAGATGATGCGGCGGCTCCGGTCCCAGCCTTCCAGCAAGTCGCCGAGTTTTTGCGGCGGGCGGACCGAGGGCACGGCGAGGATGCCGCATTGTTCGGCAGCCTCGATGACATTGGCCTCGATCTTGTCGATGGAGCCCGCCTTGCCCTGGGTGTGCTGGGTCATGACCGGCTGGAGGACGCCCGCCCCCATTTCCACCGCCTTCTGCACGAGGTAATCCATCCGCCCCACCTTCAGCGGTGCGAAGAGATAGTGGAGATCGGGCATGTCAGGCTGTGGCCGGGTCTGGTCGAGCACATGCAGCAGGATCTTCTTGCGGGTGGGATAGTCGATCCGCGCCCGCCATTCGCCGTCTCGCCCGTTGAAGACGAGAATCTCGCTGCCCGGCTCCGCCCGCAGCACATGGGCGAGATAGTGGTACTGGTCGTCGCTGACGTCAACGTCACGGTCCCCGGCAAGGGGGGCGTCGATATGCAAGCGCTGCATGCGGAAATTGGCGCGCATCTTCTTTCCGTGATCCTATAAAAACAGCGCCTTGCAGGCGAGCGCCAGCAAGGCGGCAATGCCGCCGGAAACCGGAAGGGTGATCATCCAGGCCCCGGCGATGGTCATGAAATGCGAGCGGCGCACCAGAATGCGGCGGCGCAGTTCCTCGGCATTTTCCTGGTCGATCTCGTGAGCCGCCTGTAGCTTCCGCGCCGTGCCGCTCTTGGGCACCGCAGGCCGCCAATGGTTGACATACCATTCGCGAAAGAAGCCGACGCCGAACACCGATCCGACGGCAATATGGGTGGAGCTGACCGGCAGACCCGCCCAGGAGGCGGAAAGTACGGTCAGGGCCGCCGACAGCGACACGCAATAGGAGCGCACCGGATTGAGCTTGGTGATTTGTTCGCCGACCAGCCGGATCAGCCGGGGGCCGAACAGCAGCAATCCGGTGGAAATCCCGAAGGCGCCGATCATCAGCGCCCAGAAGGGCACGTTTTCTCCCGATGCCGAGGCCTTGCCCGCAGCCGAGACGATGGCCGCCAGCGGCCCGATGGCATTCGACACGTCATTGGCACCATGGGCAAAGCAGAGCAGCGCCGATGCTGCAATCAGCGGCAGCTGGAACAGGATGCGCAGCGAGCCATTGCGATTTTCAAGGCCCACCGACCGGTGCCGGACATAGGGCACGCCCAGACCCCAGACGACAAGTCCGAGCACCAGCCCGGTGGGCAGGATGGCACTTTCCGCAAGCTTGCCGCGCACCGCAAATTGCAGGGCGATATAGGCCGCAAAGGCTCCGGCCATGACGCCGATCAGGATCGGCACCCAGAGCCTGGCCGCCGCAATCTTGTCGTCGCGGGAAAGAATCTTTTCCTCGATGAAGAACAGCAGGCCCGCTGCGATCAGCCCGCCGAGCAGTGGCGAGACGATCCAGCTGACGACGATATGGGCGATAACCGTCCATTCGACCATTTCTATCCCGGCCAGTGCGATGGTTGCGCCGATGATCGCGCCGATGATCGAATGGGTGGTGGACACCGGCGCATTCAGCCAGGTCGCCAGGTTGATCCACAGGGCGGCCGCCGTCAGCGCCGCCATCATGGTTGCGGTCAGGAGCGCCGGGCTGGCAAAGGCTGTGGGCGGCACGATGCCGGACGAGATCGTCGCCGTCACGTCGCGCCCGCCGATCACCGCGCCGAGGATTTCAAAGAGGGCGGCCATGCCGAGCGCCTGGCGCATGCTGATGGCGCGCGCCCCGACGGCAGCACCGGTATTGTTGGTGACATCATTGGCGCCGATATTCATCGCCATGTAACCGGCGAGCGCTGCCGCAAGGATCAACACCAGCGGGCTTGCCTGCCCCAGCGCATAGCGCGCGGCATAGAGCATCGACAGGCCGACAAAGACCACGCCGAGCCCCGGTGCCAGCAGCCGCCGGTACACATGCAGCGACGCGGTTTCAACAAAGGTGACCTTGTCGAGATCCTTGTCGAGCACGGATTTGTGCGGACGGGCATTGGGCATGAAAATGCAGTCCTGTTGCGTGAATGCGATCCCGCGCGCCGCTGTTGCGGTCGCCACGCAGGTCTGTCTGTCGAAGGACTATGCGGCAGGCAGGACGGACTGGGTAGCCGAAACCGGCAAAGCCCCCAGGAAAATAAGCAGCTTCAGGCGGCGCGATGTTCCATCTTGTGGCCAAATTCGAGGATCAGCGACTTCAGCAGCGGTTCATTCACCTGTTCGGCGGCCACTTCATAGTCGAACCAGCGGCTTTTGCGCTGGTCCCTTTCCGGGTAGTCCTCGACCAGCCTCTTCACCTCCAGCGCATGAACCTGCACCTTGCAGCCGATGGCGAAATCGTCCTTCATCAGCTTGTTGTAGAGATAGTAGCCGAGCGGTTCCTTGTCGATGTCGCCCCTGACGCCCGCTTCCTCGAAGGCTTCCTGGGCGGCGACCCCGTAGGCGGGCTTGTCGGCCATCGGCCAGCCCTTCGGAATGATCCAGCGCCCGCTGTCGCGGCTGGTGACGAGAAGCACTTCCACATGATCCGATGTCGGCTCCCGGCGATAGCAAAGCGCTGCATATTGCTGTCGCACCGGACGGTGGAACATCAATAGCAGGGTTTTTGCCAGACGGGAAATCAGCTCCATGGGCAGAGCCTCCTTTCGACTCACAAGTCTAATTACCAATTGCTAAAGCCTGGTGTAGAGGCGTGCAACAAAATTTCGCGGGGGGCAGGCAGGGGAAGTCACTGAATAACATAAAAAATATGTGTGATATTATTTCTCTGGCTAAGGAAAAGCGGCGCGGAAAGATAATTTCCGCGCCGGAGTGTCAGGCTGACAGCATTCCGGCGAACCGGATGGCCGGCAAAGTCCGGGATCAGAACTTGTAGCCGACGCCGACCGTCACGGCATGCTGGTTGAAATCGACATTGGTGCCGCCGATGTCCTCGCTGCCGAATTGGTTGTAGCGATATTCGGCGCGCCCGAAGATCGCGTCGGTAAAGGCGTAGTCGACGCCTGCCCCAACGGTGAAGCCGTTGAAGGTCTGGCTGTCCTTGCCCGTCGCAGGCGTATCGACATAGCCGCGCGCTGCGGTCCAGCCGCCGGCAGCGTAGAGCAGGGCATTGTCCATCGCATAGCCGAGACGGCCACGCACGGCACCGGAGACATCGGTGCCAATTTTCGCGTCAGTCGCGCCCAGCGAATAGCTGTTGGAATTCCAGTTATAGTTCAGATCGCCTTCGATACCGTAGACGAGATTGCCGTTCTGGAAATTGGCACCGGCAAAGCCGCCGAGAATGCCGCCGTTGAAGTCGTCGCTGGCGGAATTGACGCCGTTGTCTGCATTGGCCCGGGCCCAGGTGCCGCCGCCCTGAATGCCGACATAGCCGCCCGACCAGGTGAAGACAGGGGTCATGGGCTGCTCTATCGGGGCCGGCGGGGCTTCGGCGGGCTGTACCAGATCAGCCGCATGGGCGGAGATCGCAAAAGCCGAAACAAGGGCCGCTGAGGCAATGAGGGACTTGAACATGGTAGGTTTCCTTCTGCTGTAAGGGCACACGCCAGAGTAAGTCTCACGGTGCCGGTAAACGGGTGACAATTCTGAAATTAAACACCCTATAGTGGAAATCACGTTGTCATCATCAACGTACAGGTTCGCACTCGCTGCTGTCGTCTGATCAGCAAATGGACCCGGAAATCGGATTTTCCATGTCAAAATTGCGATTTTTGATTTGATGAGAGTCCCTTTTTGCCGGGGATCGGCTGAATTGTTGCATTAAAGTCGCATATTTTCAGGCGAAAGCAATTGCAAGCGGAGCGGGCAGCAGGCCGCGCGGGCCTAAGCGACAATGTCCCGGAGGGCAGTGCGGGAATGCAACCAAAGTTCGCTTCGCCCGCAGCTGTGCGCAGCGGCGGGGGGATGGCTGGCGTTGTGCTCCGGGGCGGGCTATCGTCGCGCCAAATGAAAGGGAGCCTCTCCATCCATGACCACTCTTACGGAAAAGACACGCATCGACTGGATCGCAGGCAGCTGCCGCCTGCTGCAGGAAACCACGGCGGAGTTTCGCCAGAGCCAGCCGTTCAGGGGGCTGTCGATTGGCACCGGCATTCATCTGGAGCCGAAAACCGCAGCCCTGCTGATGACGCTTCGGGCCGGCGGTGCGGCGCTTGTCTGCACCGGCAACCTCAACAGCACCCAGCCCGCAACGGTGGATTACCTGCGCGCCGAAGGCATTACCGTTCACGCCAGCCAGACCACCGATGCCGCCGAACATGCCGCAGGACTTGACGCGCTGGTGGCGACGCGGCCGGATCTGTTGCTCGACAATGGCGGCGATCTTTTCGCCCGCGTGGCCGCCCACCCCTATCCGGGTCTTCTGGGCGGCACGGAGGAGACCACCTCGGGCCGGGCCCGGCTTGCCCCGATGCGCGAAAGCCTGCCGATGCCGATCCTCGTCATCAATGACAGCCCCATCAAGCAATTTGCCGAAAACCGGCATGGCGTCGGCCAGAGCCTGTTTGAAAGCTATCTGCGCTTTACCAACCGTTCAACCCAGGGCAAGCGGGTGACGGTGTTCGGCTACGGGGCCTGCGGCAAGGGCACGGCGGCCTGCTTCCGCAATGCCTTCGCGCAGGTGAGCGTCGTCGATACGGACCCGGTGACGCTGCTCGAGGCGCATTTCGACGGATTTCGCACCCCCGAGCGCGACGAGGCGATTGCCACGGCGGATGTGATCGTCACCGTGACCGGTGCGGCAGGGATCGTCACCCTGGCCGATCTTCCGTTGCTGAAGAATGATGTCATCCTGATGAATGGCGGGCATTTCCCGTGGGAAATCGAGGTGGAGGCGCTGAGGTCCAGCCCCGGCGTGGCCCGCATCGACCGCTACGCCGCCGATCACATCGAGACCCTGCATCTTGCCGATGGCCGCCGCATCCACATTCTGGGGGAGGGCCACATGGCCAATCTCGCCGGACCGCGCCCGCTCGGCAATACCGTCGAAACCATGGATCTCGGCTTTACCCTGCAGGCCCGCTGCCTGGAACGGGTGGCAAAAGGCGGCCTCGGTGCCGATTTCTCCGTCGTCCCCGTCCCCAAAGACATCGACGCCGCCGTCGCCCGCGCCTATCTGCGGGTCTACTGACTGAAACAGGGCGCTGCCGGAAACCCGCAGAGCGTGGGTGCCAGAGTTGGTCAGGTTCCGATTGAAACGGATAGCCAGGCTCACCCCACCACCAGCACATGCAGCGCGCGCGGGCCGTGGGCGCCGAGCAGGATGGTTTGTTCGATATCGGCGGAGCGCGAGGGGCCGCTGACGAAATTGACGGTGCGGGGCATGCTGTCCTTGCCCTTGAGGTGGCGCAGCCGGGCAAGCGCCGTCTCCATGTCGCCGCCGATATCGCGGGCACTGATGACCACCAGATGATGTTCGGGCAGGAAGGTGAGGGTAACGGGATTGTCGGGGCCGGAGAGCAGCATCAGCGTGCCGGTTTCGGCAATGCCGCCTTCTGCATGACTGATGGCGGCAAGGTCATGGCCATCGCTGGCACCGTCGAGCAGGGTGAGGGCGGGCTGGCTGTCCCAGCCGATCCCGGAAAGGCGCGGATCTCCCCCCTTGCGCAGGCTGGCGGGCAGATTGTGGGCCCGCAGGTAGCTTGCCACCGCATGCGGGATGGCCGAGGGATCGGCGAGCCGCTCATGCGTGGCGCCGGCCTTTTCGATCATCTGCAGAAACAGCGCGATCCGGCCTTCGGCATCCTTCTGGCCGCGCGCCGGAATGATGCCCTGCGGCGGCGCGGCCAGCCGGGCGGCAACAGCCGCATGGCGGGCACCGTCATCGCCGGCCACCTGTCGCGTGGCGCGGATCCTGGCGAGAATGGCCTTGCGGCTGTCCATGCTCATTGTCCCCCGTCTTTCCGGCGCGTGGCGGCAAAGGCTGCAACAAAGCCCTGGCCTTCCGGCGCGGGCAGGTCGCGAAATTCTGTCCAGCCCCCCGCCAGCGGCAGGCGGGAAATCCTGCCCGCCCTGCCGCCCAGCAGCGCCAGCGCCCGGATGCCGATGCCGGTTGCCAGCCGGTATAGCGCAGGACGGCGGGCGAAGAAGGCCCACAGGCCGAGCCCGTAACGGCTGGCGGCGGGGGCAAGGTGCCGTTCGAATTCCCGTTCGCGCCAGTGCCGCATCATCTTCGGCAGCGGGATCTTCATCGGGCAGACGCTTTCGCAGCGCCCGCAGAAGGTCGAGGCATTCGGCAGATGGCCGGAGGCGGCGATGCCGTTCAGCGACGGGGTCAGGACAGCGCCCATCGGGCCGGGATAGACCGAGCCATAGGCATGGCCGCCGACCGCATGATAGACCGGGCAATGGTTCATGCAGGCACCGCAGCGGATGCAGCGCAGCATCTCCTCGAATTCGGAACCCAGCATGGCGGTGCGGCCATTGTCGATCAGCACGACATGGTATTGCCCGGGACCGTCAGGATCTTCGGAGCGGCGCGGGCCGGTGGAAAAGGTGGTATAGACCGACATGTCCTGCCCGGTCGCCGAGCGGGCAAGCAGCCGGAGGATGCCCGCGCAGTCTTCGAGCGTCGGCACGATCTTCTCGATGGAGGCGACCACCACATGCACCTTGCCGAGCGTCTGGGTGAGATCACCATTGCCCTCGTTGGTGACGATGACCGAGGAGCCGGTTTCGGCCACCAGGAAATTCGCCCCCGTGATGCCGACATCGGCGGCGAAATAGCGCTGGCGCAGCACGGTGCGGGCCTCCGACAGCAGCGCCACCGGCTCCGACAGGTCCCGGCTTTCCGGCAGATGGGTGTGCACCCGCCGAAAATCCGCCTCCACCTGCTCCCTGTTCAGGTGGATGGCGGGGGCGATGATGTGGCTTGGATGTTCGTGGCGAAGCTGGATGATATATTCGCCGAGATCGGTCTCCACCGGCTCGATGCCGTTTTGCGCGAGGAATTCGTTGAGATCGATCTCCTCGGTGATCATCGACTTGCCCTTGGTCACCGTCTTCGCCCCGGCGCTGCGGCAGATGCCAAGGATGATCTCGCGGGCCTGTTCGGCGCTTTCGGCCCAGTGGACCCGGCCGCCGGAAGCCGTCACCTTCGCTTCATAGGCTTCCAGATAGAGGTCGAGATGGGCGAGCGTATGGGTCTTGATATCCCGCGCCTGTTCCCGCAGCGCCTCGAATTCCGGCAGCGCCGCCCTGGCCGCGGCGCGCTTGGCGACAAAGCCCTTCTCCACATTGGTGAGCGCCTTCTGCAACTGCGGATCGTTGAGGGCGCGGACGGCATTTTCCCGGAAGGCGGGCGCGGTGAACTGCATCTCTAGCGCCCCCCCGGCCTGGCGGAGCCTGCAATCGGCGGCTTGTCGGTCATCCCGGCCAGCACCTCGGCGACATGGCGGACCTCTACCTGCGATCCCTCCCGGCGCAGCTTGCCCGCCATGTTCATCAGGCAGCCCATGTCTCCGGCAAGCAGCAGACCGGCACCGGTGGCGTCGATCTCCTTCGTCTTCTTCGAGACGATGGCGTTGGATATGCTCGAATATTTGACGCAGAACGTGCCGCCGAAACCACAGCAGACATCGCTGTCCTTCATCTCCCGGATCTCCAGCCCCGCGACCGAGCCGAGAAGGGCGCGCGGTTGCGTGGAAATGCCGAGCTCGCGCAGGCCCGAACAGCTGTCGTGATAGGTAACCACGCCCGGATGGCTGGCCGCGACCGCCGTCACCTTCCTGACATCGGTGAGGTAGGAGACAAGCTCGAAGACCTTTGCGGCAAAGCGCATGGCGCGGGCTTGCCAGTCCGGCTCCCCCTCGAACAGTTCGGGATAATGCACCTTCAGCATCGCCGCGCAGGAGCCCGAAGGGGCGACCACATGATCGAAGGTTTCAAACACCTCGATCACCTGCCGGGCAATCGCTTTCGCATCGGCGCGGTCACCGGAATTGTAGGCGGGCTGGCCGCAGCAGGTCTGCGCCATCGGCACCTCCACCCGGCACCCGGCATCCTCCAGCAGCTTGACGGCGGCAAAGCCGACGCTCGGGCGGAACAGGTCCACCAGGCAGGTGGCAAACAGCCCGACCCGTGGCGGCCTCGTTTCGGATGCAGCGTTGATCTCGGCAGGCGTCATGGCGTGTCTGTCCTTGCGGCGGGATTGGAAGGCCGCGCATTGCGGGCGCTGCGCTGCGTCTTTTCGGTGCGTTGCAGCAGCCTGAGCTGCGCCACGCGGTTGCGGTCGCCGCTGCGGCTTGCCGCTTCATTGGTATCGATGACGAAATCGATATGGTTGATCGCCGCCTGCCGGGCGCGGGCGGGATCACCGGCCAGAATGGCATCATGGATCGCCACATGCTGTTCCAGCAGCCTTTCGCGCGCCCCCGGCATGTCGAAGACCAGCTTGCGATGCCGGAAGATGCCGGCTTCGAGCAACCGGTAGCAGGCCCGCACGGTATGGAGCAGAATGATATTGTGGGCGGCCTCGCCGATGGCATTGTGCAGATCGAGATCGGCGGTCGTCTCATCCTCGAAATCGCCCCGCGCATGCGCCCGGCGCATGTCGGCGATGATGGACGACAGCAGCGCCTTGTCCGCCTCCGTCGCCCGGCTTGCCGCCAGCTCCGCCGTCAGCCCTTCCAGCTCGCGGCGATAGTCGAGATAGTCGAGCGTTGCCCGCTCATGCCTCGATACCAGCGCCGCGACCGGGGCGGAAAACACCTGGCCGATGATATCCGCCACATAGGTGCCGCCACCATGCCGGCTTTCCAGCAGGCCCCTCGCTTCCAGCTCCTTCAGCGCATCGCGCAGGATCGGCCGCGACACGTCGAACCGCGCGGCCAGCTCCCGCTCCCCCGGCAACCGGTCCCCATCCCTGAGCACCCCTTCGAGGATCAGCAACTCCACCTGCCGCACCACTTCATCGGCGGTGCGGCCATGGGAAACCGGCGGGAAAAGGGCAAGGTCGGGTTCGGTCATGGCGGCAGACTAGCAAGCGGAAGTGGAGTGGTCAATAATATTGTCCAGTTTACTTCGTCCCCGCGTTGTTACTGTCTTTTTAAAAACAAGTACAACAAGCCGACGGTGCCCCCTGAACAGCCGGGTGGCGCCGGGAATTGAGGAATGCTAAAGCCACATCGAATATAGCGGCGCGGGCGCGCCGGGCGGGCATTTCGCGGGGTGGGCGTTTATGGGTAACGGGTCTTTTTCCTTTCCGGTCGCACCGGAACGCGCCGTGGCGCTGGGCGAAATCCATGCGCGGCCCTATGCGCTGGTCACCACGCCGCGGGTGATCTTCCAGCTGGCCTTCACCATGGATGGCGGCTCGGCGGTGCATCATTCGGTGATTGCCGATCTCAGCCGGGCGCGTGGCGTTTCGCCGCCGGACCGCAATGCCCGCCACCATGCGATCCCCTGGGGGCAGGGCACCCTGCGCTGGGAGCGGCATACGGAATTTTCCACCTGGTTCTGGGATTGCCCGGCACCCGACCAGTTCGGCGCGGCAATCCCTGTCCATCCCTTCGGCGACGGTTTCAATGCACCGGGCTCGCTGATCTCGGGCATAAGGCTCGAAATCCGCCCGGAAGGCCCGGTCACCGACGCGGCGCGGCAGGTCTTTGATCCGACCAGCCTCTGCCACAGCGAGGTAAAGAACGGCCAGGCGACGATCCTCACCGATTTCCGCCAGAATGGCGACGGGCTCACCCAGATTCTCGTCATTGATCGCGGCATGACCCAGGCCGGGACCGGGGCGCTGACCCAGCGCCTCCTCGATATCGAGACCTACCGGACGCTTGCCATGCTCGGCCTGCCGCTGGCCCAGACCCTGTCGCCGGAAATCCGCCGGATCGAGGACGGGCTGACGGCGGTGACCCAGCGGATGAAGGCGCATGCCCGCGAAGAGGCGGATGCCATGCTCGGCGAGATCACCCGGCTTGCCGCCGAACTGGAGGCCAATGCGGCGCTCAGTCTCTACCGGTTCGGGGCCAGCCGCGCCTATGACGGCATCGTGCGCGAGCGGATCAAGACGCTGGATGAAATGCCGGTGCCGGGCTTCGAGACGCTCGGCTCGTTTCTGGAGCGGCGGCTGGCGCCTGCCATGCGCACCTGCCAGTCGATCGAGGAGCGGCAGGCAAACCTGTCGCGCAAGCTGTCACGCGCCACCGGCCTGGTGCGCAGCTGGATCGATGTGGAGCTGGAGCGGCAGAATTCGGCGCTGCTCTCCTCGATGGACCGGCGCGCCAACTTGCAGCTGCGCCTGCAGCAGACGGTCGAAGGCCTCTCGGTCGCCGCCGTCTCCTATTATATCGTCGGGCTGATCGGCTATCTCGCCAAGGCCCTGTCGCACGAAATCCCCGTCGATCCGAATGTGATGACCGGGATTGCGGTGCCCTTTGCCATCGGCTTCGTCTGGTGGCTGGTGCGCCGCATCCGCCGCGCCCATGCCGATCCCGGACATTGAGTTTTCTACCTCTCCCAATAGGGCACCGACCCGTAGAGATCGGTGAGGAAATCGATGAAGGCGCGGACCTTGGCGGGCAGGAACTGGCGGCTGGGATAGACGGCGGAGAGGGTCACGTTCTTCGACCCCTCGATGCCGTCGAGCACCTGCACCAGACGGCCGCTCTTCAGGTCCGGCCCGACATCCCAGGTGGAGCGCAGCGCAATGCCGATCCCCGCCAGCACCGCCTCGCGGATCACCTCGCTGGAATTGGTGATCAGCCGGCCTTCAGGGCGATAGGAGATCGGGCCATCCGGCCCGACCAGCCGCCAGACATCATTGTTGTGCGGGCGCAGGCAGATGTGGTGCCTGAGGTCGGCAAAATTCTGCGGCGTGCCATGGGCGGCGATATAGAGCGGCGAGGCGCAGAGGATGCGCCGCACCGGCGCGATGCGGCGGGCAACCAGGCTTGAATCATGCGGCTCGCCGATGCGGATCGCCAGATCATAGCCACCGGCGATGATGTCGGTGAAATCATCGGTCAGGATCAGGTTGACCGAGAGATCGGGAAACTTGTCCATGAAGCGCTTCAGGTGCGGGGCGATGTGCATCCGCCCGAAGGAGGCGGGGGCCGAAATCTTCAGAACCCCTTGCATCTTGGCGCCGCGCCCGAGCACGAAGGCTTCCGCTTCCTCGACACCGGCAAGGATCGCCAGCACCCGGGCGTAAAACCCCTGTCCGGCCTCCGTCAGCGAGATCTGCCGCGTGGTGCGCTGCAACAGCCGCGTGCCGAGCCGGAGTTCCAGCCGCTTGATGCTTTTCGAGATCACCGCAGGCGCAAGACCGAGCTGGCGCGCCGCCCCGGACATCGACCCGGCGGTCACCACGCGCGCAAAGATTTCGAGATCGCCGAGCTGTGACACATTCATCCGCCGGAAGGGTTAGAGTTTGTCAGGGAAAAGTGGAATCCGGTTTTCCCGAATAGACAAACGACAACAAGGGGAACCAGAGTCTGTCTGGTTCAATTTGAACCAGACAGACTCTGGTCATCCTGTGTAGCGCAGACATCAGGCTTTGCGAAGCGGCAGAATGAGGAGGATGAGGAGGGCCGCCGCTGCCGCCAGCAGGAAGAGGGTGGCAAGACTGACCGGCCCGATCAGCAGGCCCGCCAGTATCGGCCCGGAAAATTGCCCGGCGGAGAGCAGCAGGAAGGTGACGCCGAAGCCTGCCGCCGCATTGTCGGGAAAGAGCGCCAGGCTCCACAGACCCAGCGTCGCCGCCATCAGCACGAAGAAGGCCCCGAAGATCAGGCCGGAGGCGATCACCGGAAAGGCCCCCTGACCAAGCGCGAGGATCACCATCGACAGCGCCAGTCCCGCCTGAAACAGCGCGAAGGCATGGACCGGGCCAAGCCGCGACACGATGGACCCGGCGGCAATCCCTGCAAAGCCCGCAAGCCCGACAAAGGTCCAGAATACCGGGCCGAAACGGGTGGCGCTGATGGCAAGATTGCCGAGGACAAACAGGCCGGAGCCGTTGCCGGTCACGAGATCGACCGAGAAGGACCAGTAGATCGAGGTGGCGATACCGGTGAGAAAGGCTGCGACGAACAGCCGGCCCCGGTGACCGGAGACCAGGCTGCGCAATGACAGGCGTGGGGACCCGGCCTTTCCGGAGACATGGGTTGCGGGCAGGATCGCGACCATCCACAGCGTTGCCCCGAGCGCCGTCAGCGCAAACAGGCCCCAGGCCAGCCGCCAGCTTGCGCCAAACAGGATGGCAAGCGGCCCTGACAGCATCACCCCGAGACTGGTGCCGGAATTTATGAAGGCATAGAGGCCCTTCTGCCGGTCAGGCGAGACCAGCGTCACGATGATTTCGGAAAAGGGCGTATAGGCAAGCCCCGGACTGACACCGGCAATCGTCACCCCTGCGGTCAGCATCAGCGGATCGCGCGCCAGCGCGATGATCGCCATGCCGAGCGCTGCCGCCAGTCCGCCGAGAAGCACCGAGAGGCGCGGCGACAGGCGGGCCGACAGCCAGATCCCGGCAATGGTGATCAGGAAATAGCTGGCATAGGAGGCTGCCGCCGTGAAGGCGAGCAGCTGGTCGGAAAGATGGAATTCCGCCCGGAACACCGGCAGGAACAACCCATAGGCATAGCGCGCCAGCCCATAGCTGACCGCGACGATGGACAGGCCGGGAAGCGCCAGTTTGTTATCCAGCATCAAGAGTGTATCCAACGTGTTGCGCAGCCTTCAGGTGTGGTCAAGAGTGGGGCGCAAAAGCGTTCTGCGCCGTTCCCGCTACGACGTGCGGGAGGGGAGTTGCGACGGGCTGCCCGCGCCTTGATGACGGGGTGGTGTCGGCTCCCTGCGATGGGAGGTGGATATCCCGCCAAAAAGGATTCCTGTTTTCAAAGCTTTGCTATAGAAATCACGTCTGAACCACTTTTGCGGGAACGGGAGCACGCATGGGCGAGACGATCCGATTTCTGGCGCCACGTGCTCCGGTTCTGGCCCGAAGAGCCGCGATCATTGCCGATCTCAGGGATTTGCTGCCGAAGGAATGCCTGGTGCATGAGCCGCATGCGCTGGTGCCGTTTGAAACCGATGGCTTCATCGCCTGCCGCCAGCGTCCGCTCTGCGTGGCGCTGCCCGGCACCACGGCGGAAGTCTCGGCGGTGCTGAAATATTGTCACCGCTTCGGCGTGCCGGTGGTGCCGCGCGGGGCGGGCACCTCGCTTTCCGGCGGGGCCATTCCGGAAGAGGATGCGGTGGTCATCTGCCTCTCGCGCATGAACCGCATTCTGGAGGTCGACACTGCCAACCGTACCGCCACCGTGCAGGCGGGGGTCACCAATCTGTCGATCTCGGACCGGGTGGGCGCGGACGGCTTCTTCTATGCACCCGATCCAAGCTCGCAGCTTGCCTGCACCATCGGCGGCAATATCGGCATGAATTCCGGCGGGGCCCATTGCCTGAAATATGGCGTCACCACCAACAACCTGCTCGGCGTCAGGATGGTGCTGTCGGATGGCGAGGTGATCGAACTGGGCGGCAAGGCGCTCGACAGCGGCAGCTATGATCTGCTGGGACTGATCTGCGGTTCGGAAGGCCAGCTCGGGATTTTCACCGAGGCGACGGTGCGCATCCTCGCCCGGCCGGAAGGCGCGCGTCCGGTGCTGTTCGGTTTCGACACGGCGGAACAGGCAGGCGAATGCGTCGCCGCGATCATCGGCGCGGGCATCATTCCCGTCGCCATGGAATTCATGGACCGGGAAGCCATCGCCATCTGCGAGGCCTTTGCCCATGCCGGCTATCCGCTCGATGTCGGCGCGTTGCTGATCATCGAGGTCGAGGGCTCCGAGGCCGAGATGGACCACATGCTGCAGGCGATCATCACCATCGCCCGGAAATTCCATGTGCGCACGGTGCGCGAATCCCAGTCGGCGATGGAAGCCGCAACCATCTGGAAGGGTCGCAAATCCGCCTTCGGCGCAACGGGGCGGATTGCCGACTACATCTGCATGGATGGCACGGTGCCGCTCGGCAAGCTCGCCCACGTGCTGCAGCGCACCGGCGAGATCGTCGCCTCCTACGGTTTGCGGGTCGCCAATGTGTTTCATGCGGGCGATGGCAACATGCATCCGCTGATCCTCTATAATATCAACGATCCCGCCGAGGCCGCAAAGGCGGAGGCAGCGGGCAACGACATCCTGAAGCTCTGTGTCGAGGCGGGCGGCTGTCTCACCGGCGAGCATGGCGTCGGCATCGAGAAGCGCGACCTGATGGGCTTCCAGTATGCGCCCGCCGATCTCAACCAGCAGATGGCGGTGCGCGCCGCCTTTGATCCCGGCTGGATGCTGAACCGTTCCAAGGTGTTCCCGCTCGACGGGCGACCCGGACCCGCAGCCGTTGCGGGCGGGGAGGAGCGCGCGCCATGAAGCAGTTCTTCTATCCCCGCACCGAAGCAGAAGTGCGCGATCTCGTGCGCAGCCATCTCGCCTCCGCAACCGCGCTCCGGATCGCCGGCGGCAATACCCGCTCGCTGATGGGCAATCCGGTCCGGGCCGATTTCTGCCTGAGGGCGACCAGCATGAGCGGCATTGTCGCCTATGATCCGGCGGAAATGGTGATGGTGGCGAAAGCCGGAACGCCGGTGCGCGAGATCGAGGCGGCACTTGCCGAACGGCGGCAGATGCTCGCCTTCGAGCCGATGGACCATCGGGCGGTGATGGGCACCTCGGGCGAGCCGACCATCGGCGGCGTCTTCGCGGTCAATTCCTCCGGTCCCCGCCGCCTGACGGCGGGGGCGGCGCGCGACCACCTGCTTGGCGTCCGCTTCGTCAATGGTCGCGGCGAGGTGGTAAAGGCCGGCGGGCGGGTGATGAAGAATGTCACCGGCCTTGATCTGGTCAAGCTTATGGCGGGTTCGCATGGCACGCTCGGTTTCATGACCGAAGTGACATTCAAGGTGCTGCCGGTGCCCGAGACCAGCGAAACCGTGCTGATTTCGGGCCTCTCCGATGCGGAGGCCGCCGTGGCGATGGCAACCGCCATGGGCCTGCCGGTCGAGGTCTCCGGTGCTGCCCACCTGCCGCTCACCGTCCGCCACCGGTTTCTCGGCAATCGCCTGCCCGACGGGGCCGCCACCGTCTTCCGGCTGGAGGGGATGAAGCCATCGGTCGCGGTGCGGCTTTCAAAGCTGGTCAGCGCGCTGGCAAGCTTCGGCATGGCAAGCCGCATCGCCGATCCGGAAAGCCGGATCCTCTGGCAGGAAATCCGCGATTGCCGGGCCTATGCCGACGGGACAAGCCGGGCGCTCTGGCGCGTCTCCGCGGCTCCCTCCGCCGGTCACCGGCTGGTCGCCGATCTCCGGCTCGAGGCGGGTGCCGATGCCTGCTATGACTTGCAGGGCGGTCTTGTCTGGCTGAGGATGGAGGCGGACGCCGAGGCAACGGTACTGCGCCGCCTGCTGAAGGCCGGTGGCGGCGGCCATGCGACGCTGGTGCGGGCAAGCGATGCGGTACGGGCCACGGTTCCGGTCTTCGAACCGCAGCCGGCCCCGGTCGCCGCCCTCGAACGGCGGGTGAAACTGGCCATGGACCCCGGCGAACTCTTCAACCCCGGCATGATGGGATAGGCGAAAGATGCAAACCAGTTTTTCGCCCGGGCAGTTGCAGGACCCGAAGCTTGCGGAAGCCGAAAGGATCCTGCGCAAATGCGTGCATTGCGGCTTCTGCACCGCGACCTGCCCGACCTATGTCACCGAGGGCAACGAGCTCGACAGTCCGCGCGGCCGGATCTACCTGATCAAGGACATGCTGGAAAACGGCCGGGCTGCGGATCGCGAAGTGGTGCTGCATCTCGACCGCTGTCTTTCCTGCCTTGCCTGCACCACAACCTGCCCGTCCGGCGTCGATTACATGCATCTGATCGACCAGGCCCGGGTGCATGTGGAAGAGACCTATCGCCGCCCGCTCGCCGACCGGCTGATCCGGGCGATGCTGGCAAGGGTGCTGCCCTATCCCTCACGGTTCCGGCTGGCCCTGAAGCTGGCGCGTCTCGGGCGGCCCTTCGCCACGCTGTTTTCGCGGCTGCCGGGGCTGAAGCCGGTGGGGGCGATGCTGAAGCTTGCGCCGCAGTCGATCCCGCCCGCTGCCCGCCTGCCGCGCGAGCGGATCTTTCGTGCCCGTGCGGATGGAACCGGCGCAAAGCCGCGCCGCGTGGCGCTTCTGACCGGCTGCGCCCAATCGGTGCTCGATCCCGGCATCAATGCGGCAACGGCTGCCCTTCTCACGCGCGGGGGCATCGAGGTGGTGCTGCCGAAGGGGGAGGGGTGCTGCGGCGCGCTTACCCATCACATGGGACGCGAGGCGGGAGCCCGGGCGCAGGCGCGGCGCACCATCGATGCCTGGATGCGCGAGATCGACGGGGCCGGGCTCGAGGCGATCCTGATCACCGCCTCCGGCTGCGGCACCGTCATCAAGGATTACGGCCATCTCTTCCGGCATGATGCGGCCTACCGGGCGAAGGCCGAACGGATTGCCGCACTTGCGCGGGATATCACCGAATTTGTCGACGGGCTCGATCTGCCGGAACTGGCGTCGAACGGCATTGCGGTCGCCTATCACGCCGCCTGTTCCCTGCAGCATGGCCAGAAACTGACGGTCCAGCCGAAGGCACTGCTGCGCAAGGCCGGCTTTACCGTGCGCGAGCCTGCCGAGGCGCATCTGTGCTGCGGTTCGGCCGGCACCTACAATATCCTGCAATCGGAAATTTCGGAAAAGCTGAAGGCCCGCAAGGCGGGCCATCTCGAGCGGCTGAAGCCACAAATCATTGCCACGGGTAATATTGGGTGCATGACCCAGCTGAAAGACAGCGTTTCTGTGCCGATCCTGCACACAATCGAGCTTCTCGACTGGGCCTATGGCGGACAGGTACCACGGAAAATTAATGAGAATGGCCTAATATTGGATAAGACGGGAGAGGATCAAGCCTGATGGCTCTCCCCAAACGGGGTGCGTCTCATGCGTGGTCTCCTGCTTTCCAGCCTTATGCTCGCCGCTCTTGCCTCGCCCGTGCTTGCCGACAGCCGCTATGGCTGCATGGCCGGGGATTCCAGCCTGAAACTGGCCATTCATCTCGAATTTTCCGAAGAACTGGGCGGCAGGCTGTCGCATCTGAGCGGGGTCCTCGCGGTAGGGCCTGAAGCCGCCCGTCCGGACCTTGCCGAAGTCAGGCTGACCTCCGCCATGATCACCCAGGTCTGGGCCGACAGGCAGCAGGTTCTGGTGCGGATCTTCGACGACAAGGTCAAGGGCGAGCCGCTGGTGATGACCATCGCCACCCGCGCCCGGTCAGATGAGGCTGCGACTTTCGACGGGACCTATATGCTCAGCCAGAAAGACCAGAAAGGGCCTGGATTCCATCTGGAAGGGGCCCTTTTCTGTCAGATCGATACGGTAGCGGCGCTGGCAAACTGACCAGCCGCACGCCCCTTGCTCAGAAGTGAAACGCGACGCCGAGATTGACGGCATTGGTGAAGATATTGGTCTTCAGCGTCTCGCCGCTGTCGATATCGGCGGTGATGAAAGAGTAGTTGCCCTTGTATTCGGCAAAGACCGACCACTGGTCGTTGAACCTGTAATCGACACCGGCCTGCGCCTGCAGGGCAGCGCCGCCGAGCTGGTATTCCGACGTATAGCCGGAGGCCCGGGTGACTTCGACATGCGGAATGTTCACGCCGGCGCCAAGCCCGACATAGGGGGTGAAATTGCTGTTGGCGATCGGCATCCGGTAGAGCGCGTTCAGCGTGATGATGTTGAGGCCATCGGTAAATTCGAAATGCGACCAGCCGGTCGCAGCCAGCGTCTCGTCGTCGGCATAGACCTTTTCATGGGTGTAGTCGAGCGAGAAGCCGAGCTCCGGAATGCTTTCCAGCTCCGGCCACCAGATGGCGCGCGCGCCGATATAGGGTGGCGTCTCGAAGGATTTGCCTTCCCAGCCGGCGGTGAAATCCGGGCCAGCCGAGCGCGATACGGTGCTGTCGCCCGCACCCTGCAGGCCGCCATATACCGCAATCGCCATTTCCGCGTGGGCGACCGTGCCAAGGGCTGCCAGTGCGACGGCGGCGAGCGCCAGGCGTGCCGCGACGCTCCGGACAGAATTGCGCATGGTGAACCTCAATTTCAAATTAAAACAAATCAGCGAATCACTTTTTCGCCGCAATCGCCTCCGGATGCAAGGCATGTGACGGCTTGAGGCAGGCGGATGGCCAGATATGGCGGGGGGCTCCGCAGCATTCTGTGTCGTTTTTGCAACAATTGCCGCAGAGGCCCGTGACGCGCAAAAAAACGCCGTGATCTCCGGGATCATGGCGCTTTCCGGCCGTGCCAGTGGATTATGATCGGGGATCAGCCGCCAAACAGCGTCCGGAAGAAATCGAGGCCGCGATCCTCATAGCTGACCTTGCCCTGGCGGTTGCCGGGGCCGATGACGATCACCCGGGTGCCGACGGGGACCCGTGAATAGAGATCGGTGACATCCTTGTTCATCATCCGGATGCAGCCGGAGGAGAGGTTGAGCCCGATGCTCCACGGCTGATTGGTGCCATGGATGCGGAAGGCGGTGTCATGGCCGTGGTTGTAGAGATACATGGCGCGCGCACCGAGCGGATTGTCCTCGCCGCCCTCCATATGCACCGGCAGGATATGCCCATGTGCGGCCTCGCGACGGCGCATTTCGGCAGGCGGAGTCCAGTCGGGCCATTCCTGCTTGCGTCCGACCTTGACCACGCCGGACCAGCCGAAACCGTCCCTGCCGACGCCCACCCCGTAGCGGATCGCCCGGTCGCCATCTTCCACGAGATAGAGGAACTTGTTGTTGGTATCGATGATGACCGTGCCGGGGGCCTCGTTGGTGGTGAGATGGACCAGCCGCCGCTTGAATTCGGACGGGATCTGCCGGTGGGTGTTGTAGACCGGCTGGCCGGTGACCGATTGCTGTGCCTCGGCCCTGCCACCCGTCAGTGCGATGGCCAGAACGCCTGCCAGAAGTCCTGCAATCAAAGCCGTTTTCATGCCAGGTTCCCCATTCCGCCCGCGCTCAAATGCCCGGTTGGAAACGCTAGATCGATTTTCGATTAATGCAAGGGCGAAACAGCACGGAAAACCCGGATCCGAACCGGATTTTCGCACTTTTTGGGCGATTGTCTCAGAGCACGATGACCCTGGTGCCGACCTTGACCCGTTCATAGAGATCGACCACGTCCTCGTTGCGCAGGCGAATGCAGCCGGAGGAGACGGCAAAGCCGATGGTCCAGGGCGCATTGGTGCCGTGGATGCGGTAGAGGGTCGAGCCCAGATACATGGCGCGCGCGCCGAGCGGATTGTCCTGTCCACCCTCCATGCTGACCGGCAGGATATGGCCCTTGGCCGCTTCCCTTGTCCGCATTTCCGAAGGCGGATTCCATTCCGGCCATTCCTGCTTGCGGGCGATCTTGTGGACGCCGCGCCATTCGAAGCCCGGCTTTCCGACGCCGACGCCATAGCGCCGCGCCTCGCCATTGCCGGTGACGAGATAGAGGAAGCGGTTATTGGTATCGATGACGATGGTACCCGGCCTTTCGGTGGTCTCGTAGTGAACCATCTGCGGCAGGTAGATCGGATCTATGGGGTGGCTGACCCGCTGCGGCTGGAAGGCGACCGGCTGGACGACGGGTTGGGCTGCAAGCCCGAACAGGCCGCGCGGCCGGCTTTTCACCGGCTGCACCGGAACCGGCCGGGCATTCGAAAAGGCCACCTGCTGCGCCCCCGCCTGCTGACCCCCTGCCTGCTGAAAGGCCTGGGCCCGATTGATCACCCGCTTGCTGGAATAGACCACGGGATTGACGCCCCCGCCCAGCTGCACCACCCACGGGGCAGTCAGATCGGGGCTGAGCAGAATGGGCTTCTGTTCCTGATAGCGGCGACTGGCAGCCTCGGCGGGAACGGCCAAAAGGCCCGACAGGCCGAGGAGAAGGCAGATCGATTTCTTCAACATGGGGGCAAACTCGCGATACATAATACCAAGGATCACTGATGGGAACGCATTCGACAGGATCGATCCGTCAGGTGCCGATGGTCGCAGTGTTGAGCGAGATAATGGTTAACGGCAGCTGTTTCGCCTTGTACCCTTTGCATAAACCTTTTGTCAGGGTTAGCGCCGGGTTTGGAAAGACGGTAAGCAAGTGGTAAAGACCCGTCTTGGCAACAAGGAGTGCGCGAATCGTGGCTGCCGAGAGCATTGAAGAAGGCCCGGTCGAGGGCATCCTCGTCGGCGAGGACGGCAAGGGCCGTTGTGCCTGGCACGGGGGCCTGGCCGATTATCGCCGCTATCATGACGAGGAATGGGGCAACCCCGTTACCGATGATATCAGGCTGTTCGAGAAGATCTGTCTGGAAGGATTTCAGTCCGGCCTCTCCTGGCTGACGATCCTGCGCAAGCGCGAAAATTTCCGCGCCGCCTTTTCCGGCTTCGATTTTCACGTTGTCGCCACCTACAACGAGGACGACATTGCCCGTTGCCTCGAGGATTCCGGCATCATCCGCCACAAGGGCAAGATCGTCTCGACCATCAACAACGCCCGCCGCGCCATCGACCTGCAGAAGGAGAAGGGCTCGCTTGCCGCCTATTTCTGGAGCTTCGAGCCCGAGGGCGCGGAGCGCCCGGCGAAGATGGATCTGGCGACCCTGCGGGCCAATCCGACCAGCCCGACCTCGGTGCGGCTCTCAAGGGATCTCAAGAAGCGCGGCTGGAGCTTTGTCGGCCCCACCACCGTCTATGCCTTCATGCAGGCCATGGGCCTCGTCAATGATCATCTGGAAGGCTGCCATTGCCGCGACCGGGTGGAGCTGAAACGCAGGGAGTTTTCGAGGCCATGACAGGATTTGCACGCATCGCCCGGCCCCTCGCTCTGGCCACGATCCTCTTCGGCGGGTTTGCCGTCGGCCCGCTTCAGGCGGCTTACGAACTTTATCCCGGCGAAAAACTGCGGGCGATTGCCGTGCCGCTCAAGGGGCCGCTCAGACTTTCCGGCTGGACGCGGGATGGCAAGGGCATCGTCTACAGCCTGCCGGTCAAGCCCGGCCAGAAATTCCGTTTCCGCTTCAAGCCGCGCAACAATTACGTCGGGCTGGTGGTGTTCGACGAGAAGGGCGATGATTCCGACGAGCTGTTTTCAAGCCAGGGCGTCGATGCCGACAAGGAACTCGTCGCCGACACGGAGACCAACTGGATCATCCGCCCCTATTACGCCCGGATGTCCCCCCGCCGCGGACTTGGCGCACCCTACGCGTTCGAAATCGTGCCGGAATAGGGTGGACATGCCATCTGCACAGAGAAGCTGGATCGCTCTGCTGCGTGCCGTCAATGTCGGCGGCACCGGCACGCTCGCCATGGCCGACCTCAGGCGGCTGGCCGTCGAGGCCGGATTCGCCGATGCCCGCACCCATATCGCCAGCGGCAATCTGGTGTTTTCCAGCGGGCAGGATGAAACCGATATCCGGCAGAAGCTGGAGACGGCCCTTCTCGACCACATGCGGAAGCCTGTCCCGGTGCTGGTGCGCAGCGGTGCTGACATTGCCGATGTGATCATCCGCAACCCCTTCGCCGATCTTGCCGGAAGCCGGACGCTGGTGCTTTTCACCGACGAGGCGATTGCGCCCGACCTGATCGACCGGGCGACAGGCCGGAAAGAGGAGCGGATCGAGCCGGGCTTGCGGGAAATCTACATCCACTATGGTGAGGGCATGGCGGGCTCGAAGCTGCGTCTTCCCCAGCAGAAGGCGGGCACGGCCCGCAACATCAACACCCTGACGCGGCTTGCCGCGATGGCGTCGGAACAGGTGCCGTTGTCCTAACCGCCAATCTCCTCCAGCAGCGGCAGCAACTGGCCGAGATCGGCGATTTCGTGGAAGCGGGGGGCGTCGCGCGGGGGTTCCACATGTTCATAGGCCCAGGTCAGCGCATGCGGCACGTAGATGCCATGGGCACCTGCGGCAATTGCAGGCACGATATCCGATTTCAGTGAATTGCCGATCATTGCCGCGCAGTCCGCTCCGCCTGCGACCCTTGAAAAGATCCTGCGATAGGTGGAGGTGGTCTTGTCGGAGACGATCTCGATGGCGTCGAAGAAATCGCCAAGGCCGGATTGCGCCAGCTTGCGCTCCTGGTCGAACAGGTCGCCCTTGGTGATCAGCACCAGATAATAGTGCCCGCGCAACTTCTCCAGCACTTCGCGGGCATGGGGCAGGGTCTCGACCGGGTGGCTGAGCAGCGTGCGGCCGATGTCGAGAATGTCGGCAATGGTGCTGGCGGGAACGCGGCCCCCGGTAATCTCGATGGCGGTCTCGATCATCGACAGGGTAAATCCCTTGATGCCGAAACCGTAATGGGCAAGGTTGCGCTTTTCCGCCTGAAGCAGCCGTTCCGAGACATGCTCGCCCTCGGCATGGTCGGCCAGAAGGTCGGTGAACTGCCGTTCGGTCAGCCGGTAGAAGTGCTCGTTCTGCCAGAGCGTGTCATCCGCATCGAAACCGATGGCACTGAGCTTTCCGGAGGTCATGGCTGCTGCTCCTTGTCGGGGCTGGTCACGGTGTAGCAGGCGGCAATCACCCGGTGAATGGCCTGAAAATTCCGGGTCATCTCGCCCGGCGGCACCACCGGCCAGTCCCAGCTCGCCAGTGCTTCGGGCAGATGTGCAGAATGCATCAGATCTTTCCGCTCTTCCACCCGGCCTGAGAGATCCTGAATGGTAAAGTCGGTATCGGTCAGCAGGATGGCCGGTGCACCGGCCGATTTCAGCCCGTCGAGATGGGCATTCAGCAAGGTTCCGACCGCGTCTTGCGGCAAACCCTGATCGCCCTCGCGCGCCAGCCGCCTTTCGATGCCGATGCCGATCTGCGAGAGGAGATTGGCGGAGATCACCAGATCCAGCCCGTCGATCTCCTTCAGGAAGGCGAGCGGTGCGGGCGGCAACCCCGCCTTCATATCATCGAGGCCGGAGAGATCGCGGTGAACGAAGCGGAGATTTCTTCGCCCCGCCAAAAGCTGGCTGAACCGGACCGGGGCGAGATGGGCGAGATCGACCAGCAGCACCCGGTCGAAAGCCTCAGACAGGTCGCTGACCGGCACATCGCGCAGCAATCCGGAGCCGAGCACCACGCAGGTCCGTCTCTGCGACAGGGCTGAGAGCCGGTCGCGGATGAAGTCCTTGCATCTCTCCTCATGCGCCCGCCACTGCCGCCTGCACCGCCCCGCCCGCGACCAGAGCCGCACGGCAGACGACAGCGCCGGACGAAAGGCAGCAGGCGTGACGAAGAGGCTCGCCGCATAATTCAGGGCTTCGGCTATCATTTCACGTCTGTATCCTGTCTGTGGCCGATCTTGACAACCCCCGCCACCAGTTGCCGATGCTGGATATCACAGATAATCCGGTAATCGTCGGCGCGGTAGCGCCAGAACCTGTCAGGCCCCTGCAACGCCTTTCATGCATCACGGGGATCGTTGAGTTTTGGAATTTCCTTTTTCAGATATTCCAGGATGCGCCGAGCGTCCTGTTTAGGAAGCTTTTGAAATTGCTTTCTGGCTGGTTCCGAGATTTCGACTGTCCACGTCAACCATCGCCTCCAAATCACCTATAGTATAGGTCTGGCTTTCACCGGCGTGGATCCGCGCCAGGGCGGCAGCACCCGCCGCTCGTCCTCAAGATCTTCTCCCGCCGTCAGGATCGCTTCCATCACAAATCGGTCAAGCGTCAGGCCTGCCTTTTCGGCGGCACGTTTTGCGCGGGCAAGAATTTCGTCGGAAATATCAATTTTATGGGGCAAGCGGTGCCCTCCAGAATACAGGGTGATGCATGATATCCAGCACATTCGCGAACCTGCCACCACCCTGGCCATCACCGTGCTTGCCCTTGCCGGGTCCGGGGCAATCCGCTAGGAAACCGCTCAATAATCACGACATGTCAGGTCAAAAGCAGATCATGAGCGAAAAACAGAAAAAACCGCAGAAGCTGAAAGCCCGCCTGCCGCGCGGTTTCGTTGATCGCGAGGCGCATGACATCCGTGCCGTCGAGGAGATGTGCGGCAGGATCAGGGCGGTCTACGAGCGCTATGGTTTTGATCCGGTCGAAACGCCGCTGTTTGAATATACCGATGCGCTCGGCAAGTTCCTGCCCGACAGCGACCGTCCGAACGAGGGCGTGTTTTCGCTGCAGGACGATGACGAGCAGTGGATGAGCCTGCGCTATGACCTGACCGCGCCGCTGGCCCGGCATGTGGCCGAAAACTTCAACGAGATCCAGCTGCCCTACCGCACCTACCGGGCGGGCTACGTGTTCCGCAACGAAAAGCCGGGTCCGGGCCGCTTCCGCCAGTTCATGCAGTTCGATGCCGACAGCGTCGGCGCGCCGGGGGTCTCGGCGGATGCGGAAATGTGCATGATGATGGCCGATACGCTGGAAGCGGTCGGCATAAGGCGCGGCGACTACGTGATCCGCGTCAACAATCGCAAGGTGCTCGACGGCGTCATGGAGGCCATCGGGCTCGGCGGCGAGGAGAATGCCGGACGGCGGCTGAATGTGCTGCGTGCCATCGACAAGCTCGACAAGTTTGGCCCGGAAGGGGTCCGCCTGCTGCTTGGCCCCGGCCGCAAGGACGAGAGCGGTGACTTCACCAAGGGAGCGGGACTGGACGAGGCGCAGATCGCCAGGGTCCTGTTCTTCGTCGGCATAAGGGACTACGCGGCAAGCGCTGCCGAACTTGCCGCCATGCTGTCGGGTACCTCCAGGGGGGGCGAGGGCGTCGAAGAGCTGAACATGATCGGCGCGCTGGTGGCGGGGGCAGGCTATGATGCCGCCCGCATCAAGATCGACCCGTCCGTGGTGCGCGGCCTCGAATATTACACCGGCCCGGTCTATGAGGCCGAACTCACCTTTGATGTCACCAATGAAAAGGGCGAAAAGGTGGTGTTCGGCTCGGTCGGCGGTGGCGGGCGCTATGACGGGCTGGTGTCGCGCTTCATGGGCCAGCCGGTCCCGGCGACGGGCTTTTCCATCGGCGTGTCGCGGCTGATGACGGCGCTGAAGAACCTCGGCAAGCTGGGGGCGGATGCGGTTCTCGCTCCGGTTCTGGTCACCGTCATGGATGGCGATGCGGAGGCGATGGGGCGCTACCAGCGCTTTGCCCAGGCGCTGCGCACTGCCGGCATTCGCGCCGAGATGTACCAGGGCAACTGGAAGAAATTCGGCAACCAGCTGAAATATGCAGACCGGCGCGGCGCGCCCGTCGCCATCATCCAGGGCGGCGACGAGCGGGCGGCAGGCACGGTGCAGATCAAGGACCTGATCGAGGGCAAGCGGCTGTCCGGCGAGATCGAGGACAATGCCAGCTGGCGCGAGGCGCGTGTGGCCCAGATCACGGTGCCGGAAACGGAGCTTGTCGAGCGGGTGCGCGAGATCCTTGCCGCCCAGGCGGAAGACCGGGCACGGGGATGAGGACGGCTTTGATCGGTTGCATCACCGGGCAAAACCCGGCATCAGGGGCGGAACCCGACTTTTCCGCCGGAGCCATGCCATGCCCTTGCTGACCCTGCCGGATTTTGCCGCAGAACTTGCCGATGCGCTGGTGGCGCGGCAAACCACCCGCGTCGACACGCCGGTGATCCAGCCCGCCGAACCCTTTCTCGACATGGCGGGCGAGGATCTGAGGCGGCGGATCTTCATGACCGAGAGCGAGACCGGCGAAAGCCTCTGCCTGCGCCCGGAATTCACCATTCCCGTCTGCCTGCGCCATATCGAAACCGCTACCGGCACGCCACGCCGCTATTCCTATCTCGGCGAGGTCTTTCGCCAGCGCCGTGACGGGGCCAATGAATTCTATCAGGCGGGGATCGAGGATCTCGGCGATGCCGCCACGGCGGATGCCGATGCGCGGGTGCTGCAGGATGCGCTCGACATCCTCGACCGGCTGGCGGCCGGTCCGCTGACCACGGTGCTTGGCGATCAGTCGGTGTTCGAGGCGGTGGTGGCCGAGCTTGGCCTGCCCTCGGGCTGGCAGAAGCGCCTCGTCCACGCCTTTGGCAACCGCAGCCAGATCGACACCCTGCTGAAGCGGCTCGCAAGCCCTGAACCGGTCACCAATATCGATCCCGCCGTGCGCGCCCTGCTGGAAAGTGCGGACGATCAGGCGCTGATTGCCCATCTCGACCGCACCATGGTGGAGACCGGCTATTCCACCAATGCCAGCCGCAGCCCCGCCGATATTGCCCGGCGGCTGCGCCAGAAGCTGGAACTGGCCGAAACCCGGCTCGATCCGCAAGCCATCGCCACCTTGCAGCGCTTCCTGTCGCTGTCCGTGCCGCTCGGGCAGGCGCCTGCGCAGTTGCAGGCCTTTGCCGGGGAGGCGGGCCTGTCGCTGGCGACGGCGCTTTCGGCATTCGGGGCCCGGGTCAAGGCGCTGGAGGCCGAAGGCATCGACACCGGCAGCATCACCTATCGCTCAGCCTTTGGCCGTCCGCTCGATTATTACACCGGACTGGTGTTCGAAATTGCCGATCAAGGGGGAGCGGTGCTGGCCGGTGGCGGGCGCTATGACCGGCTGCTGACGCTGCTGGGGGCCGAAAGCCACATTCCGGCGGTCGGCTTTGCGCTCTGGCTGGATCGCATCGGAACGGCCCGCGATGCCTCAAGGGGAGATTTGGTCCGGGGAGGGGTGGCATGACCATCACCATTGCGCTGCCCTCCAAGGGCCGGATGAAGGACGATGCCTCGGCGATCTTCGCGCGGGCGGGGCTGAAGATTACGGGGATCGGCAATGACCGCTCCTATCGCGGACGTGTCGAAGGCCGCGACGATATCGAGATTGCCTTCCTGTCCGCCTCCGAAATCGCCCGCGAAATCGGCAATGGCTCGGTGGATTTCGGCGTGACCGGCGAGGATCTGGTGCGCGAAGGCCTGGCCGACGCCGACCGGAGGATGGAAATCTCCGCTCGTCTCGGCTTCGGCCATGCGGATGTGGTGGTGGCCGTGCCGGAAATCTGGCTGGATGTGGCGACCATGGCGGATCTCGGTGATGTCGCCGCCGATTTTCGCGCCCGGCACGGGCGGCGGCTGGCGATTGCCACCAAATACTGGCGGCTCACCCAGCAGTTCTTTTCCGCCAAGCACGGCATCCAGCTTTACCGGATCGTCGAAAGCCTCGGCGCGACCGAAGGCGCTCCGGCGGCAGGCTCCGCCGACATCATCGTCGACATCACCTCGACCGGCTCGACCCTTGTCGCCAACCATCTGAAGATCCTCGATGATGGCGTGATCCTGCGGTCGCAGGCCTGTCTGGTCCGGGCGCGCCGGGCATCGCATGACGGCGATCCCCGCATTGCAGCCATCGTCGCGGCGGTGAACGGCGCGCTTTGAGGCGAAAATGCCGCGATGGCCTCACCATCGCGGCAGGGGAATGCCGTCTTCAGCGCCGTGCGAGACGGGCGTCGAGCGAGAAGGCCCCGGCCCCGACGGTTGCCAGCAGGATATAGGCACCGGCCATGGTGATGTTTTTCATCAGCATGATCTGGTTCAGCGTCGAGAGCCAGCCATTGGCCTCCGGCGGGAAGGTCGGCACATTGATGGCGCTGCCATGGAAGACGATGCCGGTAAAGACGCAGAACAGGGCCAGCGCCCAGCCGACGATGCGCAGCTTGAAGCCGAGAAGCACGGCAAGGCCGCTGGCCAGTTCGAACAGGCCCGCGAGATAGGTGAGGGCCGTGGCGGCAGGAAGACCGGCCTGGGTGATCATGCCGGCGGTGCCTGCGGGATCGGCAAGTTTCAGGAAGCCTGACAGGATGAACAGGAAGGACAGCAGTACGCGGGCCAGCAGAAAGAGGATATCGCGGGACATGGTTTCTCCTTGGAAAGTCGTCAAAAGGGGTTGAAATCTTGAGCACCCTGCTGGGGGTGGCTGACATGAAAAAGCCGGGCGCTCTGCCCTGACGCCGGTTTCAAAGCCAAGATAGGGTGAATTTAACAAAAGAAAATATGAACGATGAAAGACATATTGTTCAATATATTTGAACAATACCGCCCTGTCTTTCCGGCCGGCGCATCTTGTCCTGGTATGGTCGCGATACTATCTGGAAGCAAACAAACCGGAGACTGACATGGCAGACCTTTCCGCATTTCCCGTCACGACACGCTGGCCCGCGGCCAATCCCGATGTCATCCAGCTCTATTCGCTCGCCACGCCGAATGGCGTGAAGGTGTCGATTGCGCTGGAAGAGCTGGGCCTTGCCTATGAGGCACACAAGGTCAGCTTTGCCGACAATGCGCAGAAGAGCCCGGAATTCGTCTCGCTCAACCCCAATGGCCGCATTCCCGCGATCCTCGACCCGAACGGGCCGGATGGCAAGCCACTCGGCCTGTTCGAGTCCGGGGCCATCCTGGTCTATCTGGCGGAAAAGACCGGCAAGCTGCTGCCGAAGGATGCGGCGGGGCGCTATGAGACGCTGGCATGGGTCTTCTTCCAGATGGGCGGCGTCGGCCCGATGTTCGGGCAGTTCGGCCATTTCTTCAAATATGCCGCCGACAAGGTGGCGAACAATTCCTATCCGGTCGAACGCTACCGCGATGAGACCAGACGGCTGCTCGGCGTGCTCGAGGAACGGCTTGCCGGCCGCTCCTTCCTGATGGGCGAGGACTATACGATTGCCGATATCGCCACCTTCCCCTGGGTGCGCGGCACCGATGTGTTTTATGGCGCCCGCGATGTGCTGGATCTCGGCAGTTACCCGAATGTGATGGCCTGGGTCGAGCGCTGCTGGGCGCGTCCTGCCAGCCAGAAGGGCTGGGCGGTTCCGGCCTGACCGCGCAAAGGCGCTGCGGTGTCCCTCAGGCGAACAGGCTGTGGGGACCGGAGGTTCTGAATTCCTCAAGCGTGACGCGGGGGAACAGGAAGATGCCGGTCAGCGACAGGCCTGACCCTTCCTGCAACTCCGTCGAGCCGGCCATGCAGAAGACCGGCTGGTGCCTGTCGTCATCGAGCCGCACCGAGGCGGCATAGCAGAAGGAAAAGGGCGTTGCGGCAGCCTGCTCGAACAGGCCGATGATACGGCTGCGGTCCGGGGCCGGATAGGCGCGGGCAAGGGTGATCAGACCACAGGTGCGGGCGGCAAGTCCATGCATGGCGGCTGCCCTCAGCCCGATCCGGATGGTGCCTGCCTGAAGGTCGGCAGACCATTCTTCCGAACTGCAATAGGTGGCAAGCGGTGCCGTCGATCCGACAGCGATGCTGGCGCGAGAATAAGACGGCTGTTCAGCCGTCGCGGAAGTCTTGAACATCATACCATCCCCAAAATGTCCACCGGCACCTGGATGGCCACTGTCCAACCCGGTCATTGCGTGCCAATCCCGCAAGGTCAAGCCGCCTCATAACGCAAAACTTCGCTTGCGTGCCCTGGTGAGGCCGTTGATCAGACAGGGATGCAAAACTATAACCGCAAAAACGCATCGTGTTTTCACGGTCATCTCCCATTCGCATTCTTGCGCGAAACCTGCATGGTTCCGCCTTTTTGTTTCTCGGCGAACGGTCAAACTGAACAAATCATGTCAGCGACCGAATCTATAAATCAGCTGACAGAGAATGCAATGCTATTTTATGACTGAATAATTCAGGGGCCGGCCTCCCGCGCGACAGGCGCAGGCCGCTATTGCCGGTCGCGCCGGGAAAACCGTCCGAAGCTCCAGACATTGCCTTCTCCTGCCGGAAAAGGCGATGTCTGGAGCAAGCGGGGACAGGCTTTACTTGACGATATGCCACATGCCCTTGTAGCCGTCGCCCATCATGTCGCCGGCCTTCTTGTCGTCCGCGTAGGTATAGAGCGGCTTGCCGTCATAGGCCCACATCATCTTGCCATCCATGGCCTTGACGAGGCTCCATTTGCCTTCGGCTTTTGCACCCTTTTCCGCATGGAAGGGCTTCCATTCCTTCATGCAGGCCTTGTTGCACATCGACTTGCCGTTGGCGTCCTTGTCAAACGTATAGAGCATCATGCCCTTTTCGGTGGCCAGTGCCTTGCCACCCTTGGCATCCATCATCATCGCCGGTTCGGCAGCCATCGTTGCAACGGATGTCGCGGCCAGCAGTGCAAACGCAATCAAAGCAGTTTTCATGGTCGTTCCTCCGACCGGACGACCGCGGAATGCGGTCGGTGCCGGTCCACCTCGGCTAACGGTTCGACCGGCCACGGGTTCCATCACCTTCGCGTGATCCCGGGGGGATCCAATCCCCCCGGGAAGGGATGCAATCCCCCGGTCACAAACCGGCCTTCATGAAATCGACGAAGGCGCGAAAGGCGGGAATCCGCTGGCTGGATTTCGGGAAATAGAGGAAATAGCCGGGGTGCGGCAGGGCATGGTCGTCAAGCACGGTTTCCAGCAGGCCGAGCTCAAGTTCCCGCGACACGGCGGGGCGAAACAGCCAGGCAAGCCCGCTGCCATTGACGGCGGCGCGCACCAGGGCAGGGGTGCTGTTGACGATCAGCTGTCCCGACACATCCAGACTGATGATCGCCTCCCCCTGGCGAAATCGCCATTCGGCGAAGCGGCCCGAGGTAATGTAGCGATAGCGGATGCAGCTGTGATCGAGCAGATCGCGCGGCACCCGAGGGCGGCCCCGTTCGGCGAGATAGGCGGGCGAGGCGAAGACCACTTCCCGGAACGGCGAGCAAAGACGGACCGCCGTCATCTCCTGCTGGATATTCTCGCCCAGCCGGATGCCGCCGTGAAATCCTTCCCCCACCACATCGACAAAGGCCTCGCTGAAAGAGAGGTCGAGCAGGATATCGGGATAGCGGTCCTGAAACGCCTTGAGCCGGTCGGCAAAGGTCATGTCGAAGGCGATATAGGGGAGGGTAAGGCGGAGCGTCCCCTTGATGACATCACCGCTGTCGCGCACATCCTGCAGCGCGTCTTCCAGCTGGGCGAGGGCCGGAGCGGCGCGCGCCAGAAGCACCCGCCCGGCATCCGTCAGGCTGAGGGATCGGGTGGTGCGGGCAAACAGCGGCGTGCCGATCTGGTCTTCCAGCATCTTCAGCTGATAGCTGATTGCCGGCGGTCGTACGCCGAGTACGGCGGCGGCCCGGGTCAGTGATCCCTCCTGCGCGACCGTCACGAATACGGTAAGTCCGGCGAAATCGGGTCTGGCCATTATTCGATGTCCTTTATCAATCTCATATTATTGCACGGTCTACATCGATGATTGCCACTCGTCTATGCTGTTTGCACTGGCCTTCCCAGGGGAGGCCCGTTCCCGACCACCCCGCCATCATGGCGGCCCCTGCTTTTGAACCCCCCGGAGACCCTATGTCTGACACCCATGGAATGATGACGGCTGATGCCGATGGCCGGATGCTGCCGACCGAATTCGTCGTGCCCGCCAATGTTCTGCGCGGCACGCCTGATGAAAGCGGCCATATCTATCTCAGCACCGAAGACGGCAGCACCGTGCTCGGCGTCTGGGAATGCGGAGCCTATGCCGAACGGCTGGTTGACTATCCCTATAATGAAATGTGCACCCTGATCGAAGGCGCCGTCGAGATCACCGCCGATGGCGGCGAGATGGTCACCTACCGGGCAGGCGACACCTTCTTCATGGCCAAGGGCTTTACCGGCCTGTGGGAATCCCATGGCCGCTTCAAGAAGTTCTTCATGGTCTGCGCCAACTGAGCGCACCGTGCCCGACGCTTAGAGTTTGTCAGGGAAAAGTGGAATCCGGTTTTCCCGCTCAAACTTGTTTGAGCGCTCAAACTTGTTTGAGCGAAAAGACAAACGAAAACAAAGGGCACTAGAGTTTGTCTGGTTCAATAAGAACCTGACAGACGCTAGAGTTTGTCAGGGAAAAGTGGAATCCGGTTTTCCCGCTCAAACTTGTTTGAGCGCTCAAACTTGTTTGAGCGAAAAGACAAACGAAAACAAAGGGCATTAGAGTCTGTCTGGTTCAATAAGAACCTGACAGACGCTAGGCGTCACCACATCCTCCGAAATGCAGAAAGGCGGCCCGCAAAGGCCGCCTTTCCAATTACATGACCTTTTCGGGTCTGCCTACATCATGCCGCCCGTTCAGCGCGCTTGTCGCGCTGAACCAACTTGAAGGCGTGGGCGTGGGTGCAACAGACCTTTTCGGGTCTGCTTACATCATGCCGCCCGTTCAGCGCGCTTGTCGCGCTGAACCAACTTGAAGGCGTGGGCGTGGGTGCAACAGACCTTTTCGGGTCTGCTTACATCATGCCGCCCATGCCGCCCATGTCGGGCATGCCGCCGCCCATGCCGCCGGCGCTGTCCTTCTTCGGAGCGTCAGCAATCATGGCTTCGGTGGTGACCAGCAGGCCTGCAACCGAAGCTGCGTCCTGGAGGGCGGTGCGCACGACCTTGACCGGGTCGACGATACCCATGGCGATCATGTCGCCATATTCGCCGGTCTGGGCGTTGTAGCCCCAGTTTTCCTGGTCCTTGTCGAGGATCTTGCCGACAACGATCGAGGCTTCGTCGCCTGCGTTTTCAGCGATCTGGCGGCAAGGCGACTGGAGGGCGCGGCGCACGATGTTGATGCCGGCTTCCTGGTCCTGGTTTGCACCCTTGACGGTGATCTTGACGGAAGAACGCAGCAGGGCGGTACCGCCGCCAGCGACGATGCCTTCCTGAACGGCAGCGCGGGTTGCGTTCAGCGCGTCGTCGATGCGGTCCTTCTTTTCCTTGACTTCGATTTCCGTTGCACCGCCAACGCGGATCACGGCAACGCCGCCGGCGAGCTTGGCAAGACGTTCCTGCAGCTTTTCGCGGTCGTAGTCGGAAGAGGTTTCTTCGATCTGGGCCTTGATCTGGGCAACGCGGCCTTCGATCTCGGACTTCTTGCCAGCGCCATCAACGATGGTGGTGTTTTCCTTGGTGATCGACACCTTCTTGGCGCGGCCGAGCATGTCGAGCGTGACATTTTCGAGCTTGATGCCGATGTCTTCGGAAATCACCTGGCCACCGGTCAGGATCGCGATGTCTTCGAGCATGGCCTTGCGGCGGTCGCCGAAGCCGGGAGCCTTGACGGCAGCAATCTTCAGGCCGCCACGCAGCTTGTTGACGACGAGCGTTGCAAGGGCTTCGCCTTCGACGTCTTCCGCGATGATGACGAGCGGCTTGCCGGTCTGGACGACAGCTTCCAGAACCGGAAGCATGGCCTGCAGGTTCGAGAGCTTCTTCTCGTGGAGAAGGATGAAGGCGTCTTCGAGGTCGGCAACCATCTTTTCAGCGTTGGTGACGAAGTAGGGGCTGAGGTAGCCGCGGTCGAACTGCATGCCTTCGACGACTTCCAGTTCGGTTTCGGCGGTCTTGGCTTCTTCAACCGTGATCACGCCTTCATTGCCGACCTTCTGCATGGCTTCGGCAATCTGGAGGCCGATGGAGCGCTCGCCGTTGGCCGAAATCGTGCCGACCTGGGCAACTTCTTCCGACGTGTTGATCTTCTTGGCCTTCGCCTGGAGATCGGCAACAACTTCGGTGACGGCGAGATCGATGCCGCGCTTCAGATCCATCGGGTTCATGCCGGCGGCAACAGCCTTGGCACCTTCGCGAACGATGGCCTGGGCAAGAACGGTTGCGGTCGTGGTGCCGTCACCGGCGATGTCGTTGGTCTTCGAAGCCACTTCGCGCACCATCTGGGCGCCCATGTTCTCGAACTTGTCTTCCAGTTCGATTTCCTTGGCAACGGAAACGCCGTCCTTGGTGATGCGCGGTGCGCCGAAGGACTTGTCGATGATGACGTTGCGGCCCTTCGGGCCAAGCGTCACCTTTACAGCGTCGGCCAGAATGTCCACGCCACGGAGCATCTTTTCGCGGGCGGTACGGCCAAACTTGATTTCTTTAGCAGCCATTTCAATAACTCCCGGGCATCAAGCCCATTGGTTGTCAGTTCAAATGAGGTGGGTAACCGGCAATCAGCCGATAATGCCCATGATGTCGGCTTCCTTCATGATCAGAAGGTCTTCGCCGTTGAGCTTGACTTCGGTGCCCGACCATTTGCCGAACAGGACGCGGTCGCCAGCCTTGACGTCGAGCGGGTTGATCTTGCCGCTTTCGTCACGGGCGCCGGAGCCAACAGCGACGACTTCGCCTTCCTGCGGCTTTTCCTTGGCGGTGTCAGGAATGATGATGCCGCCCTTGGTCTTTTCTTCGGACTCGACGCGACGAACAACGACGCGATCATGCAGCGGACGGAAATTGGTGCTTGTCATTGTCTATTCCCTCGATCAAATGACCCGGCGGATCGCTGTCGACCCGCGCTGATTGTCTGCGGGAGCTTTGCCCGCAAGATACATGCTAGCACTCAGCAGTGGTGAGTGCCAGCGGCTTGGAGATAAGGACGACGGGGTTGAGAGTCAAGAACGGGGCCATGAAAAATTCTGCGCCTGGTAAACGGCCCGGTTCAGATGATCTCCCTTCTGTCCTGCCGGACCGGCAGCCATGAAGGCCAGCAAGGGCGACATGCCGGAAAACCATCCGTCTTTGGCCGAGGCGACGGCGATCTGGCTGAAGATCGGTTTCCTGAGCTTCGGCGGTCCCGCCGGGCAGATTGGGCTGATGCACCGGCTGCTGGTCGAGGACAAGCGCTGGGTCGGGGAGGAGCAGTTTCTCCATGCGCTGAATTTCTGCATGCTGTTGCCCGGCCCCGAAGCCCAGCAACTTGCCACCTATTGCGGCTGGCTGCTGCATGGCAGGCGCGGCGGGTTGATTGCGGGCACGCTGTTCTTCCTGCCGGGGCTGGTGCTGATCCTGCTGCTGTCGACGCTTTACGCCGGGTTCAGCGACACCCACTGGCTTGCCAGCCTGTTTTTCGGGCTGAAGGCGGCGGTGCTGTCTGTCGTTGTCGAGGCGCTGATCCGGGTCGGCAGGCGGTCGCTGGTCAGCCGTTTTCACCGGGTCGTCGCGGGTCTCTCCTTTCTGGCGCTGTTTCTTCTCGATCTGTCCTTCCCGCTGGTGGTGCTCGGGGCGGGTGTCGCGGGCTATGTCGCGGTGCGGACAGGCTTCATCGCCAAGCCGAAACTGCAGAAATTGCCCGCCTTGAAGGGCAAGCGGCCGCGCAAACCGAAACCCATGGCGACGCTGAAGGTGATTGCCGTCTGGCTCGCCGTCTGGATGCTGCCGCTGCCGCTTCTCTGGTGGCTGCCGAGCGATCCGGACCTGATTGCCGAGGTGATGACCGGAAGTCCGAATACATTCGCCACCCTGTTCCTGTTCTTCTCGAAGCTGGCGATGGTGACCTTTGGCGGGGCCTATGCGGTGCTGGCCTATGTCAGCCAGACCGCCTCCAGCCATTTTGCCTGGCTGAATGCGGGCGAAATGCTGGACGGGCTGGCGCTGGCCGAGACCACGCCGGGGCCGCTGGTGCTGGTGCTGAGTTTTGTCGGCTTTCTCGCGGGCTACCGCAATCCCGGCGGTTTTCCGGCACTGGCGGGTGGCCTGGCGGGCGGGGTGATTGCCGCCTGGGCGACCTTCCTGCCGAGCTTCCTGTGGATCTTTGCCGGCGCCCCCTATATCGAGCGGCTGAGAACCAACCGGGCGCTGTCAGGCGCCCTGTCGGCGGTGACGGCGGCGGTGACCGGCGTCATCCTCAACCTGTCGATCTGGTTCGCCCTGCATGTGCTCTTCTCCTCGACCCACCGGATCGCACTGCTGAGCCGTTCGGCAAGCACCGGCGCGGGCAGCACCGACGTGGCGCTGGTGTCGCTGCCCTTTCCGGATATCACCAGCCTCAACCCCGCCGTGGCGGTGCTGGCCCTGGTGGCGGCGCTGATGATGTTCCGTCTGCATGCGGGCATCGTCAGAACCCTTGGCCTCTGCGCGGTGCTCGGCTGGGTCTGGCAGATCATTGCCACCCATTGGGGCCTGGTGGAATGAATTTGACATTCGATGCCCATTCGCCGCGATCTCGAGGATCGAATGTCAAATTCGTAAATTCCACTAGAAACATAGTGTTACTAGTGGTTTTCATGATTCCGACATTTGCTCTCGCGGGTAAAGCGGACGGTAGCAAATGTCGGAATCAAACCACTAGGATAGGCGCATCCTCCAAACGAATTTCGCCAAAAATCCTTGCCATCGCGCTCGAGCTTTGTCATGTCAGCCCGGAACGCACGCACGGGAATGGCAAGGCATGGCTCTGAAAATCAACCGGTTCGACGATATCACCTCCTCCTATGACGTGGTGCTGTGTGATGTCTGGGGCGTGCTGCACAATGGCGTCGATGCCTATCCCGAGGCGGGAGAAGCGCTGAGTGCGGCCCGTGCGACCGGCAAGGTGGTGGTGCTGATCACCAATTCGCCGCGTCCCTGGCCGGGGGTGAAGTCGCAGCTGCGGCTGCTCGGCGTGCCGGATGAGGCCTATGACGCCATCGTCACCTCGGGCGATGTCACCCGGGCGCTGATTGCCGAAGGGCCGAAAAAGCTGTTCCTGATCGGACCCGACCGCGACATGCCGCTGCTCGAAGGTCTCGACGTGACCCGGGTCGGGGCGGCGGAGGCGGAAGGGATCGTCTGCACCGGCCTGTTCGATGACGAGACCGAGACGCCGGAAGACTATACGGAGATGCTCGGTGCCTTTGTCCGTCGCGGCGTGCCGATGATCTGCGCCAATCCCGACCTGATGGTCGAGCGGGGCGCGCGGGTTATCCCCTGCGCCGGGGCGCTGGCGGCACTTTATGGCGCGATGGGCGGCGAGATCCGGATTGCAGGCAAGCCGCATGCGCCGATCTATGCCGCGTCGCTGGCCGCCGCCCGGGCAGTGCGGGGCGATGTCGACCCCGCCCGCGTCATCGCCATCGGCGACGGCATGCCGACCGACGTGCGCGGCGCGCTCGATCAGGGGCTCGATCTGCTTTACATCAGCGGCGGCGTGCATGCGGGCGACTATCTGGCCGATGGCCGGATCGACGAGGCGCTGCTGCATGATTTCCTCGCGCGTCATGATGCCCATGCCCGCTACTGGATGCCGATGCTTGCCTGAAAACCTGCCTGTTCGCACTCCGCCGAATTTCGTCCTGGGGCCGCCCGAATGACCGTCTTCCATCGCAATGAAACCATCGACCCCTTGCCCGCCCGTCTCACCGGCGGGGTGGTGGCCATCGGCAATTTCGATGGCGTGCATCGCGGCCACTGTTCGGTGCTGGCGCGGGCGCTGGAGATTGCCGCCGAGCGCAACGTTCCCGCGCTGGTGCTGACCTTCGAGCCGCATCCCCGCTCGGTATTCAGGCCGGACCAGCCGGTGTTCCGCATCACGCCTGCGCCGCTGAAGGCCCGTATCCTCGAAAGGCTCGGCTTTCAGGCGGTGATCGAATATCCCTTCACGCCTGAATTTTCCGGCCGTTCGGCGGATGATTTCATCCAGTCGATCCTGAAGGACTGGCTCGGCGTGTCGCAGGTGGTGACCGGCTTCGATTTCCACTTCGGCAAAGGCAGGGAAGGCGGGCCTGCCTATCTGATGGAGGCAGGCTGGGCGAACGGTTTCGGCGTGACGCTGGTCGATGCCTTCCGCGACGAGAATGCCACGGTGATTTCCTCCAGCCGCATCCGCGACTGCATCGCAGCCGGCGACGTGGCGGAGGCGGCGGGCCTGCTCGGCTATCGCTATACGGTAGAGGCGGAGGTGATCGGCGGCCAGAAGCTTGGCCGCACGCTCGGCTATCCCACCGCCAACATGGCGCTGGCTCCGGAAACCCCGCTCAGGCCCGGCATCTACGCCGTCCGGTTCCGCCGCGCCGATGGCACCCTCCACGATGGCGTGGCAAGCTTCGGACGGCGTCCGACCGTGACCGAAGACGGCGCACCGCTGCTTGAAACCTTCCTCTTCGATTTCTCCGGCGACCTCTATGGCGAGATCGCCACCGTCTCCTTCTTCGGCCATCTGCGCGACGAGGTGAAATTCGACGGGCTCGACGCGCTGATCGTGCAGATGGACAAGGACAGCCAGGAAGCCCGCGCCCTCCTGTCAGGCGTCACCCCGCTCTCCCGGATCGACCAGGCGATCTGCTTCTGATCGGCGCTTCAGGCGCTGGACGAAGGGAGACTGATAGCGTTCGAGGATTTCGAAGCGCGGTGCATCGGGGTGGCGGAGGGTGAAGACGCAGATGATGGCCATCGAAATGACGGATCGTGCCCAACGGCCCTCAAAACGAGGGGCATCCGGCCAGGCGGCGAGGGAAGTGGCGCTGCCTAGGGCAATCGCTTATAACTAATGGGCTATATTATGCGGCAATTGGCGCCGCAACCTCACACTTACCCCCACCCCCACCCCTCCCCACAAGGGGGAGGGAGGCCAGTGACCAAAACCGACCTAACCACGAGTCGTCAGGGAAGCATAACGTCTGCTGTCTCCCTCCCCCTTGTGGGGAGGGGTGGGGGTGGGGGTAAGCCTCAGGCAGGAAAAATGTGTGGCGCAATCAGCCCTCCCATCTTTAAGCGATTGCCCCGGCCATGCCAAAATCCCTTGAAATCTCAAAATATGCATCATATGATACGAGCAATGATATCAAAGGAGATGGATCATGGCGCTTGTGTCCGTTCCGCTTGTGGTTTCGCCCTCGGCTGAAGAGGACGCTGCCATCGTCAGGGCCGTGGTGCGGGCGGTGGATCTCTGGGGTCTTTCCAATCGTGAGGCGTCGGTGCTGTTCGACGTGCCGATTGCCACCTGGAACCGGATGAAGGCGGGCCTGTTTCGCGGGCGGCTCGACCAGGACAAGCGGACGCGCGCCAGCCTGATCATTGGCATCTTCAAGGGTTTGCGGCTGTTTTTCAACGGGCCGCTCACCTATGGCTGGCTGAAAATGCCGAATTCCGGGCCGTTGTTCCAGTCCCGCCCGCCGCTGGAATTCATGCTGGCGGGCGGCATTCCGGCCCTGCTCAAGGTTCGCCGCACGATAGATGCGATGCGCGGTGGCCTGTGAGGGAAGAAGGCCAGCAGATCCCGGAGGCCGATTTTTACGATCCCTTAACCGTCAGGCTGATCCCCGCCGCCTGTATCGATGAACCCGCACTGGCCCCGCTGGTGGATGATGCGGATGAACTTGATATTCTCCACCGGCTGGAAGCGCAGACCTCGGCCCGCCTTGCGCCCGCCGCGCTGCCGGATGGCGTCGATCCCGCCGAATTGCTGAATGCCGCGCATGGCTATGGCTGGACCTGTGTGAATGCCGCCTTCTGCCATGCCCGGCCCGGCGGCAGCCGCTTCAATGGCGGGGATCGCGGCGCCTGGTATGCAGCCTTCGGTCCGGCGGCAAGGGACACATGCCGGGCCGAGGTGATCTTTCACCGGACACGGATTCTGGCCGAAGCCGGCTGTTTCGAGGATGTCGGCTGCTACCGCGAACTGATCGCGGGGTTCACCTGCCGCTTTCACGATCTGCGTCCCTTTCCGGGGCTTGCCGCGCTCGGTACGGATACCGGGCTTGCCTATCCCAAGGGGCAGGCGCTGGCAGAGGCGATCCGGCGGGAAGGGGGCAACGGGCTTCTCTATCCCTCGGCCCGCCATCAAGGTGGAACCTGCCTTGCGGCGCTGCGCCCGTCGGTCATCCAGAACATCCGCCAGGGCGACAGCGTGGTGTTTCGCTGGCAGGGAAAGGCCGAGCCGGAAATCGTCGCTGCCGCTTGAGATCCGCCCACGTTTTTAAGCTTCCTTTTCCGGCCAAAACCGCTTAAACAACCGGCCATCATGAGCAAAGACCGGTTGTGCATTCGTTTTCGAATTATCGGCCCGGCCTTCCGCGCGCGCTGACGCTGCTGGAAGTCCGGGTTTTCAGGCGTTTCGTCAACAGCAAGCGCCCGTCCGCCTTTCCCCTTTATTTCTCCCGCGCCACGCTTTCAGAGAGCGGCGCCAGATAGTGGCCGAGACCATGAGCGATACCCAGACCGAGACCAAGATCGACTATTCGAAGACCCTCTACCTGCCCGAAACCGAATTTCCGATGCGTGCGGGCCTGCCGCAGAAGGAGCCGGAAATGGTGGCCCGCTGGCAGAAGATGGGGCTCTACAGGCAATTGCGCGCCTCCGCCGCCGGGCGGGTGAAATTCGTGCTGCATGACGGCCCTCCCTATGCCAATGGCAATATCCATATCGGCCATGCGCTGAACAAGATCCTGAAGGACGTCATCGTCCGCTCCTTCCAGATGCGCGGCCGCGATGCCAATTACGTGCCGGGCTGGGATTGCCACGGCCTGCCGATCGAATGGAAGATCGAGGAGAAATACCGCGAAAAGGGCAAGAACAAGGACGAGGTTCCGGTCAACGAATTCCGCCAGGAATGCCGCGACTTTGCCAGCCACTGGATCGGCGTGCAGTCGGAAGAGTTCCGTCGCCTCGGCATCGAGGGCGATTTCGACAATCCCTACACCACCATGGCCTTCCACGCCGAAGCCCGCATCGCCGGCGAATTGCTGAAGATCGCCAAAAGCGGCCAGCTCTATCGCGGCTCCAAGCCGGTGATGTGGTCGGTGGTCGAACGCACCGCGCTGGCCGAAGCCGAGGTCGAGTATCAGGATTACGAGAGCGACACGATCTGGGTGAAGTTCCCGGTTCAGCAAGGCCCGGCAGATCTCGGCGACGCCTTCGTCGTGATCTGGACCACCACCCCCTGGACCATCCCCGGCAACCGCGCCATCGCCTTTTCGTCCCGCTATCCCTACGGCCTCTACGAGGTCGAGACGGCGCAGAACGATTTCGGGCCGCAGCCGGGTGAAAAGCTGGTCTTCGCCACCCGTCTCGCCGACGATTGCGCCGCCAAGGCCAAGGTGACGCTGAAATTCATCCGCGATGTCGACGGCGCGGAACTTGCCGCCATCACCTGCGCCCATCCGCTGGCAGCGCTTGGCTATGATTTCAGGGTGCCGCTGCTCGATGGCGATCATGTCACCGATGATGCCGGTACCGGTTTCGTCCATACCGCGCCGAGCCATGGCCGCGAGGACTTTGATGCCTGGATTGCGTCGGCCCGCGAACTCGAAGCGCGCGACATCTCCGCCAAGATCCCGTTCCCGGTCGATGATGCCGGATTCTACACCTCGGATGCGCCGGGCTTCGGTCCGGATCGCGAGGAGGGACCGGCCCGGGTTCTCGACGACAAGGGCAAGAAGGGTGATGCCAATGATGCGGTGATCAAGGCGCTGATTGCCGCCGGCACGCTCTTTGCCCGTGGTCGGCTGAAGCACACCTATCCCCATTCCTGGCGCTCGAAGAAGCCGGTGATCTTCCGCAACACGCCGCAATGGTTCGTCTATATGGACAAGAGCCTCGACGACGGCAGGACCTTGCGCGAGCGGGCGCTGTCGGCGATCGACGATACCCGTTTCGTGCCCTCGGCCGGCCAGAACCGGCTGCGCGCCATGATCGAGACCCGGCCCGACTGGGTTCTGTCGCGCCAGCGCGCCTGGGGCGTGCCGATTGCCGTCTTCTGTGACGAACAGGGCGAAATCCTGGTCGATGAGGCGGTCAATGCCCGCATCCTTTCCGCCTTCGAGGCCGAAGGGGCGGATGCCTGGTTTGCCGCAGGCGCCCGCGAGCGCTTCCTCGGTGAGCGGGCCTCTGAACCCTGGAAGCAGGTCATGGACATTCTCGATGTCTGGTTTGATTCCGGCTCCACCCACACCTTCACGCTGGAAGACCGCCCGGATCTCAAGTGGCCGGCCGATGTCTATCTGGAAGGGTCCGACCAGCATCGCGGCTGGTTCCATTCCTCGCTGCTCGAAAGTGCCGCCACCCGTGGCCGCGCCCCCTATGATGCCGTCATCACCCATGGTTTCACCATGGATGAGAAGGGGCAGAAGATGTCGAAGTCGCTCGGCAACGTCGTCTCGCCGCAGGACGTGATGAAGGAATCGGGTGCCGATATCCTGCGCCTCTGGGTAATGACCACCGATTACTGGGAAGACCAGCGCCTCGGCAAGACGATCATCCAGACCAATATCGATGCCTATCGCAAGCTGCGCAACACCATCCGCTGGATGCTCGGCACCCTCGCACATGACACGGGCGAGGAGATCGCCCATGCCGACATGCCGGAACTCGAACAGCTGATGCTGCACCGGCTGGCCGAACTCGACCGGGTGGTGCGCGACGGCTATGACGCCTTCGACTTCAAGAAGATCTCGCGCGCGCTCATTGATTTCTCCAATGTCGAGCTGTCGGCCTTCTATTTCGACGTCCGCAAGGATGCGCTCTATTGCGACGCACCGTCGAGCCTGCGCCGCCGGGCATCGCTGGCCGTCATCCGTCAGGTGTTCCATTGCCTCGTCACCTGGCTGGCGCCGATGCTGCCCTTTACCACCGAGGAATCCTGGCTGTCGCGTTACCCCGGGGCGACCTCGGTGCATCTGGAACAGTTCCCCGAGGTGCCCGCCGCCTGGCTCAATCCGGCGCTGGCGGAAAAATGGGACAAGATCCGCACGGTGCGCAAGGTGGTGACCGGCGCGCTCGAAATCGAGCGCCGAGAAAAGCGCATCGGCTCGTCGCTGGAAGCAGCCCCCGTCGTCCATGTCGCCGATGCCGGGCTGCTGGCCGCGCTTGCGGGCGAGGACTTTGCCGAGATCTGCATCACCTCCGCCATTTCCGTGGTGGCAGGCGAAGGTCCGGCAGCTGCCTTCCGGCTGGAAGATGGCACAAAGGTCGCGGTCGAACCGGTGCCGGCCTCGGGCCGCAAATGCGCCCGCTCCTGGCGGATCACCGCCGATGTCGGCTCGGATCCCGCCTATCCCGATGTCTCGGCCCGCGATGCTTTGGCGCTTCGCGAGCTGGGCATTGCACCGGCTGCGGCATAAGGCGACAAGTTCAACCGGATGAATTGCACTTTAGCGGATCATCCGGTACAAACGGCCTGAAAATGGCCGGAATTCTGCGACAGGGACGAATGCTCTAAAGTTTGTCAGGGAAAACACGCAAACGAAGTCTTGCGTTTGGAAACTGGTTTTCCTGAAATGACAAACGAAAACAATTGGACCTCTCCACGGTCGGGTTCAGTGTGAACCGGACCGTGGAGAGGGAGCTGCCTCGTCCGCTGGCGGAAAAATGGCTTGGGCTGGAAGGGTTTCATGACTTATCTGCGTGCACTTCGCGTCATTGCCGGAGCATCCGGTCTTCTCGTCGCCGGTCTGGGCCTCAGCGGCTGCCTGTCCAGCCCCACCTATGGCACGGGCGTGAGCGCTGGCGAACAGCTGGTGGATGATATCGGTGCTGCCGCCACCATCGGCAGCAATACCAAGACCAAGGGCATCAAATATACGCCGCGCCCGGGCCTCGTCGTCCCGCCGCCGGATCAGCAGGCAGCCCTGGTCGCACCGCAGGCCTCGCTTGCCGACAAGAGCAATGGTCAATGGGTGGAATCGCCGGAAGAAACCCGCGCCCGCCTGGCGCAGGAAGCCGAAGACAACCGCGACAACACCAATTTCCGGTCGCCGCTGGTCAATGACCGGGCCCTGACCAAGACCGTTTCCGATGCGCAGCTCGCCCAGTTCCGCGCCGGGCGAACGCTTCAGAAGGGCGATTATTCCGGTCGCCGCTATCTGTCCGATCCGCCGACCGCCTATCGTGAGGCTGATCCGGCAGCGCTGACCGATCTCGGCGAGCCCGAGACCGCCAAGGAAAAGCGCCGCCGCAAGGCCGCCGCCGTGTCCGGCAGCGGCAGCAAATGGTGGATGCCGTTCAACTGACCGGCAATCCCCGCCCCCGGGAAACGGGGCGCGGTCGGCCCCGATCCGGGATGGGGCCGGGAAAGAGCCGTCTGAAGGAAATGCCTGAATGTCTTTAGTGATCCGGGACGCTGTTGCCGATGATGCCGCAACCATCCTGCGCTTTATCCGCGAACTCGCCGCCTATGAGCATGCCGAACACGAGGTCGAGGCGACCGAAGAGACGATCCGCCAGTCGATCTTCGGGGCAGGATCTGTCGCCCATGCGCTGATTTGCGAAATTGACGGAAAACCGGCGGGTTTTGCCGTCTGGTTCTACAATTACTCCACCTGGCAGGCGCGCAAGGGGCTCTATCTCGAAGATCTCTACATCTCGTCCGAGTTTCGCGGCACCGGCGCGGGCAAGCAGATGCTGAAGCGTCTGGCGGCAATCGCGCTGGAACAGGGCTGCGGCCGGTTCGAATGGAGCGTGCTCGACTGGAACGAACCAGCCATCCGGGTCTACAAGGCTATCGGGGCCGAACCGCAGGCCGAGTGGCTGCGCTTCCGGCTCTGTGGTCAGGCGCTGAAGGATTTTGCGGGCTGAAAGCCCGGGTCAGCGGCGTCCGGCAAAGAAGCCTGTCAGGATTTCGGCGGAAGCCCGTTCGGCAATGCCGGAATAGACATCCGGCGCATGATGGCAGGTTGGCTGGCTGTAGAATCGCGCCCCGTGATCGACCCCGCCGCCCTTCGGATCTTCCGCCCCGTAATAGAGCCTGCGGATGCGGGCGAAGGAAATGGCCGCTGCACAGAGCGTGCAGGGCTCCAGCGTTACATAGAGATCGGCGCCTGAAAGCCGCTCATCGCAAAGGCTTTGCGCGGCGGCGCGAATGGCCAGCACCTCGGCATGGGCGGTGACATCGAAAAGCTCGCGCGTGCGGTTGCCCGCCGCAGCGATCACCACGCCGTCGAGCACCACCACGGCGCCAACCGGCACTTCGCCCCGTTCCGCTGCGGCACGCGCCTCGGCAAGCGCCCGTTCCATGAATGGATTTGTCTCCGGCATGCGTCGATTTCCTCTTAACCCCGGCCTTTTGACCTGATAGGACACGGGCAAACCAAGGCAAACAGCAAATGACAATCAAAGACAAGTCCAGCCGTGGCGGCAAGAAGCCCGCCGGGCGCGCTCCCGCGAAAACCAGCCGCACCGACAAGAGGGGCGAGGGGCGTCCCGAACGCGCCACCGACAAGCGCAGCGAGGCAAGCGGCGGCGACGCCCGGCCCAAGCGCTTCGGCAAGGGGGCCGCAAAAAGCTTCACCATCGGCGAGGCCGGCGAGAAGAAGGCCCCCCGCAGCGAAGGTCCCCGTCGCCCCGACCGCGACCGCGCGGCTTCTGGCGAGCGGGCCCATTCGGGCGAGCGGGCGCATTCTGGCGAACGGGCCCATTCTGGCGAACGGGCCCATTCTGGCGAACGGGGGAGTAAATCGGCAACCCCCGGCTTCGGTCGGCATGGCTCGGAAAATCCCGAGACCGGCAAGCGCACCTTCGGCAAATATGCGTCCGCAAGGGACGGCATGCCCTTTGCCAAGAAGGCCGGCAAGGCCAGGCCTTTCCCGGTCAGGGACGGCGCATCCCCCCGTCCGAGGCCCGCGCCGCTTGAAACCGGTGCAGGCGAAGGCGCGGTCAAGGCCGAGCGCATTTCGAAGATCATGGCCCGCGCTGGCGTGGCCTCGCGCCGCGACATCGAGCGGATGATCATGGATGGCCGCGTCCGGCTGAATGGCGAGATCCTCGACACGCCCGTCGTCAACGCCACCATGAATGATGTCATCGAGGTCGATGGCGTGCCGATCCGGGGTATCGAGCGCACCCGCCTCTGGCTCTACCACAAGCCCGCCGGTCTGGTGACGACCAACAACGATCCCGAAGGCCGCCCGACGGTCTTTGAAAACCTGCCCGCCGACCTGCCGCGCGTGCTGTCCATCGGCCGTCTCGACATCAATACCGAGGGCCTGCTGCTGCTGACCAATGATGGCGGCCTGTCGCGGGTGCTCGAACTGCCCGCCACCGGCTGGCTGCGACGCTACCGGGTGCGTGCCCATGGCGAGATCGACCAGGCAAAGCTCGACACGCTGAAGGAAGGCATTGCCGTCGACGGCGTGCTCTATGGCGGCATCGATGCGGTGCTGGATCGCCAGCAGGGCCACAATGTCTGGATCACCATGGGGCTTCGCGAAGGCAAGAACCGCGAGATCAAGAATGTCCTCGGCGCGCTCGGCCTTGAGGTCAACCGGCTGATTCGCCTGTCCTATGGCCCGTTCCAGCTCGGCGACATCGAGGAAGGGGCGGTGGTGGAAGTGCGCGGACGGATGCTGCGCGACCAGCTCGGCCCCCGCCTGATCGAGGAATCCCGCGCCAATTTCGATGCGCCGATCTATGATGCGCCTGCCGTTGCCAGCGACGAGGACGAGGGGGAAGCCCCCGCGGCCGGCAATCGCGGCTGGGAAAAGGGCGTCAAGGCCGAGCGTGCACCCGCTGCGCGGGGCGAACGTCCGGCCAGCTCGCGGGGCGAGCGACCGGCCCGGCCCGGCGACCGCCCGCAGGGCAAGGGTTTTGCCAAATCCGGCCCCGCTGGTCGCGGCGGTTCGGGCAAGGACCGGCCACGGGAAGAGGAACAGTCGGAAGAGCGCCGTCCGAAGCGCCCGGCCATGGGCACCAGCCGCACCGCCAATGTCTGGATGGCTCCCGGAGCCCGCCCGATTGGCGAAAAGGCCCGCGCCGGTCGCCGTGGCAAGCCGGAAGAGCTGCAGGCGCGCCCGATGCAGGCTTCGCCCGATGTCAAGGGTCCCCGCGTCAAGGTCAATCGCGCCGCCGAGGACAAGGACTGGATTCGCGCCGACGCCCCCGCCGAGAGCAAAGACGAGGGCGGCTTTGGCCGCAAGACATCCTTTGGCGACAAGCCGCGTGGCGCCCGCGAGGATCGCCCCCGTGGCGACCGGCCTTCGGGTGACCGTCCGCGCGGCGAACGTTCGTTTGGCGACAAGCCCCAGGGTGACCGTCCGAGGAGCAGCGCTCCCCGTGGCGAGCGTTCCTTCGGTGACCGGCCGGAAGGTGGCAAGCCCCGGGGTGACAAGCCCAGGGGTGACCGGCCGCAGGGCGACCGGCCCGCAGGCAAATCCTTTGGCGGCAAGCCCGGCGGTGGCAAGTCCTTCGGCGGCAAGCCGGGTGGCAAGTCGTTCGGCGACCGTCCTTCCGGCGGACGTCCTTCGGGTGGCCGCCCCTCCGGCGGCAAGCCGGGTGGCCGGGGTCCGGGCAGGGGCTAAATCCAGATGCGCATCGTTGGCGGTGAATTTCGCGGGCGTCCGCTCGCGACCCCGAAGACATCGGCGATCCGGCCCACCACCGACCGGACTCGCGAAAGCCTGTTCAACATCCTCAACCACGCCTATCCCGAGGTTTTCGGGGGCGGGCGGGTGATGGACCTGTTTGCAGGCACCGGCGCTGTCGGTCTCGAGGCGCTGTCGCGTGGCGCGCGATATGGCCTCTTCGTCGAAAGCAGCGTCGAGGGCCGGGGCCTGCTCTGGCAGAATATCGAAAGCTTCGGTCTCACCGGCCGGGCGCGGATGATGCGCCGCGATGCGACCGATCTCGGCCCCGTCGGCACGCTCGAACCCTTTCACATGGTTTTCGCAGATCCGCCCTATGCTCAGGGACTGGGGGAAAAGGCGCTTGCCTCGGCACACCAGGGCGGCTGGCTGAAAGCCGGTGCCCTTGTTATCGTCGAGGAACGTGCCGATATTACCCTGCATATGATCGCCGCCTTCCGCTTCCTGGAGGAACGGACATTCGGCGATACCAAAATGCATTTCTTCCGCTACCAGCCGGAGTAGAAAACGAAGGTTCGAGGGTGGCAAGACAGGATCGCCCATGAGCCTTGCCCAGACCACTGAACCTGCTCCCCCCATAGTCGCATCGCCCACCGTTGCCATCGCCTTTGGTGGCGGCGGCGCGCGGGGGCTTGCCCATATCCATGTCATCGAGGTGCTGGATGAACTGGGCCTGACCCCGACGGCCATCGCCGGGGCCTCTATCGGCGCGATCATGGGTGTCGGCATGGCGGCGGGGATGTCCGGGCTCGAGATCCGCGAGCACACGCTGTCGGCGCTCGGCAATCCCGCCAATGTGATGAACCGGCTGTGGAGCCTGCGCCCGCAGACCATGAAGGCGGCGATGTCCGGCGGTTTCCGGATGGGCCAGTTCAATTTGCAGCGCCTCCTCCCGGCCTTCCTGCCGGAGCGCGTTCCCGCCCTGTTTGAGGATCTGAAGATCCCGCTGCATGTCTCGGCGACCGATTACTACGGGCAGGCCGAACGGGTGATGACAGAGGGCGAGATCATCCGCGCCCTTGCCGCCAGTGCCGCCATTCCGGCACTGTTCATGCCGGTGATGATCGACGGCAGGGTGATGATCGATGGCGGCATCTTCAATCCCGTCCCCTATGGCCATCTCGACGGCCTTGCCGATATCGTCATCGGCATCGACGTGGTCGGCGGCCCGCAGGGCGACGGCAGCCATATCCCGAACCGCATCGACAGCCTGTTCGGGGCGAGCCAGCTGATGATGCAATCCAACATCGCCATGCGCCTGAAGCTGAAAGCGCCCGACATCTTCCTGCGCCCCGCCGTCAACCGCTTTCGCGTGCTGGATTTCCTGAAGGCCCGCCAGATTCTCGACGAATCCGCCGGTATCCGCGACGACCTCAGGCGGGCGCTGGATGCGGCATTCGAAAGACGCGCGAGGGGGTAACCGGCAGCGGTGATGGCAGGCTTTTTCCCGCAACCTTCCGGCACGCCGCCTTGTGCACAGCAAAGCGACAGGCCGGCAAGGGCATATTCCTGCCCGCCCTTTCGCCATTTCGGCAAATAGGCTAGCCGTGGGTCCATGAACGGGCCGCCGCTCCGGGTGGACGCGGCCTCGCCTTTACGGGAGACTGAACGGATGAATGGCGCGGAAATATTGGTCAATACGCTGCTGGCGGGCGGGGTCGATGTCTGTTTTGCCAATCCAGGTACATCCGAGATGCATTTCGTTGCCGCGCTCGACAGCTATCCCCGGATGCGCTGCGTGCTGGGCCTGCATGAATGCGTGGTGACGGGGGCGGCGGATGGCTATTTCCGCATGGCGAAAAAGCCGGCCTCGACGCTGCTGCATCTCGGCCCCGGCCTCGCCAACGGGCTTTCCAACCTGCACAATGCGATGAAGGCCAGTTCCGGCATCGTCAATGTGGTGGGCGATCACGCCAGCTGGCACCTGCAATATGATGCACCGCTGACCAGCGATGTCGATGGCATTGCCCGGCCGCTCTCGACCTGGCTGAAGCGGGCGCGCTCCGCCGATGACGTGGCCCGCCATGCCGCCGAGGCCATCGATGCGGCACGGTCGAAGCCGCCGGGAATTGCCACCCTGATCCTGCCCGGCGATGCGGCCTGGAACGAGGCGGAAAACCCGGTGCATTTTCCCGAAAATCTCAGCGGTCCCGGGGCGGGCCGGGCCTATCTGCGGCCGAAATCCGACGCCGTCTACGCGGCGGCAAAGGCGTTGCTCGGCGGCGAGCCGGTGGCGCTGTTTCTGGGCGGCGAGGCGCTGCAGGGCGAAGCGCTGGAGGCGATTGGCCGGATTGTCGCAAAGACCGGGGCAAAGCCCTTCAGCCAGACCTTCAGCGCCCGGATCGAGCGCGGTGCCGGAAGGGCGTCCGCCGCCCGGCTTCCCTATCCGGTCGATGCCGCCGTCGAGGCGCTGAAACCCTTCCGGCATGTGATCACCGTGCAGGCCAATCCGCCGGTCGGCTTCTTTGCCTATCCCGGCAAGCCGAGCCAGCTTGCCGATCCCGAAGCCGCAATCGTCTCGCTCTGCACCCTGTCGGAAGATCCGGTCGCAGCCCTTGAGGCGCTGGCTGAGGCGGTGGGGGCGGCAAGGACCGAGCCACGCCGCGAGATCCGCCGGGCGCAGGCGCTGCCGACCGGGCCGCTCAATCCGCTGACGATTGCCGAGGCGCTCGCCGTCTTCATTCCGGAAAATGCCGTTGTTGTCGACGAATCCATCACCACAGGCCTCAATTCCTACGCGCTGACCGCCGGTGCGGCCCCGCATGACTGGCTGCAGAACATGGGCGGATCAATCGGCTTTGCGCCGCCGGTTGCTACCGGTGCGGCGATTGCCTGCCCGGACCGCAAGGTGCTCTGCATCACCGGCGACGGCAGCGCGATGTATTCCCTTCAGGCGCTCTGGACCCAGGCCCGCGAAGGGCTCGATGTCACCACGCTGATCTTTGCCAACCGCACCTACCAGATCCTGAAGACCGAATTTGCCGGTGTCGGCGCGGGCAGTCCCGGCCCGAGCGCGCTCGACATGATGGATATCGACCGGCCTGATCTCGACTGGGTCAGGCTCGGCGAGGGCATGGGCGTGCCCTCCGTCCGGGTGACGACGGCAGAAGAGCTCTGCACGGCACTGGGCCGGTCGCTGTCCTGCGGCGGTCCGTCGCTGATCGAGGTCGTGCTCTGATCCCTGGCATGAGACCGCTCCTTGCCGGAGCACACAATAACCGGCCCGGCCCCTTGATGCATCGGGGGCCGGGGAATACATGCATGGGCAACGAAAGGCCAAACCATGTCCTCTGAAAACGAACCGCTGCTTGCCCGTGCTGCCCAACTGATCGATCTTGCCCGCGCCGCCGGTGCCGATGCCGCCGATGCGGTGGTGGTGCGCTCGCGCTCGCAATCGGTTTCGGTCCGACTCGGCAAACTCGAGGATACGGAATCCTCCGAAAGCGACGATTTCTCGCTGCGGGTCTTCGTCGGCAACCGGGTGGCCAGCGTCTCGGCCAATCCCGGCTTCGACCTGAAGATTCTCGCCGAGCGGGCGGTGGCGATGGCAAAAGTCTCGCCGGAAGATCCCTTTGCCTGCCTTGCCGATGAAAACCGGCTGGCGAAAGCCTATCCGGACCTTCAGCTCTTCGATCCGGCCGAGGTTGCAACGGCGACCCTGCGCGACCAGGCGCTGGCGGCGGAAGAGGCGGCCCTTGCCGTCAGGGGCATCACCAATTCCGGTGGTGCCGGAGCTTCCGCCGGCATGGGCGGTATGGTGCTCGTCACCTCGCACGGGTTCGAGGGCTCCTATCGCGGCTCGCGATTCGGCTGCTCGGTCGGGGTGATTGCCGGCGAGGGCACGAAGATGGAGCGCGACCACGATTATGACAGCCGCCTCTATTACGCCGATCTCGACCGGCCCGAAGATATCGGCAGACGGGCGGGCGAGCGGGCAGTCCGCAGGCTCAATCCGCGCCAGGTGGATACCGCGAGGAACCTGACCGTGGTCTTCGATCCGCGCGTGGCGCGCGGCTTCGTCGGCCATATCGCAGGCGCCATCAATGGCGCATCGGTTGCCCGGAAAACCTCGTTCCTGCGCGACCGGATGGGCGAGCAGGTGCTGAAGGCCGGCCTCTGTCTGACCGACGATCCGCTGATCGTACGCGGGGCAGCCTCGCGGCCCTTCGACGGCGAAGGGGTGACGGGCGAGCGGCTGGCGATGATCGAGGACGGGGTGCTGAAACACTGGTTCCTCTCGACCTCCACCGGTCGTGAACTGGGCCTTCCGACCAACGGACGGGGCGCGCGCAGCGGCACCATGGTCTCGCCGACGTCCACCAATCTGGCGCTGGAGCCCGGCACCGTCTCGCCCGGGGACCTGATCCGCTCGGTCGGCACCGGCTTCTACGTCACCGAACTGATCGGCCAGGGCGTCGACATGATCACCGGCGAATACAGCCGGGGGGCGACCGGCTTCTGGATCGAGAATGGCGAACCTGGCTTTGCCGTGTCGGAGGTGACGATTGCCTCCAATCTCAAGGACATGTTCCTGCGGCTGACGCCTGCCAGCGACATCGACCGCAAGTTCGGCGTTGCAGCCCCCACGATTGCCATCGAGGGCATGACGCTGGCGGGGCTGTGAGCCGATGATGCCGCTGACCCCCCTGCCGGATGACACGCCGTGGGCTGCCGATCTCGACCTGCTGCTCGGGGCCGCGCGGGCCGCCGGATCGGTGGCGCTTGGCTATTTCCGCCAGTCACCCGAGGTCTGGTGGAAAAACAAGGACCGCTCGCCGGTGAGCGCTGCCGATTTTGCCGCCAACGAATGCCTGGAAGGCCTGTTGCGCGTGGCCCGTCCGGACTATGGCTGGCTGTCTGAGGAAACCGAAGACAGTGCCGAGCGGCTGTCGCGCGACACCGTCTTCGTCATCGATCCGATCGACGGCACCCGTGCCTTCATCGCCGGGGAAAACACCTGGTGCGTCAGCGCCGCCGTCGTCCATCAGGGCCGCCCGGTGGCAGGCGTGCTCTATGCCCCGGCGCTCGAAGAAGAGTTCAGCGCGGTTCTGGGCGGGGTGGCGCGCAAGAATGGCGCGCCGGTGCAGGTGACCGGCTGGCGCGAGGGCGAGGCCCTGTCGCTCGCTGCCCCCGAAGACATGCTCGGCCAGTTTGACCGGGAATGGCGAAAGACCGTCACCCGCATCCGCCACGTGCCGTCGCTCGCCTACCGGCTGGCAATGGTGGCGGAAGGCCGCATCGATGGCACGCTGGTCAAGCGCCACGCCCATGACTGGGATCTCGCTGCCGCCGACCTGATCCTGGAACGGGCAGGGGGAGGGCTCACCGGCCTTGACGGCGCGCCGCTCGCCTATAATCAGCCGGATGTCAGCCATGGCGTGCTGTGCGGTGCCTCGCGGGCGCTGATCGCCCCGCTGCTGCGCCATCTCGCCACCCTCCACCGGCTTTGAGCGGGCCTGAAGCTTTCCCGCGCAGTTGACGCGCGCGCCGTGATGGCGCAGAGAGAGGGCGGGAGGATCGCTTTTGCAAGGGTTCTGAAATGACGGATACGCACGACAAGAAACAGCTGCTGCACCTGGTCTTTGGCGGCGAGCTGGAAAGCCTGCAGGATGTCACGTTCCGCGATCTCGACAAGCTCGACGTCGTCGGCATATTTCCGGATTACCAGAGCGCGCTGACGGCCTGGAAGGCCAAGGCGCAGCAGACGGTCGACAATGCCCACATGCGCTATTTCATCGTACATATGCACAAGCTTTTGACACCGCCAGCCTGACGCGGGCCGCTTTGGCCGCTCTGGCTGTTGCGTCGCGAATTGGTCGCATTTATATCTCATGAGGTGTTTCACAACAAAAATCGGCCTCTGAAAACAGAGGCGGACGGCAAAAACGGGGATGACACCTTTGACATCGACCATGGCTGGCCTTGAGGGCCTGCGGGGACGGATGCGATGAGCAGCCGTTTTGCACGTCTGGCGCTCGGCACCTACCGGCTGGCCGGAATGGCGCTCTATCCATTGTTTGGCCCCTATCTCAGCTACCGCGCCGCCAAGGGCAAGGAAGACCGGGTACGCCGGATGGAGCGCTTCGGCTTTGCCAGCGTCGAACGCCCGGCGGGACCGCTGGTCTGGTTCCATGCGGCAAGCGTCGGCGAAACCTCCGCCGTCATTCCGCTGATCAAGGACATGCGCCGCCGCGATATCTGGGTGGTGCTGACGACGGGCACCACCACCTCGGCGCATCTGGCCGCCACCCGGCTCGGCGACGATGTCATTCACCAGTATGTGCCGCTCGACCTCAAGCCCGCCATCGAACGTTTCCTTGGCTACTGGCAGCCGGATGTGGCCATCATCGCCGAATCCGAAATCTGGCCGGTGACGATCATGAGCCTCGGCGAGCGGCATATTCCGCAGATCCTGGTCAATGCCCGGATGTCGGATCGTTCCTATGCGAGCTGGAGCAAGCGCCACGCGATTGCCGAAACCCTGTTTGAAAATCTGGCGCTGGTGATTGCCCAGTCGGAGGCGGATGCCGAAAGGTTTCGCGAGCTGGGCGCACTGCCGGTGATGACCTCGGGCAATCTGAAGGTCGATACCGACGCCCCGCCGCACGATCCGGCCGTGCTGGCCGAATATCGCAGGCAGATCGGCAGCCGCAGGACCTGGGCGGCCATCTCGACCTTCGAGGGCGAGGAAATGGCCGCAGCCCAGGTGCATGCCATGCTGAAGGAGCGCAACGGCCAGCTGACCATCATCGTGCCGCGCCATCCCGACCGCGCCGACCAGCTGGAGGCGCAGCTGACCGAAAAGGGCCTGAAGGTCGCCCGCCGCACCCGCAACGATCCGCTCACCGCCGATGTCGACATCTTCCTTGGCGACACGATCGGCGAAATGGGCCTCTATCTCCGCCTGACCGAACTCGCCTTCGTCGGCCGCTCGCTCTATGCGGAAGGCGGACAGAACCCGCTGGAACCGGCGATGCTCGGCTGCGCGGTGCTGTCGGGCGGCCATGTGCAGAATTTCCGCGATACCTATCAGCGGCTGGCCCGCAACGGCAGCGCCCGCATGGTGCGCGATACCGAAATGCTGGCCAAGGCCGTGCATTATCTGCTGTGCAATGACGGCGCACGCCAGACGATGATCCATGCCGGCCTCGAAACCGTGCAGGAAATGCGCGGTGCGCTGGTCGCCACCATCAAGGGGCTGGAGCCCTATATCAATCCGCTGACCGTCAAGGCCCGGCTGCAGCCGCGCCTCGCCGTCAGGACATCTTGAGAACAGGGCGCGCCGGAGGGGCGAACACCCGTCCGGCCCTTGCGATTTCTGACCGGGGGGGAACAATGACCAAGACCACCACCATTCGCGGTATCCTGTTCGACAAGGATGGCACGCTTCTCGACTATGCCAGGAGCTGGCTGCCGGTGAACCGCGAACTTGCCGAATTTGCCGCCTGTGGCGACCCCGTGCTTGCCGCCCGGCTGCTGCGCGAAACCGGCATGGACCCGGAGACCGGCCATGTCGTGCCCGACAGCCTGCTTGCAGCGGGCAATACCCAGGAAATTGCCGCAGGACTGGTGGGCGCGGGCTCGCCGCTCGATGCGGAAAGCATCGTTGCCCATCTCGACGGGCTGTTTGCCTCCGCCGCCAGCCGCGCCGTGCCGGTGACCGATCTCAAGGCCTTTTTTGAAAACCTGCATGGCAAGGGCTACAAGCTCGGCATTGCCTCCAGCGACAACGAACGCTCGATCCGCCACACGGCGGAACGCTTCGGCTTTGCCCATCTGGTGCATTATGTCGCGGGCTATGACAGCGGCTATGGCGTCAAGCCGGAACCGGGCATGGTGCTCGGCTTCAGCGCCGCAACCGGCCTGCCGGTCGAAGAAATCGCCGTCGTCGGCGACAACAACCACGACCTCCACATGGGCCGCGCCGCAGGCGCGGGCCTCAATGTCGGCGTGCTCACCGGCACCGGCTCCCGCGAAAGCCTGAGCGCTGCCAGCGACCACTGCCTGAACGACATCACCGAGCTTGAAAGCGTGCTGCCGGTTCTGGTGGTGGTTTGAGGCGGGGCAGCTCCACCCTGAAACCAACCGCAACCCGATGCCAGACCACAGGAGCGGGCTGAATTTCGACAGGGCATTGCTTATCCGCATGCGCTGGTGTAGCGTGAACAAAACGTGAAGATCGAGCGGCAAAATGGCGGGACCGGTACAAATTGTTGATGAAAGGACCTCCGGGTTTGCCGATTTTTGGACAATCCGGCATGCCGCCGCCCGTTTGCAGGCTGGGCGTGAGATGGCGCGGACCTGGAGCGAGCGGGTCCGGGAGGATCGTCGACAGGCTGCCGTCTGGTCTTTCATTGCCCAGGCGGTGGACGCTTATGTCGAGAAAGCCAGAGCGACAAATGGCAGGGCGGCGGTTACGCCACTTTCACTGTCCCTTACATATTTGCTGGACAGTTCCGCTTCGGAACTTGCCCATATGCTGGGCAGAGCAGCGGCAGCATTGCCGATTGAGGATGCATGCTATCAATTGAGCGCCTGTTATACGGCGATGCTGCCCCAGTCCATTCGAAGCGCTTGGGGTGCCTACTATACGCCTCCTGCCTTGACCGAACGGCTTCTCACCCTGTCGACAGAGGCAGGTGTGGACTGGGTGACTGCACGCGTACTGGATCCCGCCTGTGGCGGGGGGGCATTTTTGCTGCCTGTGGCAATGAAAATGCGCGAGGCGATGCCTGCCCTCGATGCAGGAGCGCTGCTGGAGCACTTCGCCACGCACCTAAAGGGACTTGAAATAGACCCTTTTGCGGCCTGGCTGACCCAGGTTTGGCTGGAAATTGCCTTTGCCCGTGAAATGGCGGCGGCTGGCAAGCCGTTTCCGCAGGTGGTCAGCCAGTGCAATTCGCTGGAACAGGCACCCGTCGCCAGTTTTGATCTCGTCATCGGCAATCCGCCCTATGGTCGGCTGAAACTCGATGAAGCGTTGCGAGCCACCTATCGACGCAGCCTCTTTGGCCATGCGAATCTGTACGGGCTGTTTTCGGACCTCGCCCTGCGCTGGTGCTCCCGGCAAGGCGTCATCGCCTATGTAACGCCGACGAGCTTTCTGGCCGGAGAATATTTCAAGACCTTGCGGCACCTCATCGCCGATGAAGCGCCGCCATGGGCAATGGATTTCGTGACGGCGCGGCGGGGGGTATTTGATGATGTACTGCAGGAAACAATGTTGACTGTCTACCGCAAAGGGGCCGTTGCAAAGCCTGCCAAAGTTCATTTTCTCTCCGTAGGCAAGAGTGCGGAGGTAACCCACGCGGGACAGTTTGCCCTGCCTCACAGGGCTTCCGATCCATGGCTTGTGCCACGACATTTCGGCGACGAGGCGCTGATCGATCAGATGAATGCGATGCCGTCCCGGCTGCGTGACTGGGGTTACAAAGTATCAACCGGGCCGCTGGTGTGGAACCGGTACAAGAGCCAGTTCAGGGTTGAGGAAGGCGAGGGCACCTATCCGGTCATCTGGGCTGAATCCGTAAGTTTTGAGGGTGAATTTTGCTTCCGCGCCCAGAAGCGCAACCATCTGCCATATTTTTGTCCCGGGCAGGCAGACGGATGGCTCAAGGTCACGCAATCTTGTGTGCTGTTGCAGCGCACCACATCCAAGGAGCAGGTCCGTCGCCTGATTGCCGCAGAACTGCCCGAGGCATTTATTCGGGCCCATGGCGCGGTAATTGTGGAGAACCATTTGAACATGATCAAGCCGATTGATGGCAAGCCCGGGGTGTCGCCTGGCGTCGTGGCCGCGCTGATGAATTCCAGGATTGCGGACCGGGCCTTCCGCTGCATCAGCGGCAGTGTGGCCGTCTCGGCCTTTGAACTGGAAGCACTGCCCCTGCCTGCGGCGGAAGACATGCGGAAACTGGAGCAATTGGTCGCCGACAAGGCATCAAGGCAAAGGATCGAAGTCGAACTCCAACGGCTTTATGGAATCACTCTGCCATGATGGACCTGCTGTCATGGCCTGACATTCAACTCCGGCTGCGGGATGTTTTTCCCGAGGGAACTCCGCATCGAAACAACGCGATATGGGATATCGCGGCGAAAACTGTATTCGTCATGATCTATGTTGACGCGGTTGAAGGACGGCATGTCTGGCTGCGTCCGGACCAGGTTAGACGCATGACCGATGCCCAGGCTGTTCTGCGCAGTGAAGAGGAACGAAAGGCGTGGGCAAAGGCCTCGGTAAAGCCCTCCAAATCCGATATTCCTGGAAACTGGTATGCGGTGAATACGCGGGAATCCATCCGTGATGACACGATCCGCAATGCGCTGGTCGTGAACGGTGCCATTGTCGAGCGACCCGGACTGGCCACCACGTCGCCCGCCGGACGCTATGCCCTTCAATCCGAATTCGCGGACCTGTTCCGGCCCGACCTCGTCGGACTGGAACTGCGCGAGGCGATAACGGCCTGGCGTGCCAGGCACCTTAATCCCGGCGCACTGATGCGGATCGCCATCATGCAGAAGGGTGCCTCCGTCGGAGGCGACCGTGTTCTGGTTACCTTCCCGAGTGGCGAAACCCAACGCATGTCGCCCGGACCAAGCTCGGAATTGACCCGCGCTGTCATCGAAGTCTTTGCACCACGATTCCTGCAGGTTCCGGCGGTCGTATTTCTCAGCGAAAGCCGTGAGAAGGTTGTCGCTCGCCATGATGAACTGGCACGGCAGATTGGCTTGAACATCGCTGCCGACCGGAACCTTCCGGACATCATCCTTGCAGATATCGCCCCCGAGCATCCGCGTTTGGTGTTTGTCGAAGTCGTGGCCTCTGACGGCCCGATATCGGAACAGCGCAAGTCCGCCCTGCTGCAAATTTCCGACAAGGCGGGTTTTCCCCGTGAGCATATCGCTTTTGTCACTGCCTATCCGGACAGAAGCCGCGCCGCGTTCAGGAAGACCGTGGATATTCTGGCATGGGGGAGTTTTGCCTGGTTTGCCAGCGAACCGGACCACTTGCTTCATTTGGACAATCATGCACAGCTTGTATGGACATCGGCACGTCTCCCGGATGAAGCGAACGGGTCATAACTTCAGAAGCAGGGCAAGGGCATATGGTATCGGAATCCCCACCCTTCTGGTGGATGCGGCCTGACTGGCGGGCGATCTCGCTTTATCCCCTGTCGCTGATCTATGGCTCCATTGCGGGCTATCGCATGCGGCGGGGCAGGCGGGCGCTTCTGGCGGTGCCGGTGATCTGCGCCGGGAATCTTACCGCTGGTGGCGCGGGCAAGACGCCGACGGCGCTGGCGCTGGCGAAGGCGGCAAGGGCGAGGGGCCATGTGCCGGGGTTCCTGAGCCGGGGCTATGGCGGCGGGCTCGATGTCACCACGCTTGTCGATCCCCATCACCACCGCGCCGATGCGGTCGGCGACGAACCGCTGCTGCTGGCGCGCGAGGCGCTGACCGTCATTTCCCGGCGCAGGCTCGACGGTGCCCGGATGCTGATCGCGCAAGGGGCGACGCTGATCATCATGGATGACGGCTTCCAGAGTGCGACGCTCGGGCTCGATTACGCGCTGGTGGTGGTCGACAGCCTGAGGGCCATCGGCAACGGCTTCGTCATTCCCGCCGGACCGGTGCGCGCGCCGATGGCGGAACAGTTTCGCCACATGACGGCGCTTCTGAAGGTCGGTGATGGCGATGGCGCGGATTTTCTGGTGCGCCGCGCCGCACGCGCGGGCATGCCGGTGATGAGTGCCCGTCTGGAGCCAAGGCCGATGCCGGAGCTTCAAGGGTGCCGGGTGCTGGCCTTTGCGGGCATTGCCGATCCGGACAAGTTTTTCCGCACCGCCCAAAGCCTCGGGGCCGAGATTGTCGAGCGCCGGCATTTCCCCGATCACAGCCATCTCGAACCCGACCAGATCGCCGATCTGCTGGCGACGGCGGCCCGCGACAACCTGACCCTCATCACCACCGCCAAGGATCATGTCCGGCTGAAGGGCCATTCGGGGCTTGCCGCCGAACTGGCGGGCCGGGCGCTGGTGGTCGAGGTCGAGATGCAGTTCGACGATCCCCGCGCACCGAGGCAGATTATCGACCGGGCGACGGATGCGGCGCGGGCGCGGCTGCTTGTCGCGAAGAAATGAGGATTTTCCCCGCTTGTGTCGCGCCGTGCCGCTCGCTAATGGAAGAGGCAATGCGCCCTGCCGGTGACGATGGGTCGGCGGACCGGGCGAGTGAATAGACGAGACAGCGGATATGAGCCGCCGGGAACGGCAAGCGTTTGGCGGCGAGGGCCGGTTAGGGCCTCCAGAAGAAGGTTGGCAAAATGAACGACATGACGACACTGCCCGAATTCACCATCGAGCCGCATCCGGCCCCGGTGTCCGCGGCCGACCGTGGCAAGCTGATGGAAGCGCTTGGCTTCGGCAAGGTGTTTACCGACCATATGGTGCTGGTGCGCTGGAGCCCGGACAAGGGCTGGCACGATGCCAAGGTCACGGCCCGCAGGCCGCTCGAAATCGATCCGGCGAGCGCCGTCCTGCATTACGCCCAGGAAATCTTCGAGGGCCTGAAGGCCTACAAGGCTGCCGATGGCCGCGTGCTCCTGTTCCGGCCGGAACAAAATGCCCAGCGTTTCAACCAGTCGGCCTCGCGTATGGCGATGCCGGAAGTGCCGGAAGCGCTGTTCATCAAGGCCATCGAAGCGCTGGTCCAGACCGACCGGGCCTGGATTCCGTCGGGCGATGCCAGCCTCTATCTCCGCCCCTTCATGTTTGCCAACGAGGCCTTCCTCGGGGTGCGCCCGGCGAACGAGTATATCTTCTGCGTCATCGCCTCGCCGGTCGGTGCCTATTTCAAGGGCGGCAGCAAGGCCGTGTCGCTGTGGGTCGAGACCCATTATACCCGTGCGGCAACCGGCGGCACCGGTGCTGCGAAATGCGGCGGCAATTATGCAGGCAGCCTCGTTGCCCAGGCGGTTGCGGCAAGGCATGGCTGCGACCAGGTGGTGTTTCTCGATGCCGCCGAGCACAAGTGGATCGAGGAACTCGGCGGCATGAACGTGTTCTTCGTCATGGATGACAACACGCTCGTCACCCCGCCGCTCGGCACCATCCTGCCCGGCATCACCCGCAAGTCGATCATGACCATTGCCGCCGAGCGCGGCCTCAAGGTCATCGAGCGGCTCTATTCCTTCGCCGAATGGCAGCAGGACGCGACCTCGGGTCGCCTGAAGGAAGCCTTCGCCTGCGGCACCGCCGCCGTGCTAGCCGGCATCGGCAAGGTCCGCCACGCCGACGGCGAATTCGCCATCGGCGACGGCGAAACCGGTCCGCTCACCCAGTCGATCCGCGAGGAACTGGTGAAGATCCAGACCGGCCAGACCAATGACGGCCACGGCTGGGTCCGCGAAGTCAGGGTCTGAATTTTGGCGAGGGGGGGGCCGGGCTTGCCCGGTGGCCTTCCCTCTGCCGCCAGCCTCCGCCTCTCTCCCCGGCAGGGCAGGGAGGGGTGAACGACATGCAAAGAGCGCGGCGTAACCTGCCCCGGCCCGAATACAGTCCCGCCTGATCAGCCGATCAGGCCGGTCACGTAAAAGGTCAGCGCCGAAATCGCTCCGGCTGCGGGCAGGGTGATGATCCAGGCGACGACGATATTGCCGGCCAGGCCCCAGCGCACCGCCGAAACCCGTCGTGCCGCAAAACCGGTTCCCATATTTTCCCTGACAAACTCCAGGTCAAAAGCCGACAGACGGGATAAACCCTGTCGGCGACGCGGATCTGTTCCATTTCCACACATATCGCGGGGGTCGGGGCGTTCCGGCGGGCAAAGCCGTTGACGGGATCTCAAGATCCCCGTGCGATGATGGCAGCCATCGACCCCAAACCGGAGCTGTTCACATGAGCCTGTCTGCCATCATGGGTATTGCCGTATCGGGCCTGCAGGCGCAGTCGACCCGGGTTGCGGCCATTGCCAACAATGTTGCCAACAGCGACACGCCGGGCTACCGCCGCTTGCGCACCGACATGACGGCGGGCAATCCCGGCGTTTCGGCGCGTGTGACGGCGGACGGGGATGGCGATGTCGATCCCACGGGCGAGATGACCGGGATGATCGAGGCCGGGGAAAGTTTTGCGGCAAATGCCTCGGTCTTCGACACCGGTGCCAGCCTCTGGGACATGCTGCTGTCGATGAAGCGGGATTGAAACCGGATCAGCGGGCGGCGGTCTGCACCGGCAGGGCTCCGGCCCGCTTTTCGGCCTCGCAGGAAGCCGTGACATCGACATAGGGTTCCTGCCTTGCGACGCTCCAGTAGCGCAGTTCTTCGAGCGGAATGGCCCGGCCGGTCATGGCGCAGATCACGTGCGAGCCCGGCAGCAGGATCTGGAAATCGCCGTCGAGATACCTGATCTTCGCCTCGCGGTTGCCGCCGCCGTCAAACCGGTTCATCCTGGGTCTCCTGCCTCTGATCATGCCCCTGCCTTATACCCACCGGCGCGGGAATTCCAGCCCCTCCGGCCGGCGCCGTTCAGCGGCCGAACAGCCGCTCGATATCGGCAAGCTTGAGTTCGATATAGGTCGGACGACCGTGATTGCACTGGCCGGAGCCGGGGGTGGCCTCCATTTCGCGCAGCAGCGCATTCATCTCCTCCGCCCGCAGCCGCCGTCCCGAACGCACCGAGCCGTGGCAGGCCATGGTGGCGGCGACATAATCGAGCTTGGCGGGAAGCGAGGCGGCCTGGTCCCATTCGGCAATCTCGTCGGCAAGCTGGCGGATCAGCCCGACCGCATTGACCTCGCCGAGCATGGCAGGCGTCTCGCGCACCGCAATCGCGCCGGGTCCGAAGCGCTCGATGCCGAGGCCCATCGCCGAAAATCCCTCCGCATGCTGCATCAGCCGGTCGCAGTCTTCTTCCGGCAGGTCGATGATCTCCGGGATCAGCAGCATCTGGGCGGCGCGCTCGCGCGATTCGAGACTCTTCTTCAGGCCTTCGTAGACCAGCCTTTCATGGGCGGCATGCTGGTCGACGATGACAAGCCCGTCCTGGGTCTGGGCAATGATGTAATTCTGGTGCAACTGCGCGCGGGCAGCGCCCAGCGGATAGTCGGGCCCGGCTGGTTCGCCGGTGGCTGAACCGGCATCGAGCCGGGCAGAGGGGGGAGCCGCCTGCGCAAAGGTCGACTGCCCCGCCTCCGACAGCACGCCCTGAAAGCCCGGACCACCCGCCGCGAGCGGCCGGCTCGGCGACTGGCCGGGCGACCAGGGCTGCGACGGCTGCGGGCTGCGGTGAAAGGGCGAAAAGCCGGGCCGGAAGGCCGACATCATCGAGGCCGCCCCTGTCGTTGCCGCCCGCGACCCCTCGCGCGACAGCACTTCGCGCAAGCCCCCGATGATCAGCCCCCGGATCAGGCCGGGATCACGGAAACGCACGTCTGATTTTGCCGGATGGACATTGACGTCGACCAGGTCGGGATCAAGGCTCAGCGACAGGACCGCGACCGGATAGCGGCCCTGCGGCACCGTATCGGCATAGGCGGCGCGGATCGATTGCAGGATCAGCTTGTCCTGCACCGGGCGGCCATTGACGAAGGCATATTGATGGGCGCTGTTGCCGCGGTTGAAGGTAGGGACACCGGCAAAGCCCGACAGCGACACTTCCTCGCGCCCCGCCTCGACGGCAATCGCATTGTCGCGGAACTCCGCCCCCAGCACCTGCGCCATGCGGGCGAGGCTGTCGTCGCCGCAGCCGGGAAATTCGAGCGTGGTGCGGTCGGAACCCGACAGCACGAAACGGATCGCCGGAAAGGCAATCGCCATCCGCTTCACCACCTCGGTGATCGCCCCCGCCTCGGCCCGTTCCGTCTTCAGGAATTTCAGCCGTGCCGGGGTGGCAAAGAACAGGTCGCGCACCTCGACCGTGGTGCCGGGATTGTGGGGGGCGGGGCGGGGCGCGGAGACCTTGCCGCCCTCGACCTCGATGCGCAGCGCCGCGCCGTCGCCCGGCCTGCGGCTGGTCACCGACAGGCGCGCGACCGAACCGATCGAGGGCAGGGCCTCGCCGCGAAAGCCGAGGGTGCGGATATCCATGAGCGAGGTGGAGATCTTCGAGGTGCAATGGCGGCGGATCGCCAGCTCCAGATCCTCCGGCCCCATGCCGCAGCCGTTGTCGGTAACGCGCAGCAGGGTCTTGCCGCCGCCACCGGTGGCAATCTCGATGCGGCTTGCCCCGGCATCGATGGCATTTTCGATCAGTTCCTTGGCGGCACTGGCCGGTCGTTCGATGACCTCGCCGGCGGCAATCTGGTTGATCAGGGTTTCGGACAGCTGTTTGACGGACATGCCGCAGGTCTAGCCGGATTCGCGCCCGCCCGCCAATTCAATATCGGAGGCCTCGCCAGGCCACCGGCTTGCAGATGCATTTCTGAGAAATCGTTTTCATACGCAGCTGTTAACATAATGTGCCATTGCTTTTTAATGCCGCTTTAACGATCAGCTGTCAGATTGCAATTGTCTGCCATGGGTGCAGATCGACGGTTGCATTCCGTCCGGCAAGATCAGTGGTGCTGGCTCCACTGTGTCCGATTTGCCGGTGAGCCCTGTCCACCGGGCCGTTCCAGCATGTTTCCCCCACCACCAAAGTGCGAACCAGGCGATGTCCCTTCTCCTTGTCGGCCCATACCAAGCGCCCGCCCGCCCGAATCCCGCCAGGATGCGGTCGCGCATGGACGTCCCAAGGTTGTGCTGCGCCAGCGGGGAGGTCGGGCATGGATGAGTTCCTGACTGCCGCGACGGACATGCAGTCGCCGCTGCTCGACATTCTGTGTGACGCACTGCCCGCCGGGCTGCTGGTCTATGACCGCAATGACCTGATCACCTTTGCCTCCAGGCAGATCCTGAATTTCTTCTCGCTGCCAACCGATGTGATGTTGCCCGGAACGCGGCTGCGCGATTTTCTCGGTGCCGTCTTCGACACCCGGCCGCGCAGTGCCGAACCCGGTCGCGGCGCGGTCAGCCGGGAGGACTGGATCGCCGAGCGGCTGGCCAGCCATTGGCGGGAACGGTCCGATCTGGTGGAAAACCACAGCTATGGCCGCTGGGTCCGCTTCGTCAAGCGGCGTTTTCCGAATGGCAGCGGCATCTGCATCATGACGGATGTCTCCGAACACCACAAACGCGAGGAACAATGGCGCAGCGACCTCGCGCGCGTTCAACTGACCGAGGAAATTCTCGACAACCTGCCTTTCCCCGTCTTCGTCAAGGATCAGGGCCTTGCCTATGTGGCGATCAACCGCGCCTTCTGCCACCTGCGTGGTCTGGAGGCCGTCGAGATCCTCGGGCGGACCGTTTTTGATTTTGCCCCGCGGCCCGTTGCCGAGGTGTTTGACGCGGCGGACCGCCAGGTGCTGGAAACCGGCGATATGGTGACCGTGCCCGAGCGGCTGGTCAGCCCGGATGGCGGGGAAATCTCGGTGATCACCCGCAAACTCCGGATCGGCAAGCCCGGTCGCCATTACCTGCTGACGACGATGGAAGACATTACCGAACTGTCGGCGGGACTGGCGGCGGACGAGGGGGCGGAAAACTGGCCCGCCACCAAGTTCGATCCAGCCCAGTTCCCGAATGTCGAGCGGGGCGATCCCTATCTCTCGACCCTGCTGGCCGAAGCCCGGGTGAAACCCATCGAAACCATCCTGCCCGAGCGGTTCCATGGCAGGCGCGTGCTGCTGGTGTCTTCCGATGTCACCGTCGCCGCCCAGGCCGAACGGGTCTTCAATCGGCTGAGCGTCGAATTCTGCTGCGTCACCAGCGCCCTCGAACAGGAAGCTTTCCTGCGCACCGCCGGTGAATGCGGGGTCGATATCGACGTGCTGGTGATTGATTCGCAGATGGAATCGCGCAGCATCGAACTGGCCGAACATCACGGCATCAATGTGCTGGTGATGGATGGCTACCATATGGCGGGCGAATTGTCCTATCAGCTGGTCCGCCACTTCAACAGTCCCTGGGGTCGCCAGCGCCAGCAGGACCGCAATCCGCTGGCGGACTGGGACATCGAAACCATCGTCGCCGAGCCGCATCTGGCGCTGAGCATGGTCGATGTGCTGGTTGTCGAGGACAACCCGGTCAACCAGATCGTCTTTTCCCAGATCCTCGAAGGCCTCGGTCACTCCTGGCGGATTGCCGAAACCGGCGAAGAGGCGCTGAAACTTGCCCCGGACCTGATGCCGCGCCTTGTTCTCATCGATCAGACCCTGCCCGGACTGTCGGGACTGGAACTGGCACGGCGCCTGGGCGAGAGCGACTGCGGGCTCGCCGACATCCCGCTGATCGGCGTCATTGTCGCCGGTCAGGAACCGGACCGGGCAGCCTGCCTTGCAGCGGGCATGTGCGATACGCTGATGAAGCCGGTCAGCCCCGAGACGCTCGAAACCCTGCTGCGCAGCCATCTCGGTGCGGACACCAGAGCCGTGGCCGCAGCCTGAGCCTTCCCCCGCATCTTGCGGCAAACCCGGCCAACCTGGTCTTCCTTGTTCTGGCCGCTGTCTTTCGCGTGGACGCTTTCCGTGACTCATCCCTCAAAAATCAGGGGCAATTGCCCGTATAAGGATATTATTGTGAGATAATGGATTCCTTAAGAGTTGATCGGGCATCTTAAGACAATGACACGGAAATTCATGCATTTGCAGGTGCTGTGCAGTCCAGGAGTACCGCTTTTTGGTTGTATCCACTTGCATGCATGCACCCCCTAACCACGCAGGACCTTGGAATGACGCTGACTGAGGAGATGTCGCAGCAGGTCAGCCAGAATGAGCTGCAGGCGATGGCCTATACGGATGCCCTGACCGGGCTCGGCAACCGTCACCGGATGCGCGACAAGATGCGCCGTCTGGTGAGCGAGCGTGCCTGCGATCCCGCGCCCTTTGCCATCTGCATTGCCAATCTCGACGGGTTCAAGCCGATCAACGATCTGTTCGGCATGGCGGCGGGTGACGAAATCCTCTGCCAGGTCGCCCACCGGCTGCGCGCCTGCATTCCCGATGGCGCCACCGTGACCCGCCAGGGCGGCGACGAATTTGCCTTCCTGTTCCCGCTGGTCTTCGAGCGCACCGGGGCGGAGAAGATCGGCCAGATGATCCGTGACGTGCTGTCGGCCCCCTATGATCTCGGCGACCGCAATGTCCGGCTGTCCGCCTCCTTCGGTTTCGCCATCCATCCCTTTGCGGGTGAGGATTTCGACGATCTGTTCAAGAGTGCCGAGACCGCGCTCTATCGCTCCAAGCGCCGGGGCCGGGGGCAGATCACCGTCTATTCCCAGCAGATCGCCCAGGAGATGAAGCGGGCGACGCAGCTCGAGCAGGCCTTGCGCAATGCCATCATCAACGACGCCGTGGATGTGCATTTCCAGCCGATCGTCACGCTGAAAACCGGTGTTCCCGTCGGGTTCGAGGCGCTCGCCCGCTGGAACGACCCCGATCTCGGCTTTGTCTCGCCCGCAATCTTCGTGCCGCTGGCCGAAGAGCGCGGCTTCATCGACGCCCTGTCGGAAACCCTGTTGCGCAAGGCTACGGAGGCAGCCCTTTCCTGGCCGCGCGAGCTGTTCCTGTCCTTCAATCTCTCCTCGGCGCAACTGATGGATCCGGCCACCGCCAGCACCATCTTTTCCATTCTCAACCGCACCGGCTTTGATCCGCAGCGGCTGGAGCTGGAAATCACCGAAACCGCGATGATGACCTCGGCGGAAACGGCGCAGCGCATCCTGCTCGATCTCCGGCAGATGGGGATGCGCATCTCGCTCGACGATTTCGGCACCGGCCAGTCGAGCCTCGGCAGGCTTCGGGATTTCACCTTCGACAAGGTCAAGATCGACCGCGCCTTCGTCGCCCGCATCACCACCGACAGCGCTTCAGAACATATCATCAAGGCGATCATCGCCATGTGTGACGGCATGGGCCTGTCGGTCGTCGCCGAAGGCATCGAGCACCTGGAAGAAGCGGAAATCCTGAAGCGCTTCGGCTGTGCGCTCGGCCAGGGCTATTATTTCGGCAAACCGACCGATGCTGCCGTCACCAGCCGCTATCTCAACGAGAAATATTACGAACAGGCGGGGTGAGGGTCAGGCCGCCCCGGAGCCGCCCTCGGCGATCAGCCAGTCACGTACCCGGCGGGCGGGCGCCTTGAGTTCGCGCGAGCGCGGCCAGACGACGTAGAAGGCCTGGCCGGTATCGAGCACGTGATTGCCGACCGGCACCAGCAGCCCGGATTGCTCCTGCCGCTCGGTGAGGTGCCGCCAGCCGAGCGCCACGCCTTCGCCCGCCAGCACCGCCTGGATCACCAGCACATAATCGTTGATCGACAGGCCGCGCGGCTGGTGCTGGTAGGAAATTCCGGCACTCTCGAACCATTCCGGCCAGTCGCAGGCCTTGCGCACCGGCTCCTCAAGCCGGATCAGCCGGAGCCGCGCCAGATCCTGCGGGCTTTCGGGAAAGCCGTTCGCCTCGATGAAGGCCGGGCTTGCCACAGCATTGATCACTTCAGGGGCCAGCAGCGCCGCATGGTAGCGCGGCCAGTCCTGCGGATCGCCGCCGCGAATGCCGAGCGGGATCGGCTCCTCGTCGAGATCGAGATCGCGCACGCTGGTCTGGATCCTGAGATCGATATCCGGCAGGTCGGCCCTTAGCCGCGCCAGCCTCGGCAGCATCCACATCGAGGCAAAGGCGGTGGAGGCGGCCAGCGTCACATTCACCTCGCGGCCCCGCGCACGAATCTCCTCGGCGGATTTCTCGATCCGGGCGAGCCCCGCCGAGACATCCGCATGGAATCGCTCGCCGGCATCGCTGAGCTCGACCGCCCGGTGCACCCGGTGGAAGAGCGGCACGCCGAGCTGCTCTTCGAGCGTGCGCACCGCATAGGAGACGGCGGCCTGCGACAGGCCAAGCTCTTCGGCCGCCCGTGTAAAATTCTCATGTCGGCCGGCCGCCTCGAAAATGATCAGGCTGGTGGCCGACGGCAGCAGGCGGCGAAAGCTGTTCATCGCGGCACGGCTCCTCTTTCCATAAGCTGAGTTTATTGAACTTCTGAAAAAATACCAGCGTTACAGAGGGCTGCACGATCATTAGTCTTTACATCAGTTGAGCTTGCCAGACCACTTGCCAGATCAGGAGCGTCCCATGTCCCTTGCCGAACCCCTCGCACCCGTTTCGGAAAAGCGCCAGCGCGGGGCGCGGCGGGCCGGGCATCCAAAGCCCGCAGGCGTGCCCTACATCATCCGCAACATCCCGACCTATGACATCCTGTCGGAGGAAAACCTCCAGAAGATCGAGGCGACGGCGGACCGGATACTCGCCGAAATCGGCATCGAGTTTCGCGACGATCCCGTTGCCATCGACCACTGGAAGCGGGCGGGTGCCACCGTCACCGGCCTCAACGTGCGTTTCGAGCCGGGTCTGCTGAAGGAGGTTGTCGCAAGCGCGCCATCGCAGTTTACCCAATATGCCCGCAATCCCGCCCACAATGTCGAGATTGGCGGCCGGAACGTGGTGTTTTCTCCCGCCTATGGCTCGCCCTTCGTCATGGATCTCGACCGGGGGCGGCGCTACGGCACGCTGGAGGATTTCCAGAACCTGATCAAACTGGGCCAGTCCAGCCCCTGGCTGCACCATTCCGGCGGTACGATCTGCGAGCCGGTCGACGTGCCGGTCAACAAGCGGCATCTCGACATGGTCTACAGCCATATCAAATATTCCGACCGCGCCTTCATGGGCTCGGTGACGGCGGAGGAGCGGGCGGAAGAATCGATCGAGATGGCCCGCATCCTGTTCGGTGCCGATTTCGTCGACCGCAACTGCGTCATACTCGGCAATGTCAATGTCAATTCGCCGCTGGTCTGGGATGGCACCATGACCCGCTCGCTGCGTGCCTATGCCCGCGCCAACCAGGCCGCCGTCATCGTGCCCTTCATTCTCGGCGGCGCAATGGGACCGGTCACCAATGCCGGTGCCATCGCCCAGGCCTATGCCGAGACGCTGGCCGGTTGTGCGCTGACCCAGCTGGAGCGCAAGGGTGCGCCTGTCATTTTCGGCAATTTCCTGTCGTCGATGTCGCTGCGCTCGGGCTCGCCGACCTTCGGCACGCCGGAACCGGCCATCGGCTCGATGGTCATCGGCCAGCTTGCCCGGCGGCTGAAGCTGCCGTTGCGCTGCGCCGGCAATTTCTCCAATTCGAAGCTGCCGGACGGCCAGGCGATGCAGGAAGGGCTGATGTCGATGCTGTCAGCCGTGCATTGCGGGGCGAATTTCATCCTGCATTCGGCGGGCTTCCTCGACGGGCTGCTCGCCATGTCCTACGAGAAATTCGTCATGGATACCGATCTGTGCGGGGCGCTGCATTCCTATCTCGCCGGCGTCGTCGTCGATGACAACACGCTCGCCATGGATGCCTTCCAGGAAGTCGGCCCCGGCAGCCATTTCCTCGGCTCCGCCCACACGATGCGCAACTATACCTCGGCCTTCTGGGATTCGGCCCTGTCGGACAACGAGCCCTTCGAGAAGTGGAGCACGGAGGGCGGCTCGACCGACATGGCGACCCGGGCCAACCGCGAATGGAAGAAGCGTCTCGCCGAATTCGAAGCCCCGCCGCTGGACGTGGCCACCGACGAGGCCCTCTGCGACTATGTCGCCCGCAACAAGGCGGCGAAGGATGATGCGTGGTATTGAAGCCAGCGCGCAATGACATCAGACAGGGACCAGACCATGCTTGCCTCCGGCGATCCGCTTCTCCAGCCTTACCAGCTCAAGCATCTCACGCTGAAAAACCGGATCATGTCGACGGCGCATGAGCCGAACTATTCCGATGAGGGCATGCCGAAGGAGCGTTACCGGCTCTATCACGTCGAAAAGGCCAAGGGCGGCATGGCGCTGACCATGACGGCGGGATCGGCCAGCGTGTCGCGCGACAGTCCGCCCGCCTTTGGCAACCTGCATGCCCATGACGACCGGATCGTGCCCTGGCTGAAGGAGCTTGCCGACGACGTGCATGCCCATGGCGCGGCGGTGATGATCCAGCTTACCCATCTCGGGCGGCGGACCGGCTGGAACAAGGGTGACTGGCTGCCGGTGCTCGGGCCGTCGCCGGTGCGCGAAGCAGCCCACCGCGCCTTCCCGAAGGAAATCGAGGACTGGGACATCGAGCGGATCGTCGCCGATTATGCCAGTGCCGCCCAGCGCATGCAGGCGGCGGGCCTCGATGGCATCGAGTTCGAGGCCTATGGCCACCTGATGGATTCCTTCTGGTCGCCCGCCACCAACCACCGCAGCGATGCCTTTGGCGGCTCGCTCGAAAACCGGATGCGGTTTTCCTGCATGGTGGTGGATGCGGTGCGGTCGGCGGTCGGCCCGGATTTCATCGTCGGCATGCGGATGGTGGCCGACGAGGACTGGGAGATGGGGCTGAGCCGCGAGGAGGGGGTGGAGATTGCCCGCCGCTTTGCGTCGGGCGGCAAGATCGATTTCCTCAACATCATCCGCGGCCATATCGACCATGATGCGGCGCTGACGGGGGTGATCCCGATCCAGGGCATGGCCGCAAGCCCGCATCTCGATTTTGCCGGCGAGGTCAGGGCGGCGACACGCTTTCCGGTCTTTCATGCCGCCCGCATTGCGGATGTCGCCACCGCCCGCCATGCGATCGCCGAGGGCAAGCTCGACATGGTCGGCATGACGCGGGCCCATATCGCCGATCCGCATATCGTGGCGAAGATCAGGGCAGGCGAGGAGCACCGCATCCGCCCCTGCGTCGGGGCCACCTATTGCCTCGACCGGATCTATGAAGGCGGCGAAGCGCTCTGCATCCACAATGCCGCCACCGGTCGCGAGGCGACCATGCCGCATGCGATTTCGAAAGCCGCGCAAAGCCGCAGGGCCGTGGTGGTCGGGGCCGGACCGGCGGGGCTGGAGGCCGCAAGGGTTCTGGCCGAGCGCGGCCATCGGGTGAGCGTGATCGAGGCCTCGGGGCAGGCGGGCGGGCAGGTCAATCTCCTGACCCGCAATCCGCGCCGCCGGGAAATGGTGGGGATCATCGACTGGCGGCTGGCCGAACTGGAGCGGCTCGGCGTCGAGATTGGCTACAACACCTATGCCGATGAAGGGGATATCCCCGCTCTCGAACCCGATGTCGTGGTGATCGCCACTGGCGGCATCGCCCGGAACCCGGCGCTGGAGGCGGGCGATGATCTGGTCGTTTCCAGCTGGGACATCATCGCGGGAACGGTGAGGCCGGAGGGTCCGGTGCTGCTGTTTGACGACAATGGCGCCCATTCCGGCATGACGGCGGCAGAAATCATCGCGCGGGCAGAGGTCGAGCTCGAACTGGTTTCGCCGGAACGCTTCTTCGCGCCTGACATCGGCGGCATGAATCACGTGCCTTATGCCCGGACGTTTGCCGAGAAGAAGGTGCGGGTGACGATCAACACCCGGCTCCTCTCCGTGCGGCGCGAGGGTAATGGGCTGGTGGCGGTGCTGGGCTCGGATTTTGCAGGCGCGGTGCGCGACGAGCGGCGGGTGGCGCAGGTGGTGGTCGACCACGGCACCACAGCCAATGCCGATCTCTATCTGGCGCTGAAGCCGCAGTCGCGCAATCTCGGGGCCGTCGACTATGCCGCGCTGATTGCCCGGCGCAGCCCCTTGCCGCAGAAAAATCCCGCTGCCGCATTCGATCTCGTCCGCATCGGCGATGCCGTCGCCAGCCGCAACATCCACGCGGGCATCTATGATGCGCTGAGGATCTGCAGCCTGATCTGACGCCAGGAGATGCGCAAAAAAGCGGCGGTGCCGAAGCACCGCCGCATTCGCTGGAAAGGGGAGGGGGATCCTGCCCGGTTTCCACCAGACACACAGCCGGGGGCGGGCTGTCATCCGGTTGGGAAGGGCAATTTCCAGCGAATTTCCATGCTCAGTTTGCAGATGGCTGGTCAAGCCTGGCACCGGGCGGGGTGCAGGGCTTCACCTTCTGTCTGCGGAGGTAAAACGGCAGTGTGGAAAAATGGTTCCGGCAGAATCTGACAAATGCGAAATCTTGCCCGTCCGGATCGGCAAGATCCGGGATTGCCGGGTTTGGGAAGGATGCCTCAGTCATCCGCGTCATCGCGTGATCTTGCCAAGCGGCACAGATGTGGCAGGACTACGCAGATGCGCAAAACAGCAGCCAGAGTTTGTCAGGGAAAAGTGGAATCCGGTTTTCCCGCTCAAACTCGTTTGAGCGAAAAGACAAACGAAAACAAAGGGCGCTAGAGTTTGTCAGGGAAAAGTGGAATCCGGTTTTCCCGAAAAGACAAACGACAACTGACAGACTCTAGAGTCTGGCTGGTTCAATATGAACCTGACAAACTCTAAAGCGCGGCTTCTTTCAAAGCCTGTAGCTTGCCGGGACAACACCCCTCACCGGAACGCCGAGGATATAGGTCGCGCCATTGGCCGGATCAGCCGCCTTGTCGAGGCCTTCATGGGCCGTGGTCACCAGCATCCGGTCGAGCCTGTCGCCGACAAAGGCCGGGCAGGAGCTGTGGAGACCGGGCACCGCATAGCGGGCAACAAGCGTGCCCGCCGTGTCATAGCGGTCGATGCGGCCCGTGCCCCAGCGGGCGTTCCAGAGATGGCCATCGGCATCGCAAACCGCGCCATCCATGCCGCCGGGCTTGCCCTGCTCGTCGATGAAAAGCGCGGGCTTGCCCGTCGGCAGCCCGGTTGCCGGGTCAAGCTCCACCCGCATCAGCCGGTTTTCCAGCGTGTCGACGAAATGGCCCTTCGTGCCATCCGGCGAAAAGCAGATGGCATTGGTGATCGAGATATCGCCGAAGAGCCTGGTCACCTTGCCGCGCGACACGTGGTAGATGCTGCCCGCCGCCTTTTCCGCCTTCCTGCCCATGGTGCCGATCCACAGGCTGCCGGACGGATGCACCCGCCCGTCATTCGAGCGGTTGCCGGGCTTGTCGGCTTCGAGTACGGCATGCGGGGTGAGGGCACCGCTCCCGGCATCGCGCAGGAACAGGCCCTGTTCGGTGGCGAGCAACTGCCTCGTGTCATCGATGCGGGCAAGCACGCTTGCCATCACCGGCAGGGCGTGGACGCGCTTTATTCCGGTGGCAAGATGCAGCTCATGCAACTCGCGCCCGAGAATATCGAACCACCAGGCGGTGCCGGTGACGGGATCGAAGGTCGGACCTTCCCCGAGTTCCAGCTGCTGCGAACAGGCCACCTGGCCGGTGAACGGGATGGTTTCAGCCACGGCCTGCTCCTTCTTCGGCAAGCGCCCGGTCATAGGCGGCAAGGGTATTTTTCGCCCGCGTGCGGACCTCGGCGGCGGACAGGCCGGGCTTGTATAGGCTGGAGCCGAGGCCGAAGGCGGAAATGCCGACCTTCAGATAGTCGCCGAAATTGCTGTCGGAGACACCACCGACGGCGGCAATCATCAGGTCCGGCGGCAGGATGGCGCGGATGGCGGTGATGCCTGCCGGGCCGAGCACGCTTGCCGGAAAGAATTTCAGCCCCGTCGCGCCTGCCGCCGCTGCGGCAAGCGCCTCTGTCGGGGTGAGGACGCCGGGAAGCGTCACCATCTGCCGCGCGCGGGCAGCGCCGATCACGGCGACATCGACATTCGGGCTCACCATCAGCTGACCGCCAACCGCGTCAAGCCGCGCGACATCGTCCACCGTCAGCACCGTCCCGGCACCGATCAGGCAACCGGCGGGGGCAAGCCTTGCGGCGGCTTCGATGGAGCGGAAGGGGTCCGGCGAGTTCAGCGGGATCTCGATGGCGGTAAAGCCGGTCTCGATCAGCGCGCCGACCACGCCTTCCGTCTCGTCCGGTTTCAACCCGCGCAGGATCGCCACAAGCGGGTAGCGCATGGCGGGAAAGGCAATTCGGTTCATCGGGAGATATCCTTTGGTCAGGAGAGCCAGAGCGCCCGGGCGGCGCGGGCAAGCCCCGCCTTCACGGCGGTTTCGGCATCGGTGATCTGGTAGGGGCGGTGCAGGCTTTCAAGGGCGGTCCCATAGAGGTCGGTGAGCCCGCCGGAGACGATCAGGCTGATCGTTCCCTGCCAGGCATGTGTCCTGTCGCCCGAGGCCCCGGCGATTTCGAGCCCGATCAGGGTTCCCGAAAGCCGGGCGCGTCCCATGTCGGCGCTCGCCGCTTCCAGCAACTGGCTGGCGCGGATGGCAAACAGCAGGTTGGTGGCGCGGGCGGGTTCTGCCACCGCCTTGGCGACAGCGGTTCGGAAAGCGGCCATGTCCATGCCTTCAGAGCCCGCCAGCGAATGGGCGAGCAGCGAATGGCTGGAGATCACCTCGTAGAGCTCGCCCGTCATGTAGGTGGAGAATTCCGTCACCTCAGCGCCCGACAGCCGCACCCATTTCGAATGGGTGCCGGGCATGCAGGCACGGTGATCGCCGGGGCCAAGCTCCGAGAGGGCGCCGAGCAATTGCGTCTCCTCGCCGCGCATCACGTCGGGATGGGCGGGGTCGCGATTGGCAAGGCCGGGCAGGATGCGGATCTCGCGTCCTGCGGCGGGCACCCGGACCGCCCCGCGCAGGATCGCGTCGAGCAGGGCGGGAACGGTGACATAGCCCGCCTCCGTCCAGCCCTGGCGGGCCCCCGCCATGCCGCAGATGATGACCGGGAGGTCTGCCGCCACGCCGATGGCCGAAAGATGGGATTTCAGGATCTTCGGGAAACCGCAGGCAGCCGATGCCATCGCCATGCCCTCGTTGCTGCGCCGCTCGGCCAGTGTCTCGCCTGCCGCATTCATCAGCCACAGGCGAAAGCTGCTGGTTCCCCAGTCGACCGCCACGAAGGCGGGATGCTTGGTGCTGGCTGTCATCAGAAAACTCCCCCGTCGGCGATGATCGATTGGGCGGTGATGGCACCGGAGGCTGACGAACCCAGGAACAGGCAGGGGCCGGTCATGTCTTCCGCCACCAGCACCCGCTTCAGGCACTGCCGGGCGACCATGGCGGCAATGTCGGCTTCGCCCAGCCACAATTCCTTCTGCCGCTCGGTGACGATCATGCCCGGCAGCAGCGCATTGACCCGGATGCCATCCGGCCCGAGCCTGCCCGCAAGGCTCTTGGTCAGCCCGATGATCCCGGCCTTCGCGGCGGCATAGGCGGGCAGTTCCGGCATGTTGAGGAGATAGGCAATCGACGACATGTTGATGATGGCACCACCCCTGGCGGCGCGCAGCGTCGGGGCGGCGGCCTGTATGGCAAAGAAGAACTGCCGGAGATTGATCGCCTGGTTGTTGTCCCAGTAGCTCTCGGTGACGCTGTCGAGGTCGTGCCGGTCGTCCCAGCCGGCATTGTTGACCAGCACCTGCAAACCGCCGAGCGCGCCGATGGCATCCTCCATCGCCCGGGTGAGATCGGCGACATCGGCGAGATCGACCTGCTTGAAGTGGACGGGATGGGTGCCGACATCGGCAAGCCGGTGCAGCAGATGCCCGGCAGCCGTGACATCCCGGTCGAGAAAGGCGACCCGCGCGCCCTGCCGGACAAAGGCCTCGACCAGCGCCGCACCGATGCCCGAGGCACCGCCCGTCACCAGCACGGGCGCATCTTCGAGATCCGGGTAAAGCGCAAGGCGAGGCGACATGACGGACATATCCCGTATTCCAATATATGGAACTAAATTTGACTATGTGGAATTATCCGGTTAATCCTGTCCCGGTGTCAAGATGCAAAACGGGGGGAAGGATGGATCGCGAGACGGGGACGCTTGGAAAGCTGATGCGCCTGCTCGATCTCGTCGTTGCGGCGCAGCAGCCCTTGCGCTTCAGCGAGATCCAGGCGCTTTCGGGCGAACCGAGGGGGAGCGTTCATCGCCAGCTCGGACATCTCCTCAAGGAAGGTCTGATCGAGCTTGCCGCAGACGGTGGCTACCAGCCGGGGCTGCGCCTTTTGACGCTCGCCTCCAGCGCCTGGTCCCGCAACGAGTTTCGGGCGATCGCCGCCCCGACCCTTGAGATGCTGCATGCCGCAACCGGGGAGACCGTGCATCTCGGCGTGCTGCGCGGGCTGGATGTGATCTATCTCGACAAGGTGGAAAGCCGGCAGTCGGTGCGGATGCATTCGCAGATCGGCCGCGCTTCGCCGCTCTATTGCACCGGCATCGGCAAGGCAGCGCTGTCGGTGCTGCCGCCCGATGCGGTGGCCCGCACCATCGCCGGCATTTCCTGGCAGCGCTTTACCCCGGCCACGATCACCGATGCCGCGGCCCTTGCCCGCGAGATCGAGGTGATTCGCGCCTGCGGCCATGCCTTTGACCGGGAGGAGCATGAGGAGGGGATCCGCTGTGTCGCCGCCCCGATCAGGAGCGCCGATCCCGGCTTTGCCGCCGGCATTTCGGTGACGGGGCCAGCTTTCCGGATCAGCCAGATACAGCTTGAGGACTGGGCCCCCGTGGTCCGCCAGGCGGCTGCCCGGATTTCTGCCGATATCCTTGCCCGGCTGGGACCGCGCCGTTGAACCGCCACCTTCCGGCGGACTTGTTATGAAGATGATCGCTTGGGTGGAAATTGTTATTTACCACCACAAATTATCGCCGGTTACTTCTGGTGGTTTTCAAGGAATCGGATATCTTGCTACCTTCTGGGTGACGGAATGATCACTGTCTGTGATGGTTTTGTTTTCAACCATAAAATGCCTGAAAAGTGATATTTTCACGCCGAATTTTCCAGGCAAGCGGTTATGTTAAGTTCATAAGGTGGAGTCAGAAGTAATATTCTGATTTCCAATTATATAGAATATGTAGGTGTGTTCGAATATGTGTCAGGGGAATCGGGTGAACGCATTATCCGGTGATGATGCGGACGAGGAAGTCGTCGTCCCAGGCTGCGGAGTGTCGGGCGAGATTGACGGACAGCTTGCCCTTTCCGCGCCGGATGAGGTTCAGGGCCATGTGCTTGATGGTTGTGAAGTTGGCGGGGGCGTGATCGGTTCGCACGCGGCATTCGTCGTCGCGGAACGTCATATCCATGACCCAATGCAGGCTGTTTTCGACTGTCCAATGGCTCCGGACGACCGGACCGATGGCGCAAGCCGGGAGATTGAGCGAAGTGATGTAGAGGCGCGTCTCTCTCGTTTGGACCCCGGCGATTTCCCGGATGGTGTCGATCATGACGATGCTTTTCAAGGCAGGCCAGTCATGCCGCTCCCGAAGCCATGCAGCGTCGTGGATCACGGTCGTTGTTCTGGTCTCGATGCGGCCATGATCCGCATCGACGGTTTCGTCGCGACTGACGACGGTGTCCTTGAAATCGCACGCCTTTTGTTCAGCGACGAAGAGTTTGACGTCCTCTTGCAAGCTGCTCTGGTTACCCTTGAGCGCCAGGACGTAATCGGCTTTCTTGTCGACGATCTTCTGCGCGACCGCGCGCTGGCAGCCGATCGCGTCGATGGTCACGATGGCACCTTCGATTGTCAGCATGTCCAGCAGTTTGGGGATGGCGACGATTTCGTTGGACTTCTCGGCCACCTTGACCTGACCCAGCACCAGGCGCTGGCGTGCGGCGAAGGCAGAGACCATATGAATGGCTGCGATCCCCCTGGACCGGTTATGCGAGCGGCGCACCGTCTTGCCGTCAATGGCGATCACGCCCTCCGGAATGCCGGCGACGGTTGCGACCCAGGTTGTGAAACAACGCTGGAATTGCTCGGCATCGAGCGAGGCCAGAATATCGCCGAGATGGTCGTGGGCAGGCGTTCCATTCTCGAATGCCGCCAACCGGCGCAGCAAACCCAGCCTCTTCGCGCCGAACAGGGCAATCGCGGTGATGCTCTCGGCACCCGCTACCACAGCCGTGAGGCATAGCAGCAGAATCTCCTGAAGCGGGTAAACCACCTTGCCCCGCTGACGCGGGTCTTCCAGTTCCGCAAAATGCTTCAGAAAAACAACCGTTTCCTCAAACGCCGGGCACATCGCTGCCGTATCGTCCATACCATCCCCCAAAAAGCAAATCAGAGGAAAGGTACAGATTCAGCAAATCAGGCGTTTGTCACCTCCTCATTCACCCGATTGCCCTGGAATATGTGTCCTTTCCAATGGCAGGACTCTGGTGTAATTGATTGTAATCCGCTTTCGCATTTTGCTTTTCTTGTGAATGCTTCTGTCTTGGTGAAGTCCGCGTTACGCTGCAGCCAATCAACCATATCGAGTCCATGGAAGCCATTTCATCCCTCCCGCCGCTGAAGAAGAGCATGCGCCTTCTCGCGGAGATATCCGGGTTCAAGACCCAGTTTGATGTGTTCCGCTTCATGAAGCGGGTCGCGGAAGCTTTTGGTGCGCGCGCCTTCATGGTGCTGACGCTGCCCGCCCGCACATCGTTGACGCTGGCCGGCAGTTCCGTGATCACCAACTGGCCGCCGGAAATGATCACCTTCTATGATCGCGAGAGCCTGCTCGGGCAAAGCCCCGTCATCCTCCGGCTGCGCAAATGCACCACGCCCTTCCCCTATGATGCAACCACGCTCGGCAATGGCAATCCGAACAGGAAGGAAGCTGCGGCCAAATCGCTGTTCACCCAGTTCCGCATGGAGCGCGGGGCTTATTTCCCGGTGCATGATTCGAACGGCCAGCGTGGTGCGATTTCGCTGTCCGGGGATCGCGAGCCGTTTTCCGACGAGGAGATGATGGCGCTCAGCTATCTCTTCATCCATGTCTTCGACAGCCTGTCGATGCTGCGCGACCAGGATCGCAAGCCCAATGATACATTGACGGATCGCGAGATCGATTGCCTGACCTGGACGGCGGCGGGCAAAACCAGCGCCGAAATCGCCGAGATTCTCACCCTGTCGGAACATACGGTCAATCACTACCTCAATCGGGCGACGAAAAAGCTCGATACAGTCAACCGCACGCAAGCGGTTGTAAAGGCGATGAAAACCGGCCTCATCAAATAGGCCTGGCCGTCAATGCGCCAGGCATGAAATAGCATTTGACTCCTGCGCGGATCGTGGTTTCTATGGGGCATGGTCCGGAGGGGACTTGTCATGCCGGGGCTCACGCAAGAGCGCCCTGGCATCGGAGCAGAGAGCATCCGGAAAAGGATGCCGTGGTCGGAAAACCGCCGCGTCAGGAGAGAGCGCCCGCAGGGCATGCTCCCCTTGCGCGGCGGTTTTTTTTGTTGGCGCACGGTGCCCGGTGCCAGGGGTGCGGCAAGATCGCCGGCGCTTTTTCCCCGGCCATGCGGGTTTTCGTTTGAAGCCGGGCCTCCGGTTTCCTATATCGGTGCCGTGCAAGTCTCATGGGCAAGGATGGCGGAACGTGGTTTCCAAGGAACAGGTAGCAGATGCATTGAAGACCGTGCGCGGTCCCGATCTCGAAGGCAATATCGTTGATCTCGGCATGGTTTCCGATGTCTTCATTTCGGATGCCAAGGTCTATTTCTCGCTGACGGTTGCCGCCGAGCGCGCCAATGAACTGGAACCGCTCCGCCAGGCCGCCGAACGGGTCGTCAAGGCGATCCCCGGCGTCAAGGGGGCGATGGTGGCGCTGACCGCCGACCGCAAGCCCGGCTCGGCCGCCCCGGCGAGACCGGCCGCTGCCGCGCCTTCGCACAGCCATGGCCACAAACACAGCCACAATCACAACCACGGCCCGGCACCGGCCGCAAGCCCGCCCAAACCCGGCAAGGTCGGCATTCCCGGCATCCATGCCATCATTGCGGTGGCCTCCGGCAAGGGCGGCGTCGGCAAGTCGACCACGGCCGTCAATCTCGCGCTGGGCCTGAAGGCCAATGGCTTGCGCGTCGGCATTCTGGATGCGGATATCTATGGTCCCTCCATGCCGCGGCTGATGAAGATATCGGGCCGTCCGACCCAGCTTGAAGGCAAGATCATCAAGCCGATGGAAAATTACGGCATCAAGGTGATGTCGATGGGCTTCCTGGTCGACGAGGACACGGCGATGATCTGGCGCGGGCCCATGGTCCAGTCGGCGCTGATGCAGATGCTGAAGGAAGTCGCCTGGGGCGAACTCGACGTGCTGGTGATCGACATGCCGCCGGGCACCGGCGACGCGCAACTGACGATTGCCCAGCAGGTGCCGCTGGCCGGTGCGGTGATTGTCTCGACGCCGCAGGATCTGGCGCTGATCGATGCCCGCAAGGCGGTTACCATGTTCCGCAAGGTCGAGGTGCCGCTGCTCGGCGTGGTGGAGAACATGAGCTATTTCATCGCGCCCGACACCGGCCATCGCTACGACATCTTTGGTCATGGCGGCGCACGCGCCGAAGCGGAGCGGATCGATGTGCCCTTCCTTGGCGAAATCCCGCTGACCATGGCCATCCGCGAATATTCCGATGCCGGCACGCCCGTGGTGATATCGGAACCGGACGGTCCGCAGGCCATCGCCTACCGGCAGATCGCCACCTCGGTCTGGTCGCAGATCGCAGGCAAGGCCACCCGGACGGCACCGAGCATGGTGTTTGAATGAGGGGATGGGAGGCTTTCCACAGTGCAGTGGCCTCCCGTCCGCACCCTGAAAACCGGTTTTGCCGCGGTCGCAAAAATATTTTTGTTGCAATGCACAAATACGGTAAATTAGAGCCATATTATTAAATAATTTTAAAAATACTAGTGTTGCCATACTGTTCGGCGGCACAGTGCATGCAGCCTCTAAGAAAAACTTTACAGTTGCGGCGAAAAAAAGGCAGGCTTTGCTGCACCTGCACCCTGTGGTGGGCTTGATTCTCGAAGGACTTTGCGCGATATGCCCGCACCCTCCGGCCTCTGGTCGGATCAAAAGGAGAAGAATGCCGTGTATAGGTCTGCGGGAGCCCTTGCGTGATCACCGCCTATCGCGCCACCGGCGTTGCCTTGCGTCTTGCCGCCGGGGATATCCCTGCCGGTCTCGACAAGGATATTGTCTGGATCGATCTTGATTGTCCGACGCGCGAGGAGGAGATCAGGATGGAAGAAGCGCTGTCCATTTCGGTTCCCACCCGCGAAGACATGAAGGACATCGAACCGTCCAGTCGTCTGTTCATCGAGAATGGTGACGTTTTCATGACCGGCTCGCTGGTCTGGAAGACCGAGAGTGATTTTCCCGATCTGACCGACATCGCCTTCATCCTGACGGGCAACCGGCTGGTGACGGTGCGCTATGGCGAACCGCGCTCGTTCAAGCTGTTTGCCGCAGCCCTGCAGCGCGGCAATCATCTCCACTGCGCCCAGGCCGGGGGCAGCGGGCCGTCCGGTGCCATGATCCTGTCGCGGCTTCTGGAAACCATCGTCGACCGCACGGCGGAAATCCTCGAGCAGGAGGCCGCCCGCATCGATGCCCTGTCCCTGCAGGTGTTCAGCGGCAATGGCCGCCGCCGTCCGCCGCATTATCTCGAAAACAAGCTGATCGACATCGCCAGCCATCACCGCCTGCTCAGCAAGGTGCGTGAAAGCCTTGCATCCCTGGCGCGGCTCACCACATTCCTGCAGGCGGTTCCCGCCGAACAGGCGGATGACGAGGCGAGGGCGCTTTGCCATACCGTCTCCCGCGACATCCAGTCGCTGTCGGAACACGTGTCTTTCGTCGCCGGCAACATTACATTCCTGCTTGATGCCTCGCTCGGACTGATCAATGTCGAGCAGAATGCGATCATCAAGATCTTCTCGATTGCCTCGGTGGTATTCCTCCCCCCGACCCTCGTGGCGTCGATCTACGGGATGAATTTCCGATTCATACCTGAAACCGAATGGTCCCTCGGCTACCCGATGTCGCTGTTTGCGATGCTGGCGTCGGCTGCGGTGACCTACTACTTTTTCCGTTGGAAAGGCTGGCTCTAGAGGAGCCTGAGTTTACCATGTCTGAACATTCAGAACACGTTGCCCATGGCCCGGTCGGTATGCGCGCCCTGGCAGGGCTTGCCGTCGGATCGATCGGCGTTGTCTATGGCGATATCGGCACCAGCCCGCTCTACGCCTTTCGCGAGGCGCTGCGGCCGATCAGCCATGATGGCATCACCAGTGCCGAGGTGATCGGCCTGATCTCGCTGATCCTCTGGACGCTGATGATCATCGTCACGCTGAAATATGTGCTGTTGCTGCTGCGCGCCGACAACGACGGCGAAGGCGGCACATTGTCGATGCTGGCGCTGCTGATGAAGACGGCCAATGGCCATACCGCGATCCTGATGCTGCTGGGTCTGATGGGTTCGGCGCTGTTTCTCGGTGATGCGATGATCACGCCGGCCCTGTCGGTACTGTCGGCGGTCGAAGGTCTGAAACTGGTTGAGCCCAATCTTGCCGACTTCGTCGTGCCGATCTCGCTCGCCATCCTCACCATGCTGTTTGCCATCCAGTCGCATGGAACCAAGGTTGTCGCCCGGTATTTTGGACCGATCATGGTGGTCTGGTTCGTGGTGCTGGCGCTCGGCGGCATCTATCGCATCATCGGTGATCCCGTGATCTTCGCGGCGATCAATCCGCTGGAGGCGATCTCCTTCCTGGCCCGCGAGAAATTTCTGGGCGTCGTGGTTCTGGGGGCGGTGTTTCTGACGGTGACCGGGGCCGAAGCGCTCTATGCCGATCTCGGCCATTTCGGGCGCAGGCCCATTCAGGTTGCCTGGTTCTATCTGGTGTTTCCGGCGCTGATCCTGAACTATCTCGGCCAGGGTGCCCTGGTGCTCCAGCATCCCGAGGCCGCCAGCAACCCGTTCTTCCTGGTGTTTCCCGACTGGGCGCTGTTGCCGGTCGTGTTCCTGGCCACTGCGGCGACGATCATCGCCAGCCAGTCGGTGATCACCGGGGCCTTCTCGCTTGCCCGCCAGGCCATCCATCTCGGCTATCTCCCGCGCATGCAGATCCAGTTCACCTCGGAGACCAATACCGGGCAGATCTATCTGCCGACCGTCAACACGATCCTGCTGGTTGGTGTCGCCGCCCTGATCGTCACCTTCAAGAGCTCCGATGCGCTGGCCACCGCCTATGGCATCTCCGTGACCGGGGCGATGGTGGTGACCACGATCATGTTCTTCGAATTCGTGCGCACCCGCTGGCACTGGTCGATGGCTGCGGCCATCGCGCTGCTGCTACCGTTGCTGATGCTGGAAATGGTGTTTCTCGGTGCCAACTTGCTGAAGATCCATGATGGCGGCTATGTGCCGGTGCTGTTTGCCACCGGCTTCACGCTGATCATGATGACCTGGCGGCGCGGCACGCAGATCCTGTTCAACAAGACCCGTCACACCGACATTCCGCTGATGGCCTTCATTCCATCGATCGAGAAGGAAAGCGCCCATGCGCCGAAGCGGGTGCCGGGCACGGCGATCTTCCTCACCAGCGATCCGGAATCGGTTCCGGCTGCCCTGATGCACAATCTCAAGCACAATCACGTCCTGCATGAGAAGAACATCATCCTGACCATCAAGACCGTGAACAAGCCGCGCGCCGATGCCGATGACCGCTATCAGCTGGAAAAGCTGTCGGAGCGCTTCTCCCGCCTGCAACTGAACTTCGGCTTCATGGAACAGCAGAATGTCTCGCAGGCGCTCGGCTATCTGCGCAAGGGCGGCGTCAAGTTCGACATCATGTCGACCTCCTTCTACCTTGGCCGCCGCAAGCTGGTGCGCGATCCGAAATCGGAAATGCCGGCCTGGCAGGGCCGCCTCTACGTGGCGCTCGCCAATACCGCGACCGACCCGTCCGACTATTTCCGCCTGCCGACCAACCGCGTGGTGGAACTCGGTTCGCATGTGGTGATCTGACCGGTTGCGATCTGCTGATGATGTGAAAAGGCCCCGGGGGTGATCGGACCCCGGGGCCTTTTGTCGTTTCGGGGCAGGCCTTTCGTTAATGGAATGGCCTGTCTCGCCTGGAACGAGATGACAAAATCGCCGCATTTCCGGCCATTAACCAAAGATCAAGGTTAATGCGCGATAGTTGAAAACAGGCGCGGCAGCCCTCGCCAGGCAGAAGGGGCTGAATAGATCAGCCCGTCAACCGCGCGCGAAGATTTTGTCAAAGTGTGGAGTTGCTGTTTTGCGTCAGATCATCCTGAAGGCCTGCGCCTCCCGGGGAGCCTGGATTTCTCCTCTCGTTTTCGGCCTTGCGGTCTCTCTCGGCTTCCCGACCGTCACCGCCCATGGCGATCTCGCGGCCATGCTGACCGGGCTGGATGATGGCACCCCCGCCTGGCGAATGGCGCTGACGGCCTCTTCCTTTGATGCCAATGCCCGCCAGCAGCTCACCTATCGCGATCCCGCAACAACGGCCGCCATCGGCACCCGCACCGGCATGACGCTGCCGGATGGCCGCCGCGTGGCGATGAACGAGGACAAGGACCCGCCGGACCCCAGGTCCGACGAGGAGCGCGTCAACCGGCAGGACAAGAAGGGTCGCATCGTCGCCAGCGAGACCATGCAGCCGCCGAAGGATTTCACCGCCGGTTCCGTGCTGCAGCGCACCGGTGCCCTGTTCGACAGGCCGGTGGCGCCAAAGGAGCTGATGGCCTTTGCGCGAAAGCTGCCCGAGGGCACCCGCATGCTGTCCGAAGGCGGCGACATGCAGATTGCCCAGACCTTCTACCGGACGCCGCCCGCCGACCAGCCCGACGCGCAGGTGCCGGCGCTGATTGCCGGTCTCGTCACCAACCGCACCGCCGACGTGCTGGCGACGGCCTATGCGCCGACCGGACCCGACGAAAGCCGCACGTCTCCCTTCGATGCCATCCTGAGGAAAGACCCGGAGGAGGGGCGGTTCGTGCCCGCCATCGGCCCGCAGGACCATGCCTGGGCCGCCAACATCCTGCCGCCTTCGGTCTTCTCGCAGAACGAACAGAAGTGCCTGGCCGATGCGATCTATTTCGAGGCGCGTGGCGAAGCCTTGCGCGGCCAGGCTGCCGTTGCCCAGGTGGTATTGAACCGGGTGCGCAATCCTGCCTATCCCGATACGATCTGCGGCGTCGTCTACCAGAACAAGGACTGGACCAACCAGTGCCAGTTCTCCTTTGCCTGCGACAATATCAGGGACGTGATCTGGGACAGGGGCCGCTGGAATGTCGCCGCCGAAATCGGCCTTGCCGTCACGGCAGGCAAGATCTGGCTCAAGGACGTCGGATCGGCCACCCATTATCACGCGATCTACGTCAAGCCGAACTGGGCCCCGACCATGAAGCGCGTCGCCCGCATCGGCTGGCACATCTTCTACCGCACCTATGGCGGTGGCTGGAGCTGATGCAAGGCGTTCACCCTTCCTGACTTAAATCGATCTTAACGGACTCACCCGTCGGGCGGGGGAGCGGTCATTTGGACGCAGCCCCGCACCCAAACTTGGCACTTGTAAGCCGATCCGATTGCTGATTGTCCATATCTATTTGTATTTATTGCAAAAAATAGACGTTGAATAGCGGCTCTCCCAGCCTTGACTATATGAACACCTAAAACTATGTTGCGCCCGACTTCAAAACGGGCCGGAAGGTGTTAAACCTTTGGCGTTTGTAGGGCCGAAGGTGTACCGGTTGGACCGGGCTCTTCACGGACACAAACGGAGAAGCGGATGACCGACCAGCGGGATGAAGGTCTGGAAGAGCGCAGGAAGCGCCTGGGAGCCGAGCTCAAGCAGGTGCGCCATGACGCGGGCGTGGAAGAGGCGCAGGAGCTGAAAGCCGAGGTGAGCCGCAAGGGCTATGCCGAGGCGATGAAACTCTCCAGCGAATTCATTGCCGCCATCGTGGTGGGCGCGGTTCTGGGCTATCTCCTTGACCGCTATGCGGGGACGGGACCGTGGGGGCTGCTGATCATGCTGCCGCTCGGTTTTTGTGCCGGCGTGCTGAACGTGCTTCGTGCTGCGGGAAGGGTGTCGCACCCTCTGCCCGGCGACCGCAGGGAGCCGTGACTTTATAACATGGAAGGGTGGCCTTGCCGCTTTCCGGGACAGTGAATTTCCGGCTCCTCGCGGGCGCGGGCAACGTGAAGAGAGATGCAACGGTGTCAAACGATCCGACCCATCAGTTTTTGATCAGCAAGATTGTGCCGCTTCATATCGGCCAGTACGATGTGTCCTTCACCAATGCCTCGCTGTTCATGGTGGCAACCGTTGCCGTTGCCTCGGGCTTTCTCTATTTCGGCAGCGCCAGCCGCAGCCTGATCCCCGGTCGTGCCCAGTCGATGGCGGAGATGGCCTATGAATTCATCGCCAACATGCTGCGCGAGGGTGCGGGCAGTTCCGGCATGAAATTCTTTCCGATGGTGTTCTCGCTGTTTATGTTCGTGCTGACGGCCAACCTGCTCGGCATGGTGCCCTATTTCTTCACCATCACCAGCCAGATCATCGTCACCTTCGCGCTGGCGATGTTCGTCATCGGCACCGTGCTTGTCTATGGTTTCCTCAAGCACGGCTTTCACTTCCTGAAGGTCTTCGTGCCCTCGGGCGTGCCTGGCGCGCTGTTGCCGCTGGTTGTCGCGATTGAAGTGATCTCGTTCCTGTCGCGTCCGATTTCGCTCTCCGTGCGTCTCTTCGCCAACCTTTTGGCCGGACACATCACGCTGAAGGTTTTCGCAGGCTTCGTCGGCGCGCTCGGTGCACTCGGTGCACTTGGTGTCGGTGGCGCCATCCTGCCCCTCATCATGACGGTCGCACTGACCGGTCTCGAGTTTCTCGTCGCCTTCCTGCAGGCCTATGTCTTTGCGGTACTGACCTGCATGTACCTCAACGACGCCGTGCATCCGGGTGGCCACTAAAGTTTGCGCAAAGAGGCAAACGACAAGAGTAAGAATTGGAGATTGCAAGGTTCGGTATCAACCTGACAATCTCCATGGTTCAACCAATTGACACTGAACAGTGTCAGTCCCTACGCCGCAACAACCATTTCGAAGGAGTTTAAAGATGGATCCTATTGCAGCAAAGTACATCGGCGCTGGTCTCGCTTGCTTTGGCATGGCCGGTACGGCCCTCGGCCTCGGCAACATCTTCGGCAGCTACCTGTCGGGTGCACTGCGCAACCCGTCGGCTGCTGACAGCCAGTTCGGCCGTCTCGTATTCGGCTTCGCCGTGACGGAAGCACTGGGCATCTTCTCGCTGCTTGTTGCCCTGCTTCTGCTCTTCGTTGTCAAGTGATCTGAAGACAACACCAGGATCACGGCTCGCCTCAAACGCGAACCGTGATCTTTTGCATTTCGAGAAGACACCCTGGAGGTGAGCATGTTTGTGACCCCGGCCTATGCCGAAGACACCACCGCTCCGGCTGGGACGACGGCTGCGGCACCTGTGGCCATTGGCACCCCTGTCGTCGGCGAAACCCATTCGGAAACCGGCGTCGCCCCTGAAGGCGAAAGCAAGGTTTTCGGACCGTTCGATACGACTACCTATGCGTCCCAGCTGCTGTGGCTGGTGATCACGTTCGGCTTCTTCTACATGCTGATGCAGAAGGTGATCGTGCCGCGCGTCGGTGGCATTCTGGAAGACCGCAAGACCCGTATCTCTAAAGACCTGAATGAGGCAGCAAGCCTCAAGCAGGAAGCCGACCTCGCGGTCGCCACCTACGAGAAGGAACTGGCGCAGGCCCGTTCCAAGGCCAATACAATTGCCTCCGAGGCACGCGAAGCCGCCAAGACAAAAGCTGCAGCCGAGCGCGCGGCCGTTGAGGCGGACCTTGCCGGGAAGGTCGCTGCCGCCGAAAGCAGCATCGCCGAAATCAAGGCCAGGGCCTTTGCCGATGTCGGCGCCATCGCCACCGAAACGGCAACTGCCGTCATCGACCGCCTGATCGGCGGCTCGGTCTCGCAGGCCGACGTCTCCATGGCCGTCGCTGCCGCAAAGCAGGAAGGTTGATCCCATGCATCTTGATGCAACATTCTTTGCCCTTGTCGGCCTCATCCTGTTCCTGGCGCTGATCGTCTATATCAAGGTTCCCGGCATGATCGCCAAGAGCCTCGACGCCCGCGCCGACCAGATCCGCAACGATCTCTCGGAAGCCAAGCGCCTGCGCGAAGAGGCCCAGCAACTGCTGGCCGAATACCAGCGCAAGCGCAAGGAAGCCGAAGCGGACGCCGCCCGCATCGTCGCGGCTGCCGAGCGCGAGGCAGAACTGCTGGCAACCGAGGCCAGGCAGAAGACGGAAGAGTTCATTGCCCGTCGCAATGCCCTGTCCGAGCAGAAGATCAGACAGGCAGAGGTGGACGCGGTCAACGCCGTTCGCTCCGCCGCCGTCGATCTGGCGATTGCCGCTGCCGAAAAGCTGCTGGCCACCCGCGCTGATGCGGCTGTTCAGTCGGACCTCTTTGCCCAGGCTGTCGGCGATGTGAAGAGCCGCCTCAACTAGAGTTTGTCAGGGAAAAGTGGAATCCGGTTTTCCCGAAAAGACAAACGAAAACAAATTTGCTTGGAGTCTGTCAGGTTCTATCTGAACCTGACAGACTCTAGGCTCTGATCACACTGTTACGAAAAAGCCCGGCTTGTCCGGGCTTTTTTCATGCGCTGAATTTGACGGTGTTTTCGGGGAGGGATGCCGGTGGCACCGGGCCCGCAGTCAGATGTCGAGCGTGACATTGGCAGCAGGGCGCGACGGCATCGGTGCCGGGAGTTCGGCGTCCTCGCTGGTGCCGATCTGTACCAGCGGACGGAAACTCATCCGGTGCAGCGGGCAGGGGCCGTTGAGCGCGATCTGCTCGCGGTGAAAGACGGTGGCATAGCCGGCATGGACTTCGAAGCCATAGGCGGAATAGAGGCGGCCCGCCTGTTCCATCATCCGGTCGCGGGTGACCTTGGCGATGATCGAGGCGGCGGCAATCGACAGGCAGCGCGAATCGCCCTTCACCACGGCCTTGCCGGGAAAGGGCAGCCCCTTCGGCACGTCGCGGCCATCGACCAGCAGGAAGGAGGGCTGGATGGCGAGATTGGTGGCAGCGCGGCGCATGGCGTCGAGGCTTGCCTTCAGGATGTCGGTGCCATCGATCCGCTTCGGGCTGGAGGAGGCGATGGCCACAAGCGCCGTCGACATGATCTCCACATAGAGCGCGTTGCGCTGCGAGGCCGAGAGCTTCTTGGAATCGTTCAACCCGTCGGGGATGCGGTTCTGGTCGAGGACGACGGCCGCAGCCACCACGGGGCCCGCCAGCGGCCCGCGCCCTGCCTCGTCTGCACCGGCGACGACAGGATAGCCATCGCGCATCAGCGCCCGTTCCATGGTGAAATCGGGCCGGTTGGAGAGCAGGTCGAAAAGTGCGGGAGAATCGGGAAGGGTGCGTCGTGTCATGCGGCAAGACTCGCACGCCTTCCCGATCTCCTGCAAGCCCCAGGGCCGGATCGCTTTTCTAAAAAACGATCCCGGCGGCGGCAAACCCCGGGGCTTTCCGGGGGCGACCAGGGAATCGCCTGCCAGAAATGGTTTAAGATTCTCAACCCGGAAAAGAGGATACCGGGTGAACTCGCGTCATCACAGCAGCGACAGCTGTACGCCCGCTCCATCCGGCGGCGTGAAGATGTCGTCGCGCAGATGGATGCTGCGCCGGGTCAGGCCGAGCCGCCTGGTGGCGAGTTCGAAGCGGCGGCTGATCTGCCAGGCATAGGGACCGGCCCCCTTCATCCGCTTGCCGAATTCGGCGTCGTAATCCTTGCCGTCCCGCATCGAGCGGATGAGCGACATCACCCGGCGATAGCGGTCGGGATAGCTGCGCAGCAGCCAGTCGCGAAACAGCGGGCTGACCTCGAAGGGCAGACGCAGCAGCACATAGCTTGCCTCGGACGCACCCGCAGCCCCGGCGGATTCCAGGATGCGCTCGATTTCGTGGTCATTGAGACCGGGAATGACCGGCGCCATCATCGCGGCAACCGGAATGCCCGCCTCGCTTAGCGTCCTGATGGTGTCGAGCCTGCGGGCAGGGGTGGCGGCGCGCGGCTCCATCGAGCGCGACAGCTTGTGGTCGAGCGTAGTCACGGAAATGCCGACCTTCGCCAGCCCCTTTTCCGCCATGCGCTGCAGGATATCGATATCCCGGGTGATCAGCGCCGATTTGGTGACGATGGCGACGGGGTGGCTTGCCTTTTCCAGCACTTCGAGGATCTGGCGCATGATCCGCCATTCCTTCTCGATCGGCTGGTAGGGATCGGTATTGGTGCCGATGGCGATGGTGCGCGGCTTGTAGCCGGGCCGGGCGAGTTCCCGCTCCAGAAGCTTTGCCGCATCCGGCTTGGCAAACAGCTTTGCCTCGAAATCCAGCCCTGCGGACAGGCCCATGTAGCTGTGGGTCGGGCGGGCGAAGCAATAGATGCAGCCATGCTCGCAGCCGCGATAGGGATTGATCGAGCGGTCGAACGGAATGTCGGGCGAGTCGTTGCGGGTGATGATGGTGCGCGGCTTTTCCACCTGTACTTCGGTGCGGAACGGCCCGAGATCTTCCAGCGTCTGCCAGCCATCATCGGTGCGTTCGCGGTTCAGCACCTCAAACCGCCCGTCCGGGTTCATCCCCGCGCCGCGCCCGCGCCTGCGGCCAATTTCGACCCGCAGGCCGGAGGCCTGCAGCAGATGCTCGGCCATATCAGCCGTATTGGCAGGCGCGAATGCGTCCTGCCTTGCAAGGGCAAGGTCACTCATCGATCGCTCCTTCGAGGGCCGCCGGGGAATCCGGCATTATCCCGTCTGCGGCCTGTCTGTTGCCGCGAAGTCTCCGTTGGTGACTGGTTTCCTAGCGCAGATAAGAGAACATATCAAGAACAAAATTGGTCTGCCTGGTGAGGAAAGGGTCAGGGCAGGGTTCTGGTGGGAGAAATGAACCAGCCGGGATGGCGAGCCTTGATATCAGCGCTGGCGGCCTGCATCGCGGCACTGTCGGCATGAAGGCCAAAGCAGGTGGCTCCGGAGCCGGACATCCGCACCAGTGCGGCCCCGGTTTCCTGAAGTGCGGCAAGTACCCCGGTGATGTCAGGCTCCAGCATTTCGGCAGGGTGCTGGAGGTCGTTTCGAAGCGGCCCCAGCCGCGACAGCGGGTTGTCGGCGAGCGTTTCGATATCGGCGGGAAGGGGCGGATTGGCCTTGGTGGCAAGCCGCCGGAAGATCGCAGGCGTGGAGACCGGAACCATCGGATTGACCAGCAGGATCTGAAGGGCGGGCAGCGCAAGCGGCGTGATTTCCTCGCCGATCCCCCGCGCCACCAGCGGGCGCGATACCAGGCACATCGGCACGTCGGCCCCGAGCGACAGCGCGATGGCCCGCAGCGCTGCCTCCGGAATGGCGGCCTGCCAGAGGCGGGCAAGGCCGCGCAGGCTCGCGGCCGCATCGGCCGAGCCGCCGCCGATGCCGGAAGAGACCGGCAGCTGCTTGTCGAGATGGATATGGACGGGTGGTGCGGGGCGGCGTTGCGCCCTCAGCCAGGCGCGCAGCAGATCGCGGGCCTTCAGCACCAGGTTGCCGCCATGTCCACCGGCGGCATGAAGCGCCGGGGCAAAGGGGCCGGACAGGGTGAAGCGGTCCTCGGGCGCTGCCTCCAGCCACAGCCGGTCGCCCGCTTCGGTGAAGGTTACCAGCGTCTCCAGCAGATGATAGCCGTCGGCGCGCAGCCCCGTCACATGCAGGGCGAGATTGACTTTCGCCGGGGCCGGTTCCTCGATACGTTCCACCGCCATGGTGAAATCCGTTACTTGCTTGCGGCCGGAACCTTCAGGATCTGGTCGATCTTCAGCCTGTCCGGGTTTTTCTGGACGTCCGGGTTGAGCCTGATGATCTCCGCGCCGCGATGCCAGTCACCGAGCAGCTTCTTGGCGATCTTCCAGATCGAATCGCCATTGACCACCGTATATCCCGAGGTCGGCCCGGCCTCGCCGTTGACGTCAGGGGTCTTCTCCGGCTCGATCACCGGCACGGTGTTCTTCGGCACGATGGTGGCGGGCACCACCTTGGTCGTGTCGGAGGCACCGGTCTTTGCGGGCGGCGGGGTGACTGTTTCGCTCTTCTGCCCGGCGGGATGTGCGGGAAGACCGTTCTTGATCTTGTCGTTGATCGCGGGAATGGCACCATCTTCAGGCTTCAGCACCAGCGCCCGTTTCCACTGGAACATTGCTTCGCGCTTGCGGTCGGTGCGCCAATAGGCATCGCCCAGATGATCGTTGATGGTGGAATCGCCGGCCTTCAGTTCGGCGGCACGCTCAAGCTGCGTCACGGCATCATCGAAGCGGCCGAGGCGGAAATAGGCCCAGCCAAGCGAATCGACGATATAGCCGTCATCGGGCCGCAGTTCGACGGCGCGCTTGATCATGTCGAGACCCTCTTTCAGGTTCCGGTTCATGTCGACCCAGGTATAGCCGAGATAGTTCAGCACCTGCGGCTGGTCGGCATTCAGCTCCAGCGCCTTCTTGAAGTTCGGCTCCGCCTTGTCCCATTGCTTCAGCCGTTCATAGGCAATGCCGCGCTGGAAATAGAGCGACCACAGGCTGCGGTCCGAGATCGAGCCGATTTTGGCAATCGCCTGATCGTAGTTCTTCGCCATCTCCGGATAGTCCTTGGCGTCGGACAGGATGCTGCCATAGGCGAGATAGCTGCGGATATCCATCGGGTCGCTGTCGATCAGTGCCTTCAGATGGGTCTTGGCCTCGTCCATCTTGCCGGTGGTGGCAAGGGCAAGCCCGAGCTGCAGCTCGGAAATCCGCATCAGCGGCGAGCTTTTCGGCACCTGGCGGTAAAAGGCAATCGCCTTGTCCGGCTGGTTTGCCGCCTCGGCGAGCCCACCGAGCAGCACCAGCGTATCGGCGCTGTCGGGGTCAAGCGCGTGCGAAACGTTGAGGTAGAGGGCGACCGCTTCGTCGGCCCCCTGCCGGTTCAGTGCGCCGCCGACGGAAAACAGCACGGCAGCCGCACCTTGCGCGGCCGTCGTCACCTGCTGGGCTGGCTTGTCGCCCCTGGCGAGCGCTTCCCCGAGCGCCTTCAGCGGGGCATAATTGTTGATGAACTGGTCGCCGACGGCAATGGCATCCTTCGCCTTCTGCTTGTTGCCTTCGCCAGCTTCCAGCCGGGCCAGCGCCATCACGGCGCGCATGTAGGTGTCGGGCGCGGTGCTGCCGCCATCCTTGTCCAGCACCGCGGCATTCAGCAGCTCACGCGCCTTCGACATGTTGCCGGAGGCGGCCGCCAGCGCACCGGCATGGTAGTTCCTGAAGATCGCGAACCATTCCGGCCCCTTGAGGTCGGTGACGAGCTTCAGCGCCTCGTCCTTCCTGCCCGCGCCGAATTTCGACCAGGCGAGCAGCAGGCTGTTCATCAGCCGCTCGAGATCGTTCGGCCCGTCATATTTCAGGATGGCGTCGGCGGCCGCATAGTCGCCGCGGCGGATCGCGTCCATGCCGCGGGTAATCACCGTGATGCGCTCGACGGAGACATCGGATTTCAGCCGCTCGGCAAGCTTCACCCCGCCATCGAAATCGCCCGACAGGAAGGAGGCGATCATCAGCCGTTCGGAAATTTCCGTATTGTCCGGCTCGATCTCCAGCGCCTTGCGGTAAAGCGGAATGGCATTGCCATAGTCGCGGTCGACATCGGCGGTGCGGCCGGCGAGGAACGCGCCGGAGAAGGTATCGACGGCCTCGGCGTTGAATTTTTCCTGCGGCGGTGGCGGCTCCGGATTGCTGGCCGCAAGCGCAGGGCTGGAGGCAAGCAGTGCTGCGATGGCTGCACTCTGGAGAAGACGGATGGCAAGGCTCTGCCGCATGAAGTGGCCTTTCATCGAAATGCTCCGGCTGAGGCCGGCAGGGAAACGGGGACCGCCAAGGGAAATCGTCACCTCAACCGGCTGATTCGCAAGGAGAGTGGCTTTTTTGCCCCGATCCCGCAAGCTCATGGGTTTGGCGGTTGATGTCAATGAACGCGCGCCACGCAGAAGTCGATGACTTCAAGCAGCGCCGCCTTCCACGGACTGTCGGGCAGGGGGGCGAGCGCATCGCGGGCAATGGCGCCATAATGCAGGGCGCGGGCAATGGTATCGCCGAGGCTGCCATATTTCTGGATCAGACCCATGGCCCGGTCGAGATTGGCCTGATCGGTCTCGCCGCCCTCGATGGCCGAGCGCCAGAAGGCACGCTCGTCTTCCGTGCCGCGCCGGTAGGCGAGGATGACGGGAAGGGTGAGCTTGCCCTCGCGAAAATCGTCGCCGGTATTCTTGCCGAGATCCGCCGACTTGCCGCCATAGTCGAGCACGTCGTCGACCAGCTGGAAGGCGAGGCCGAGATTCATCCCGTAGGATTTCAGCGCCGTCCGGTTAGCCTTGCTGGTGCTGGCGACAATCGGACCCACTTCGGCGGCAGCGGCAAACAGGGCCGCCGTCTTGGCGCGGATCACCGAGAGATATTCGTCCTCGGTGGTTTCCATGTTCTTGGCGACGGAAAGCTGCAGCACTTCGCCCTCGGCAATCACCGAGGCTGCGGTCGACAGCACGTCGAGCGCATCGAGCGAGCCGACATCGACCATCATTCGGAAAGCCTGGCCGAGCAGGAAGTCACCGACCAGCACGCTGGCCTGGTTGCCCCAGATCATCCGGGCGGTGGACCTGCCCCGGCGCAGGTCGCTTTCGTCCACCACGTCATCATGCAGCAGGGTCGCCGTATGCATGAATTCGACCGATGTCGCGAGCTTCACATGGTGATCGCCCTGATAGCCGAACATCTGGGCGGAAGCCAGTGTCAGCATCGGACGCAACCGCTTGCCGCCCGACGAAATCAGGTGGTTGGCGACCTCGGGGATCATCTGCACATCCGAACCCGCCCTGGACAGGATCAACTGGTTCACACGCTCCATGCCATCCCGCGTCAGGTCGACGAGCGGCTTGACCGATGCCTGTTTGTTTTTGCTTTCTTCAAGCGGTATAACCACGCCCAAGGGGTCGGACTCCTTCACCATTCTCATGGCGGGAACAATAGAAAGCGCCACTCGCAGCGGCAAGAGGCGAATTGTCCCGGTCGCGCAAATTTGACGGAAATTAGGCCCATGCACGAACTTATCCGCACCAATGATCCCGTGGTTCTCTCCTTTGCCGAGAGCCTGATGCGGGATTTCGACATCCATTGCATGATCGCGGATCAGGGCATGAGCATTCTCGAGGGATCGCTCGGCGCGCTCCAGCGCCGCCTGCTGGTCGATTCCGACGAGGTCGACCGGGCGCGGCGAATCCTGACGGAAGCCGGGCTCGGTGCCGAACTGCGCGATGCCTGACATGACGGGGCCTGACCAGGTGAGTGACATGCCCGAGACCATCGACGCCTTTCACCGCGGCCGTTTCCATGTGGTGCAGCCGAAGGGCAGGGGCCATCGCTCCGGCATGGATGCCATGCTGCTGGCAGCCCTTGTCGCCGACGAGCGACCCTGCCGGGTTGCCGATCTCGGCGCGGGGGCGGGGGCTGCCGGCATGGCGGTCGCCGCCCGTCTTCCGCAAGCCGACGTGCTGCTGGTCGAACGCTCCGAAGACATGGCCGCCTATGCCAGAAAGGGCTTGCACCTTGCCGAAAACGCATCCTTTGCAGGTCGCGTCACCGTGCTTCAGGCGGATGTGACGCTGACCGGCAAGGCGCGTGTTGCCGCTGGCCTTGCCGACGACCGTTTCGACCATGTCATCATGAACCCGCCCTTCAACGATCCCGGCGACCGCAGGACGCCCGATCCGCTGAAGGCCGAGGCCCATGCGATGGCCGATGACCTGTTCGAGGCGTGGATTCGCACGGCGGGCGCGATCCTCGTTCCCGGCGGGCAATTGTCGCTGATTGCCAGACCGGAATCGATTGCCGACATCATCGCCGCCTGCGGCAGGCGGTTCGGCGGGCTGGAAATCACCGCCCTGCATCCGCGCAGCGGCGAAAATGCCGTGCGCATTCTCGTGACGGCGATCAAGGGGTCGAGAGCGCGGCTGGTGTTTCGCGCTCCCCTCACCGTGCATCAGGAGGACAGCCATCAGTTTTCCCGGGCGGTTGATGATCTCAACAATGGCCGGTCGGCCTATGCGCGATGCCGTCCTCAGCCGAAGATGAAATCATAGACCAGCTTGACGTTGAGGCCTGCAATCAGCAGCGCGGTCAGCCAGGCCAGCCCTGACAGCCAGCGGGGGGCCACCAGTGCCCCCATCTTCACCCGGCTTGCCGTCAGCATCACCAGCGGAAATACCGCGAAGGACAATTGCAGGCTGAGCACGACCTGGCTGAGGATCAGCAGTTCGGCGGTGCCACTCTGACCATAAAGCAGGGTGACAAGGCCCGCCGGCACGATGGCAAGGCAGCGGGTGATCAGCCGCCGGATCCACGGCTTCAGCTTGAAGCGGATGAAGCCTTCCATGACGATCTGGCCGGCAAGCGTCGCGGTGGCCGTCGAGTTGATGCCGCAGCAGATCAGCGCCACGGCAAACAGCGTCGGGGCAATGGCGGCCCCCAGCAGCGGTGCCAGCAGCGCATGCGCCTGGCCGAGTTCGGCAATATCGGTCTTGCCATGGGCGTTGAAGGCGGCGGCGGCAAGGATCAGGATCGCGGCATTGACCAGCAGCGCCAAAAGCAGCGCCACGGTGGAATCGAGCGTGGCAAAAGTCAGCGCCTCGCGCTTTTCCGGCAGTGTATCGCCATAGGCACGCGTCTGGACGATGCCGGAATGGAGATAGAGATTGTGCGGCATCACGGTCGCGCCGAGAATGCCAAGCGCCAGATAGAGCATGCCGGGATCGGTGGCGATCTTCGTCGAGGGCAGGAAGCCCAGCGCCACCGCGCCCCAGTCCGGGTCCGCCAGCACGATCTGGATGGCAAAGCACAGTGCGATGACACCAAGCAGGGTGATGATGAAGGCCTCCAGCCAGCGGAAGCCGAGCTTTTGCAGCCCGAGGATGACGAAGACATCGAGCGCGGTGATCAGCACGCCGATTTCGAGCGGCAGCCCGAAAATCAGCTGGATGCCGATGGCCGTGCCGATCACCTCGGCAATATCGGTGGCGACAATGGCGATTTCCGCCGAGATCCACAGAAAGATGGCAACGTGTCTGGAATAAGTGTCGCGGCAGGCCTGGGCGAGATCCCGCCCGGTGCCGATCGCCAGCCGGGCGCAGAGCGATTGCAGGATGATCGCCATGAAATTCGACAGCAGCGCGACGCTGAGCAGCGCATAGCCATAGCGCGAGCCGCCCGCCAGCGACGTTGCCCAGTTGCCGGGGTCCATATAGCCGACGGCGACTAGATAGCCCGGTCCGACAAAGGCCGCCGCCCGCTTCCAGCCGGGGGCGTCGCGCGACACGGGAATGCTGGCATGGACATCCGACAGCGAGGCCTCCCCCCGCGCCTGGTGCCATCCGCTCTCGCTCTTCCTGTCCAGCATGCCTGTCCGGTTCCTGTGCGAGACCGGGAGATCAACACCCGGTCTGGAATGATAATGATAATGATTTGCAATAAGGAGTAAAGCCCTGCTCTGCCGAATTGCTTTGCCGCGCTGCCGATTTCGGACCTGAACCGGCGAAAAATCCTGATCGCGGGGATGAACTGCGGGCAATGATGGTTTCACGGCCATTGCCATTGCGGTTTTCCTGTCGATACATACATGGGAGGGCCGGGCAGAACCGAATGAAAGGTCTGTGCCGCCGTGAGACACTGGAGACCGCAATGCCCGGCTTTTTCAAGCGCCTTATTCCCCAGCGCTTCCGCACCAGACATGTCACCATACCCGTTGTCCGCCTGTCCGGTGCGATCACGGCGGAAGGTGGCCGCTTCCAGTCGGCACTCAACCTGTCGGGCGTGGCCTCTGCGCTTGAAGAGGCCTTCTCCGCGAAGCGGGCCCCGGCGGTTGCCCTGGTCATCAATTCGCCGGGCGGTTCGCCGGTCCAGTCGCGGCTGATCTATCAGCGCATCCGCGCCCTGGCCGAAGAGCATGACAAGAAAGTCCTTGTTTTCGTTGAGGATGTCGCTGCGTCCGGCGGCTATTTGATCGCCCTTGCCGGTGACGAGATCATCGTCGATCCCACCTCGATTGTCGGCTCCATCGGCGTCGTCTCGGGTGGCTTCGGCTTTACCGGGCTGATCGACAAACTCGGCATCGAGCGCCGCGTCTATACGTCTGGCGAGAACAAGGCGCTGCTCGATCCGTTCAAGCCGGAAAACGAAAAGGACATTGCCTGGCTGAAGGACCTGCAGGGCGACATCCATGCGGTGTTCATCGCCATGGTCAAGGCGCGGCGCGGCACGCGGCTGAAGGACGATCCGGACCTGTTCACCGGCCTGTTCTGGACTGGCACACGCGGCGTTGAACTCGGCCTTGCCGATCAGCTGGGCAGCCTGCGCGAGGTGTTGCGCGGCCGCTATGGCGAGACGACGGAGATCGACCTCATCGAAAGCCCGCGCTCGCTGTTCGGCCGGAAGCTGCCGGGCATCCGTGCCGGACAGGCTGGTGGCGCGGCAATGGCGGCAGCCCTGGCCGAGGGGGCCGCAAGAGTGCTGGAAGACAAGGCGCTCTGGGGCCGCTTCGGGCTTTGAAGCGAAGACGCGCCCGGCGGGCAGGAGGAGGGGACCCATGCCGCAACTGATCATGCTGCTTCTGCTGGCGGCAGGGGCGGTTCTGCTCTACCGCCGTTTCGTGCGTGATGCCGAAAGGCTGGCGCAGAAAACCCGCCTGGCAGAAAGGGAGCGGCAGTCCGGGGCAACGGGCACGCTGGTGAAGGACCCGAAGACAGGCGAATACCGCTTGCGTCAGGATGACGAGCAGTAATCTGTCCTGTCGGTCGCCGCAGGGGAAATGGCGGGGGCTGCCATTTCGGGGGGCAAGTGCGGCGCTGGCCAGGCGCCGCTCCCCTGCGGGATTAAGTCAAAATGCGACTTTATGAAAAGATGGCCGGCACTATTCAGGTCCTCTCGCACACCCCCTTGACTCCTTGCAGAGCCGGAAAGTGCTTTGTTCGGTAAAATTGTTTCGTCTTAAAACCTTCTCATTGCCAAGAACTACTGGGAAGGTCGTTCTTGTGAGGGGTATTGTTAACGGGGATAATTTAAGTTCTCTAAAATAACAAGCGTAAAATTTGATCTTTCAGTCGTATTTTCATCACTTAATGTGACGACATCACATTGATATAACGATTATATCAAAGTCATCACATGTATGTGATCGGGATCTGGATCATTCTGATACAACGAAGTATTGAATATATGAAGATAAATATATTTGGTGATTTATGTGTCAATTTGGGACGTGACCGAAGACTGGGGTCAAGAAACGAAAACGGCGCCCTGAAAAGGGCGCCGCTGGTCGTGCAAGGCTGGATTGCTGTCTGGCGGAGGTTCGGAACGGTCAGGATGTCGCGTCGCAGAAAGATTTATGGAATATTCCTGAAGTATAAACTACGACACCTTCACAGCAGGCGAAATTGAAAACCGAAATCCCGCAGTTACGGGCAGGAAACTGGCGAACATGTGCCGTTCAAATCCGGTCTGCCGCGCGGGACCGCCCGCGCAACGCCTCCCGCGTTTGACAACGGCAGCGTGCACTTTCTGCGCCGCCGACATCCCGCCCTGGCCGGCGTTTTCCGATCGGTGCTGCCGGAAGCGGTGTGCTGCCTGTAATTGGTCTGCATGATCTGGTGCCTCGTGCAGGAGTTGCGGTGCCCGGCTGCGTGCCGGGGCGGGAAGGTTGTATCGGGATGCATTCCGGCGGAAGGCCGTCGCTGCCGACCACAAGTGTGTTACCTCTAATTTAGGCGACAACCATTTCTGTCCATGAAAGGAAATTCATAAGATTTGAACGAACTGCCCCCGAATCAGCATTTCCCAGGCAATCCCCCAGCGGTGCGGCGCTGCCACTCCAGGCCGGCGGGCCAAATGCCTTGACGGTTTCCGCCTGCCATGGCACCTGCCTAGGCAGACAATGACAAACCGGAAAGTTGACATGCCCGACGCGTCCCTCCCAGATCACATGAACCCGAAGCGCTCGTTTCAGGCGCTGATCCTGACGCTGCACAGCTATTGGGCGGACAAGGGCTGCGCGGTGCTGCAGCCCTATGACATGGAAGTGGGCGCGGGCACCTTCCATCCGGCCACCACGTTGCGGGCGCTCGGGCCAAAACCCTGGCGGGCCGCCTATGTGCAGCCTTCCCGCCGCCCGTCCGATGGCCGCTATGGCGAAAACCCCAACCGTCTCCAGCACTATTACCAGTATCAGGTGATCCTGAAGCCGAATCCGTCGAACCTGCAGGAACTCTATCTCGGTTCGCTGGAGGCGATTGGCCTTGATCCGTTGCTGCACGATATCCGCTTTGTCGAGGATGATTGGGAAAGCCCGACACTGGGGGCCTGGGGGCTCGGCTGGGAATGCTGGTGCGACGGCATGGAGGTCTCGCAATTCACCTATTTCCAGGCGGTCTGCGGCATCGAATGCGCGCCCGTATCCGGCGAACTGACCTATGGTCTGGAACGGCTGGCCATGTATGTGCAGGGCGTCGACAATGTCTATGACCTCAATTTCAATGGCCGGGAAGGCGCGGAAAAGATCAGCTACGGCGACGTCTTCCTCCAGGCCGAGCAGGAATATTCGCGGCACAATTTCGAATATGCCAATACGGACATGCTGCATCGCCATTTCATCGATGCGGAAAGGGAATGCCAGGCGCTGCTGGCCGCCGGTGCCCCGGGCGACACGTCCGGCCTGCCCCTGCACAAATGCGTGTTTCCTGCCTATGACCAATGTATCAAGGCGAGCCATGTCTTCAATCTGCTCGATGCCCGCGGGGTGATTTCGGTCACCGAGCGACAGGCCTATATCCTCAGGGTCCGCACCCTTGCCAAGGCCTGCGGCGAAGCCTTCCTGCTCACCGATGCCGGTGGCATCAATCTCAGGAAGGAAGCAGCCTGAACGACAGAATGCGACCCTTGGCCCCTTTTCCGGCAAACCAGCCGCTGCGCCCGCTGCCCCTCCAGCCGGCAGGGAGCGCTTCCGCATGAGTTACCGGGCTTTTAGCCGACTGGTCATGGTGCTGTCCTGCGGGCTTGCCGCCCTTGTGGTGGTTGCCGTGGCGCTGATCGTCCGGCGCGGGCTTTTCATCCTGAAGGCCCTGTCCGGGCCGATGCCGCCTGGCAGCATTGCCTTTGCCGCCTGGATCGATGCCGCCATTGGCCGTATCGCCCTCGCCCTGGTGATCGGTACGATGGTCGTGACGGTATTCCGTGCGGTCTGGGCGATGCAGTCGAACCGCATCATCCGCAAACGCACCACCTTCAAGCTGTTCTTTTCCCCGGCCCCGGTCTTCTGGTGGCATTTCATGCCGCTTGCCAATCTGTTCGTTCCCTTTTCGATCCTGGATGAACTGATGCGGGCAAGCACCGGGCGTCTGGATTGGGCGACCCAGCCGATGCCCGGCGCGGTCAAGGCAAACTGGTGCTTTTTCGGCTTGCAGATGATTGGCCTGGTTATCCTCAACTATCTGCCGGAGGGCGATCACAGCATCCACCATCTGATGGCGACCAATGGCATTCTGCTCGCCACCCTGCTTTCCGCCTTCGGCAAATGCCTGACCTTTGCCCATATGGTTGAGGTGGTCGATGCCAGGATCGAGGATCTGGCCGACATGTCGCCGCTGCCCGGCCAGCCGTGAAGAAGACCGGATCGCGCATTGCCTTTCATGCGGGAGCGACGAATTCCTGGGTGATCTCGCGGAAAACCTCCAGCTGTTCCAGCGCCTGCCAATGGGCAAACAGTGCCGGACATGCGCCCTCGTCGAGGAGTCCCGGATGGGCATCCCGCACGAAACGCACCGCCACCCCGACGGCAATATCGGCATGGCCAAGCCTGTCACCGAACCACCAGGGCGTCTCATGGCCCGCCCGTTCGGCGTCGAGCGCTGCTGCCGCCGCGCGGATCTGGCCGGTGCAGCGACCGGACCAGACCTCGGAAATCACGCTGTGCAGGCGGTGTTCATAAAACAGGCTGACGGCTTTTTCGGCCAGCCCCATGGCCAGCGCCGCCACTTTCAGCGCCCGGTGCCGCCCGGGTTCTTCGACCGGAAACAGCCGCGCGGCCGCAGGCACGAGGCTGTCGAGATAATCGAGCATCATGTGGCTTTCGATCAGCACATCGCCATCGTCGAGGATGAGAGCGGGCACCCTGGTGACCGGATTGACATCACGCACCGCATCCGTATCGCCAAAAACCGACCAGGGCCGATGGTCGAACGGCAGGTCATAAAGCTTGAGCGCTATGCCGACGCGGCGTACGAAGGGCGAATCATATTGTCCAATCAGGATCATGGCCTGTCCTCTCCGGTTCCCTTGTGGTTGCGCGGCACGAAATAGATGTTATGTAAAACATTCGAGACCGCGTATATTCGGGCGTTCTCAAATTCTACACCCACTGTTCACCATTTGCGATCTTGCCGCTGTCCCGCAATCGCGTAAACCATACAGCCACGCAGTCCGGGGGGCAAACGGTCCGCGTAACGCAAGAAGAAGAAGAACAGGTCGCTCCGGCGATCAGGCAGGAGGACGTGCATGAAGGGTGACATCGCATCCAGGGCACCCATCAAGATCGATGTTGAATCGGGAAAAACCTATTTCTGGTGTTCATGCGGGAAATCCGCCAACCAGCCGTTCTGCGACGGCAGCCACAAGGGCTCTGAATTCTCGCCCCTGGCATGGAAGGCGGACCAGGATGGACCGAAGTTTTTCTGCACCTGCAAACAGACCAATGGCCAGCCATTCTGCGATGGCAGCCACAAGGCGCTCTGATTGCAATCAGGAAACGGAAACGGGTGCTGGCGATTTCTCCGGAAATCCCGCCGCATCTTTCCAGTCAGCATCGGGATCATCCAGGTCCTGGGGTGAAGATGAACCAGACAACCGAACCCGTTGCGAATACGAGGCGTGACAAATTCGGGTTGAGTCTCTAGTCTCCGGAAGGGTCGCTCCCTTCCGGAGGTTTTTTCCATGTATCTTCTAATCATCCTCGTCGTCATCGCGGTCATTGCCGTGATGCTTTATAATGGACTGGTGCGCGCCCGACAGATGGCCGAAGAGGCCTGGTCCGGCATCGACGTGCAACTGAAGCGCCGCGCCGATCTCATCCCCAACCTGATCGAGACCGTCAAGGGCTATGCATCCCACGAAAAGACCACGCTCGACGAGGTGATCTCGCGGCGCAACCAGGCGCAGGCGGTCCCCGCGGGCGATGTCGCGGGACGCGGCGCTGCCGAAGGCCTGCTCGGCCAGGCGCTGGGCAAGGTGATTGCGCTGGCCGAAGCCTATCCGGACCTCAAGGCCAACCAGAATTTCCTGCAATTGCAGGGCACGCTCGAAACCGTCGAGGGCGAGTTGCAGATGGCGCGGCGTTATTACAATGGTGCGGCGCGTGACCTCAACACCAAGGTCGAATCCTTCCCGACCAATCTGCTGGCCGGACAATTCGGCTTTCAGAAAAAACCCTATTTCGAGATTGCCAACGAGGCGGACCGCGCTGTGCCGACTGTCAAGTTCTGAGCCGGGGGCGGGCCATGCATCTGCCGCGCGCCGTGTTCCTTGCCCTTCTTCTGCTCGCAAGTCCCCTGACCGCGCGGGCCGAAGAGGTGATCTCCCGCTTCAGTTCCGATATCCGGGTCGAAACGTCAGGTGCCATGGAGGTGACCGAAACCATCGCGGTCAAGGCCGAGGGCAACCGGATCCGGCACGGCATTTTCCGCGATTTCCCCCTGAATTTCATTGATCGCGCCGGCCAGACGGTCCGCGTCGATTTCGATCTGCTCGGCGTCAGCAGGGATGGGCACAGCGAGCCCTACAGGACCGAAACCATCGCCAACGGCATCCGCATCTATGCCGGCAGTGCCGATACGGAGATAGACGAAGGTCCGCATGTCTATGCCTTCCACTACCGCACCGACCGGCAGATCCGCTATTTCGACGATCACGACGAACTTTACTGGAACGTCACCGGCAATGGCTGGGTGTTTCCGATTCTGTCGGTTTCCGCCCATGTGGACCTTCCCGCGTCCATTCCGGGCGGCGGCGTCACCTTCTATACCGGCCCTATGGGCTCGCGGGAACAGGACGCCCGCGTTACCGCGCTGGCGGCAAACCGCGTCGATATCGCCACCACCCGGCGGCTGGATGAAAACGAGGGCCTGTCGATCGTCATCAGCCAGCCGAAAGGCGCGATCGCAGCACCTGGTGCTGCAAGGTCGGCAGGCTGGTTCCTGAGGGACAATCTCGGCACGATCATCGGGACCGCGGGCTTGATCGGCCTCAGCTTCTACTATGTCCGCACCTGGTCGCGGGTCGGACGCGATCTGCCCGCAGGCGTCATGGTGCCGCGCTGGGACCCGCCGGGCGGGCTGTCACCGGCGCTGGTCAACTATGTCGACAACAAGGGATTTTCCCGGCAGGGCTGGACGGCGCTGTCGGCTTCCGCCCTGCAACTGGCGGTCAGGGGCTATGTGACGCTCGAAGATCTCGACGCCGCCATCGTGCTGAAGCGTACCGATAAACCTGCCGGTGGCACGCTTGCCAAAGGCGAGGATGTGCTGCTGGCAGCGGTTGAAAGGGCCGGTGGCCATTTTTCCATCGATGCCGCCCATGGGGCCACCGTGGAACAGACCGGCAAACAGTTCCGCGCCGCCATCGAATCCGAATATCGCGGCAAATATTATGTCTTCAACACCGGCTATGTGATCATCGGCGTGCTGTTCAGCCTTGCGGTGCTCGCTGCCCTCTATCTGCTGGCCCCGGTAAGGGGCGATCTTGCGGGCCTGCTTGGTGACGGTCCTGTGCCGAGGGCCGCCCTGCTGCCCTTGCTTGCCGCGGGCGGCATCCTGCTGCTGAATGTGGCGTTCTATTATCTGATGGGTGCGCCGACCCGCACCGGGCGCGAGCTGATGGACGGAATTGCTGGCTTTCGCACCTACATGACGCTGGCAGAAAAGGACCGGATGAACATGGCGGGCGCGCCGAAGATGTCGCCTGCCCATTTCGAAACGCTGCTGCCCTATGCCGTGGCGCTCGGCGTCGAAAAGCCGTGGAGCGACAGTTTTCAGCGCTGGCTCGCCGCATCGGTGGCGGCAGGGGCTGCCGGCAGCTACCAGCCGGTCTGGTACATCGGCAACGGCTTCGACAGCAACCGGATCAGCCATTTCCCCGGCGCCATGGCCGCAACCATGGCCTCGACCATCCCCAAACCCCAGTCCGGTTCCACCTCCGGCTTTTCCGGCGGCGGTTCTTCCGGCGGCGGCGGCGGCGGTGGCGGCGGTGGAGGGTGGTAGGAAAGAGACGCTGGATTTATGTATCATGGCATGATACATTGAGGTGGAAAGGATGGCGATCCGCTCGTTCCGAAATGCCAGAACAGCCGATATCGCGGCTGGACGAAGTATGAAGGGATTTCCAGCCGATCTGCTTCTCCCGGCAGCTCGCCATGCTGGATGCTGCGATGACTCTTGATGACCTGTGGTCACCACCGGGCAACAGGCTGGAAGCGCTGAAAGGTGACCGCATCGGCCAGTTTTCCATCCGGATCAATAATCAATGGCGGATTGTCTTCACTTGGGCGGAGGGGGGCCGACAATGTGGATATTGTTGACTACCACTGACTGGAAGAAATCCTGCCCCAGCAAACCCGAAGATGAGTAAAGCACCATGAACCATATCACGCTTTTGCCCGTGCATCCCGGTGAAATTCTGCGGGAAGAGTATCTGTTGCCGCTCGGCCTCAGTGCCGGTGGCCTTGCCCGGGAACTGAAGGTGCCGCGCACCCGCATCGAGCGTCTGGTGGCCGAAACCACGACGGTGACGGTCGATACGGCGCTGCGTCTGGCACGGTTTTTCCGCACCAGCCCGGAATTCTGGCTGACCCTCCAGACCCGCTACGACCTGAAGCAACAGGCAGAAGCCAAGCGCGATGAACTCGCCACCATCAGGGTGCTGGACGCGGTTTGATGGGGGGCAATTGGCTGCCTCTTTCCGATTTTGATTCCCCGGCAATGATGACATTTGCGCCCCGGCTTGCTAAAGCGTGGCGCGATCTTTCAGATTCGCTTGCCACGCTTCAGCGGCTTGCCTTTTCGCATGTCGATCCCGCAAAACCGCTGCACAGTTTTGCGCGACATGCTTGCGAGCCGCTGAACCTGTATTTGAAACGGAAAATCAGTTCCCATGCCCGATCTTCTGCTTGAACTCCGCTCCGAGGAAATTCCTGCCCGCCTGCAGCGCAAGGCTGCGGGGGATCTGAAGGGGCTGGTGACCAATGCGCTGGTCGAGGCGGGGCTGACCTATGAGGGCGCGCGGGAATTCTGGACGCCGCGCCGGCTGGTGCTCGACATCCGGGGCGTGACGGCGCGTTCCGCCGATGTGCGCGAGGAGAAGAAGGGCCCGCGCACCGATGCCAATGAAAAGGCCATCGAAGGCTTTCTGCGCGCCGCCGGTCTCGCCTCGATCTCAGAGGCCGAGGTGCAGAGCGATCCGAAGAAGGGCGATTTCTACGTGGCCGTGGTCAACCGGCCGGGCCGGGCCGCCGAGGACATCGTTGCCGACGTCATGCCCGGCATCATCCGCAATTTCCCCTGGCCGAAGCCGATGCGCTCGGGTGCGGCCTCCGCCCGTCCGGGCGCGCTGCGCTGGGTGCGTCCATTGCAGTCGATTGTCTGCACCTTCGGCAGCGAGCATGATGAAACCAGGGTCATACCTTTCGAAATCGACGGGATCATCGCCTCCAACATCACCCATGGCCACCGCTTCCACGCGCCTGCTGCCATCATGGTGCGCCGCTTTGCCGATTACAGTGCCAGCCTTGAAATGGCGAAGGTGGTGCTCGATGCCGAGCGCCGCAAGCAGATCATCGCCCATGATGCCGCCAATCTGGCCTTTGCCAACGGGCTGGAGCTGGTCGAGGATCCCGGCCTGCTCGAAGAGGTCGCGGGCCTCGTCGAATGGCCGCAGGTGCTGCTCGGCAGTTTCGAGGTGGACTATCTGGCGATCCCGGCGGAAATCATCCGGCTGACGATCAAGACCAACCAGAAATGCTTCGTCACCCGGCCCGCCGGTTCGGACGGCCAGTCGCTGTCCAATCATTTCGTGCTGGTCTCCAATATCGAGGCGAAGGATGGCGGCCGGGAAATCATCCATGGCAATGGCAAGGTGGTGCGCGCCCGCCTGTCGGATGCCAAGCATTTCTGGACCCGCGACCAGGGCAATCTGCCCGATCTCGAAACGCTCGAAGCGTCCGCCGCCAAATTCGGTCTCGATCTGAACAAACCGCTCGACCAGCGGATGGCCAAGCTCGATGCGCTCGATGTCACCTTCCACGCCAAACTCGGCACGCAAGGCGCACGCGTTGAGCGCATCCGGGCGCTTGCCCGCGAACTGGCACCGGTCATCGGTGCGGATCTGGCGCTTGCCGACCGGGCGGCGGTGCTCGCCAAGGCGGATCTGCGCACCGAGGCTGTCGGCGAATTCCCGGAGCTGCAGGGGTTGATGGGCCGCAAATATGCGGCTCTGCAGGGCGAGGACGGCGAGGTGGCCGCAGCCATCGAGGACCACTGGAAGCCGCAGGGCCCCGCCGACCGCCTGCCGGAGGGCAAGGTCGGGCTGACCGTGGCGCTTGCCGACAAGCTCGACACGCTGACCGGTTTCTGGGCCATCGACGAAAAGCCGACCGGCTCGAAGGACCCCTATGCGCTGCGCCGCGCGGCCCTTGGCGTGGTCCGGATGATCCTTGAAAAGCGCATCCGCCTTTCGCTGAAGACCGTGGTCCGCGATGCCGATCTCCTCTCCTTCTTCCATGACCGGCTGAAGGTCTATCTGCGCGACGAAGGTGCGCGCCATGACCTGATCGACGCGGTGCTGACGCCGGAGGCGGATGATCTGCTGATGGTCACGCGCAGGCTGGAAGCGCTGACCGCCTTCATCACCTCCGAAGAGGGGCTGAACCTTCTGGCCGGCACCAAGCGCGCCACGCAATTGCTGGCGGCGGAGGAAAAGAAGGGCACCGTGGTCGCCTCCGGCGTGTCCGCGGCACTGCTGACGCTCGATGCGGAAAAGGCGCTTCATGCCGCCGTCGTCAAGGCATCAGCCGATGCCGCACAGGCGGTGGAAAGGGAAGATTTCCGCGCGGCCATGACGGCGCTGTCGGCCCTGCGCGCGCCCGTCGACCAGTTCTTTGCCGACGTGCTGGTCAATGACGAGGATTCAGCCATCCGCGCCAATCGCCTCGCCCTGCTGTCGATGATCCGTACCGCCACCGGCACGGTTGCCGATTTCTCCCGCATCGCGGGCTGACCACAAGGGGCGGCGATGGACAGGATCCTGATCAGCGCCTGCCTTTTCGGTTTCAAGGTCCGCTATGACGGCCAGGCGAAGCCCTTGCTCCACCCGGCCATTTCCCGCTGGACGGCGGAAGGGCGGCTGGTGCCGCTCTGTCCCGAACTGTCCGCCGGTTTGCCGGTGCCGCGACCGCCCGCCGAAATCGAAGCCGGGCTTGACGGGCACGATGTGCTTGCCGGCCGGGCCCGGGTGCTGGAGAAAACCGGCGGCGACGTCACCGCAGCCTTCCTGCAGGCAGCCGGCAATGCGCTGCAACTGGCCCGCGCCGAGGGCTGCACCTTCGCCCTGCTGATCGACGGCAGCCCGTCCTGCGGATCAGTGGAAATCCATGACGGCGGATTCCGGGGCCAGAAACACCCCGGCCAGGGCGTCACCGCCGCCCTCCTCACCCGCGAAGGCATCCGCGTCTTTGCAGGCCGGGATATCGAGGCGCTGGTAGCGGTGGCAGGGTAAGACTGATACCAAAGATCACTGACAGGAACCCATTGGATGGCAGGGAAACGGTGACCGGGCAGGAGAATACCGCAGGGCGATGCGTCTCAAGCATCGCACGAGGATTTCGACGCCGTCCGGAGGCCGAAATCGATCCGGTCCAAGGGGTTCCTGTCAATGATCTTTGGTACTACGGGCGCAGCGTAAAGCCGGAAGCGTCGAGCGAGGCGGGTGCCGCAGGAGCGGCTGTCACGGGAGCCCTGGCGGCAAGCGGTGCAGGCGAGGGGGGGACGGCCGCGGTCTTGGCGATCCGGTCGATGCCATCGGCCCCGGGAACCTGCGTCTTGCCCGGCGCAGGCGTCAATGCGGCGATCTCTTCGGCGGTCGGGGTCGAGACGAAGACGACGGGCGAGCCGCCCAGCCAGGCTTCCGTGCGGTAGAGTTTCTGCTTGCCCGAGATGGTGCGCAATTCCAGCCGCTGCTGCCCCTGCGTCAGGCGCGGGACATCATAAGGGTTCTTTTTGGCGACAGGTGCGGGGCAATCGGTGCAGCCGATCCGCGTGATACCTTCGACATCGGTGCCCGGCGGCAGCGATTTCAGCCTGTCGATCGAACCGGCAAAGGCCGGCGCGGCGGCGAGAAGAGCGGCAAGGGTCATCAGGATACGCATCTGCTTCGTTCCCACGGGATCATTCGGGTCCATATCAGGGCGAAGCATAGGGCAAGGTTCTTTCCATCCCCTCTCGGGAGATGGTTAAAAATCCATGAAACGAGGCCTGATATCAGACCTCAACGCGCCTTTTCGCGCGCCACGGCCCGCCAGCCGATGTCCTGGCGATTGAAGCCGCCCTGCCAGTCGACCTCCTTCAGCACGCCATAGGCGCGGGACTGCGCCTCTGTCACGGTCTTGCCGCGCGCGGTGACATTGAGCACCCGCCCGCCGGTTGCGACAAGCTGGTCGCCCTGACGGCCGGTGCCGGCATGGAAGACCTTGGCGTCGAGCGTTTCTTCCGGCAGATGGCGGATCGGGCTGCCCTTGTCGTAGGCACCCGGATAGCCGTTCGCGGCCATCACCACCGTCAGCGCCGCCTCGTCCAGCCATTCGGCCCTGACCTCATCCAGCCTGCCGGTCGCCGAGGCGTGCAGCAGCGGCAGCAGGTCGCTTGCCAGCCGCATCATCAGCACCTGGGTTTCGGGATCGCCGAAACGGACATTGTATTCGATCAGTTCCGGCCCTTTGGCGGTGATCATCAGGCCGGCAAAGAACACGCCCTGGAAGGGATGGCCCATCTCCGCCATGCCCCGCATGGTTGGCTCGATGATCTCCTGCATCGTCCGCGCGATCAGCTCCGGCGTCATCACCGGGGCGGGCGAATAGGCGCCCATGCCGCCGGTATTCGGGCCGGTATCGCCATCGCCGACCCGCTTGTGATCCTGCGCGGTGGCCAGCGCCAGCGCCGTCCTGCCGTCGGACAGGCAGAAGAAGCTCGCCTCCTCGCCCTCCAGATAGGCCTCGACCACCACTTCCGCCCCCGCTGCCCCGAAGGCGCCGTCAAAGCAGTCGTCAATGGCGGCAAGCGCCTCGTCGATGCCGAAGGCCACGGTGACGCCCTTGCCCGCCGCCAGCCCGTCCGCCTTGATGACGATGGGCGCGCCCTGTTCGCGCACATAGGCCTTCGCATCGGCCGCATTGGCAAAGCGCCGGTAGGCACCGGTCGGGATGTTGAAACGGGCGCAGAGATCCTTGGTAAAGCCTTTCGAGCCTTCAAGCCGGGCCGCTGCCGCCGAGGGGCCGAAACAGGCAATGCCCGCCGCCCGCAATGTATCGGCAAGTCCCGCAACCAGTGGCGCTTCCGGCCCGATGACGACGAATTCGATGCCGAACAGGCGGCAGAAGGAGAGGACGGCGGCGTGATCCTCGATGTCGAGCTTCACCAGTTCGGCATGCTCTGCAATGCCGGGATTGCCGGGCGCGGCAAAGAGCCGGGTCAGCAACGGCGACTGGCCGAGCTTCCAGGCCAGCGCATGTTCCCGCCCGCCCGATCCGATCAGCAAAACCTTCATCCCGTCTTCCTCCGCGCGCCCGATTACTGAAAAGGCGAATAGGCGGCAGGGCGGCAAAGGTCAAGGCGTTGCGGATTTGAGAACCCGGCGGGATGCCGCGTCTGGCTGAGGGATCGATATTTTCACCGGCTTGCCGAGCGCCTTGAATGCCGAGAGAATGGTTTCGACATGGCTGTGGTGGTCGATGCGCAGCAGCCTGTCTACCTGTTCACGGTGCGGCAGGCCGAGCAGCCTTTGCAGGTCGGCGCGGGTCATGTTCCGGTCCCTGAGCAGCATGTAGAGCGTGCTCTTCAATTCGGTCATCAAGGGAATTTCGACTGCGGTATCCGTCAGCGCGGATCCGGATGAGCGCGGCACGTCTTCACCATCCGCCATTCGCGCCGCAATCGCTTCTTCCAGGGCATTGCCACCGTTCAGCAAGGCCGTCTCGCGGCTCTCGCCAAAACTGGTCAGTTCGGGAAAGTCAGCCGAGCGGACCAGCCATGTTGCCCCATCCGGCTCAAGGGTCAGTTGATAAAAGCCCAAGGCTCACTCCTTATCTATACCAAGTTGCTTCAGTATGGCTTTGACAAGTCCGACGCCAAGATCCTTGTTGCCCCCATGCATGGGCAATTGCGACTTTCTTGCGCCGAGATAGACAGTGATATGGCCGCTGCCACCCCTGTGGTTTTCAAAACGGCAACCGTAGTTTTTCAGATAGCGTTTCAATTCTTTTGCGTTCAAGGATAACCTGCCTATCGACTATGCAAAAGTCAACACATGTGTGTAAATTAGATAGATAGTATATACATGATGCGGAGGGGCATGACAGCAACATCCATCACCGCCCTCAGCCGAAATCCCCAGGCATCGCGCGGCGCCACCCTTGCCATCTCCGGGATCGGGACTATGGTCCGGCCTTTCCAGTGGACTGAATTTGACATTCGATTCCCGTTTGTTCCCCCGTGATGGAGCCCTCCATGAATGACCGCGTCATTGCCACGCTTATCGCTGCTGAAATCAGGGCACGGCCCGATCAGGTGGAGGCGGCGGTGGGGTTGATCGACGAGGGGGCGACGGTGCCCTTCATCGCCCGCTACCGCAAGGAAGTGACGGGTGGGCTCGACGATACGCAGTTGCGCACTCTTGCCGAGCGGCTGACCTATCTGCGCGAACTCGGCGCGCGGCGGGCGGCCATTGTCGATTCGATCACCGGCCAGGGCAAGATGACCGACGAGCTTGCCCGCAAGATCGCCGCCACCACCACCAAGGCCGAGCTTGAGGATCTCTATCTCCCCTACAAGCCGAAACGCCGCACCAAGGCGGAAATTGCCCGCGAGCGCGGTCTCGCACCGCTTGCCGAACAGCTGCTCGCCGTCCGGTCCGCCGATCCGCAGGCGCTGGCCGCAGGCTTCCTCAGTGCCGAGGTGCCGGACATCAAGGCCGCTCTTGAGGGCGCGCGTGACATCGTTGCCGAAGGCATGACGGAAAATGCCGATCTCCTGAAGCGGCTGCGCGAGCACATGATGGCCCATGCCGTCATCAAGGCCCGGGTGGTCGAGGGCAAGCAGGAGGCGGGGGCGAAGTTTTCCGATTATTTCGATCATACCGAAAGCTGGGCGAGGGTCGCCGGTCACCGGGCGCTCGCCATGCTGCGCGGCTGGAACGAGGAATTCCTGACACTGACGATCACCGTCGATGACGAGGATGTCTCGCCGGTCAAGCCCGCCGAGCGGATCATCCAGTCGGCCTATGGCATTACCCGGTCCGGCGCTGCCGACAGCTGGCTTGCCGATGTCGCGGGCTGGTGCTGGCGGGTGAAGCTGTCGATGTCGCTGTCGCTCGACCTGATGCGGATGCTGCGTGAGCGGGCGGAAGAGGAGGCGATCCATGTCTTTGCCCGCAATCTGAAGGATCTGCTGCTTGCCGCGCCTGCGGGCTCGCGGCCCGCGATGGGGGTCGATCCCGGCATCCGCACCGGCTGCAAGATCGCCGTCGTCGATGGCACCGGCAAGCTCGTCGATACCGCCACCATCTATCCCTTCCAGCCGAAGAATGACGTGCGCGGCGCGGAGCTGGAAATCGCCCGGCTGATCCGCAAGCACGGGGTCGAACTGGTCGCCATCGGCAATGGCACCGCGAGCCGCGAGACGGAAAAGCTGGTGGCCGACGTGCTGGCACAATTGCCGCAGCCAAAGCCGATGAAAGTCATCGTCTCGGAAGCGGGGGCTTCCGTCTATTCCGCCTCGCAGCTGGCAGCAAACGAGTTTCCCGATCTCGACGTGTCGATCCGGGGCGCGGTGTCGATTGCCCGCCGCCTGCAGGACCCACTGGCCGAACTGGTGAAGATCGAGCCGAAATCGATTGGCGTCGGGCAATATCAGCACGATGTCGACCAGACGAAACTGTCGCGGGCGCTGGATGCGGTGGTCGAGGACGCCGTGAACGCCGTCGGCGTCGATCTCAACACCGCGTCTGCTCCGCTGCTCTCCCGTGTCTCCGGTCTCGGCACCTCGATAGCCGAGGCGATTGTCGCCCATCGCAACCAGGCCGGGGCCTTTGCCTCGCGCAAGGACCTGCTGAAGGTCGCCCGGCTCGGCCCGCGCGCCTTCCAGCAATGCGCGGGCTTCCTGCGCATTCCCGATGGCAAGGAACCGCTCGATGCCTCCGCCGTGCATCCGGAAGCCTATGGGGTGGCCAAGAAGATCGTCGCGGCCTGCGGCCGGGATCTGCGCAGCCTGATGGGTGACAGCGCCCAGCTGAAGAGCCTCGACCCGAAGGCCTTCGTCGACGAGAATTTTGGCCTGCCGACGGTGAAGGACATCATCGCCGAACTGGAAAAGCCGGGCCGCGACCCGCGCCCGAGCTTCAGGACCGCAACCTTTGCCGAGGGGATCAACGAGATCAGCGATCTCAGGCCCGGCATGCTGCTTGAAGGCACCGTCACCAATGTCGCGGCCTTCGGCGCTTTCGTCGATATCGGCGTCCATCAGGACGGGCTGGTGCATGTCTCGCAGCTTGCCGACAAATTCGTCAAGGACCCGCATGAGGTGGTGAAGGCCGGTGATGTCGTGAAGGTCCGGGTGGTCGAGGTCGACGCGAAGCGCAAGCGCATCGGCCTGTCGATGCGCAAGGACGAGGGCGCCGCCCCCGTCACCCGCAACGACCGCCCCTCCGGCCCGACCGCCCCGCGCTTCGATCCCCGCCATGCCTCGAAGGGCCCGGCCAGACCGGAAAGCGCGACCGGCAGCTTCGGCGCGGCGCTGGCCGATGCGATGAAGCGGAAGTAGCTTTCATCTTCCCCTTGACCCCATCCCGCATCGGCCCTAATCGCTCGGGCTGGTGACAGGGGCGGCGGGACAGGGCTATGGGCGTGGAGCAAGGAGAGATGGATCGCGTGGCGGATGCGCCATCGGGGAACTGGGTTTACCGGGTCTTGCCGCCCTCGGCCTGGCCCTATGCGCAGCTTGCCCGCTGGGACAGGCCGATTGGCTGGCAGTTGCTGCTCTGGCCCTGCCTCTGGTCCTCGGCGCTGGCCTTTTCCGCCGCGCCTTTCGGGGGCTGGGGCGCGCTGGCGCTGATGCTCTGGCATATCGGGCTGTTCTTCATCGGCGCGGTGGCGATGCGCGGGGCGGGGTGCACCTATAATGACCTGGTCGACCACAGGATCGACGCGATGGTGGCGCGCACCCGGTCGCGGCCCCTGCCGTCGGGGCGGGTGTCGCGGCGCGATGCCAAGCGCTTCATCGCGGCGCAGGCGCTGGTCGGGCTTCTGGTGCTTCTTCAGTTCAACCGTTTTGCCGTGGTGCTTGGCGTGCTGTCGCTGGCGGTCGTCGCGGTCTATCCCTTTGCCAAGCGCTTCACCGACTGGCCGCAATTCTTCCTCGGCCTTGCCTTTTCCTGGGGCGGGCTGATGGGCTGGGCAGCCCTTTACGGTTCGCTGTCAGCGGCCCCGGTGTTTCTCTATCTCGCCTCGATCTGCTGGACCATCGGTTACGACACGATCTATGCCCATCAGGACAAGGAGGATGACGAGCTGGTCGGCGTGCGCTCGACGGCGCGGCTGTTCGGCGACAACACCCGTCCCTGGCTCGGCGCGCTCTATGGCCTGACGCTGGTGCTGATGGTGATGGCCTTCGCGCTTGCCGGCACCGGCTTCATCCCGTTCATCGGCCTTGCCATTGCCGCCGTGCTGTTCGGCTGGCAGATCCTGGTGCTCGACACAAGGGATGGCGCGGAATGCCTCAACCTCTTCCGGCTGAACAGCCGGGTGGGGGCGATCATCTTTGCCGGGCTGTTCATCGAGGCCATGCTGTCGCTGATTTCGGCCTGAGAAGGCAAGGCTTCAAAGCAAGAAGGCCAGCCTGCGCGACAAGCAGGCTGGCTCTCTTGAAACCGAAGCAAAGGGACTGGCTCCGGGTTCCGGTATGGCGGGCGGGGGCAACCTGATCAGCTGCGCGCGATGATCTCGCGACCGTTGATCTTCATCATCATCCCGAGATTGCCGGTGGTGCGGCGCACCAGAAAGCGCGGACGCCGTTCGGCGAAATAGGAATGGCGGCGGCGCGGCTTGGTTTGGCGCAGGCCGATGTCGCCGAGATGCTCTTCCAGCGGCCGGGCGACGCCATCGGCCTCGACCATCAGCATCGGAATGCGGAAGGCGGTGGCCCAGTTGCGCCAGTCGGCGGCGATATCGCAGAGATCATGGGCAACCAGCAGCGGGATGCACAGATCCGGATCGTCGTGGTGAAGTTCCAGCGTCACCGTGACATTGCCATCGCCATGGTCGATGGCGCGGGCCGCGACCCCCTTGAAGGCGCGGGCAGGCAGTGCAATCGACAGCGGCAGGCCGCTCGACGGCAGAATTTTTCGCATGATGGCGCCGCGGGCATCAATGGTAATCGAGACATCCCCGGCCACGCCCTGCATCGAGAGTGTCAGTTGCTGGGGGATCCGCGCCGGATCGAGGCGCAAGGCTGCTGCCGCCCATTCGGGCTTCATAACCAGATTCGTCATTACGCATTTCCCTTGTTTTACCTGAGAGCCGTTTCCGGGATCTCCGGGACGTTTTCCGTCCTCTGATGGCCTCACAATAGGCAGCGCCCATTCCGTTGAGCTTAAAATTTGCGGTTAAAAAAACTTTGCGTTTCCCGATGGTTATCAAAAGCAGAGAGCAGAAGGTTTCTGTCTGGTGAACAGGAACCGGAGAATTTTCCAGATCGGCTGTCGACCAAATCTTAAGATTTCATTGCGAGACTGGCCGCAAGCTCCGAACAAGCCCGCTGATAGACAACGGAAATGGCAAAGGCATAATAGAAGGCCGACACTCCATGGGTCTCACACTTGTCAATCTCAACCTTGTCCAGAAGGACATGGCCAGATCGCTGAAGCAGATTGCCAGCGACAAGACCGTTGCGCGCGAAACCGCCTATTTCCAGGCCAATATCGGCAAGGTCACCTCGGTCAAGGATTTCCTCGCCGACCAGCGTCTCTATGCCTATGCGATGAAGGCCAATGGCCTGGAAGACATGACCTATGCCAAGGGCTTCATGAAGAAGGTGCTGGAGAGCGACCTTTCCAACGACCAAAGCTTTGCAAATCGCCTGACCGACGACCGCTACCGAAAATTCGCGCTCGCCTTCAATTTCTCCGGCGCGACCACGGCTGCCCAGAGCCAGGCGCAGGAAGACGATGTCATCGGTCTATACAATCAGTCAGTGACGACCGAAGACGATCAGGTTGCCGACGATACCCGCTATTACAAGCAGATGGTCGGCACCGTGCAGAATGTCGACCAGTTCCTGACCAACAGCCGGCTGCGCGATTATGCGCTGAAGAATTTCGGCTACAACACCGATTTCTACTCCTTCAGCAATATCAAGTCGATCCTGACCAGCGATGTCAGTGATCCGAATTCCTACGTCAACAAGATTTCCAACGCCACCGAGAAGGCGCGCGGGCTGGCGCTGGCCAATGCCTTCAGTTTCAACACCGATGGCACGGTCAAGGCGGGCGGCGCGCAGACGGCAGCCCAGGTCACCGCCGTCACCGACAATTATGCCCTGACGGTTCCGACCCACAAGACGCCCTCCGCAGCCGCCGTCAACCGCGCCTATTACGTCCAGCAGATCAACCAGGTCACCGATGTCACCCAGATCACCGGCAACAGCCGGATGTTCGAGATCGTGCGCACCGCACTCGGCCTGCCGCCGTCCTTCCTGAAGGCGACTTTCGAGAATATCGTCACCAGCGATGTCAACGACCCCAACAGTTACGCCAATACCCAGGACAAGACCGGCGGCTACAAGGCCATCGCCAAGATGTTCAACTTTGCTGCCGATGGTTCGGTTGCGGCGGGCAATGCGCAGTCGGCCACCTACCAGAACCAGATCCTGAACGGCTACAATTCCCATTATCGCGATTCCGATGAAACGACGCGCCAGTCGCTGATCACTTCCTATAAGAACAATATCGCCTCGATCAAAAAGGCCGATGATCTTCTCAACAATGCGACCATGCTGAAGATCACGCTGTCGGCTTTCAACATCCAGCCGGGAGAATTCCTGAAGTCGGACCTGAAGAAGGTGCTGACCAGCGACCTCTCCGACCCGAAGAGTTTTGCCAATCGCGCCAATGATCCGCGACTGGTCAAGCTGGCGCAGGATTTCAACTTCGACGCCAAGGGCGCGATTGCGCCGCCGAAGATGGCGCAGAGCACCACATCCATTCAGGAAACCGCAAAGAACTATATCGTCCAGAAAACCCGCTTCCTCGTTGCTCCGGAACTGGATACGGCCAGGAAGAAGGCGACGGACGAATCCACCTACTATCAGACCGAAGTCGGCAAGCTGAAGACGGTCGACGCGCTGATCGGCAATCGCCGCCTGATCGACTTCACCCTGGTCGCCCGTGGCATCGATCCGAAGACGGTGACCAATGATTTCGTCAAGCAGATCTTCAAGTCCGACATCAATGATCCCAAGAGCTTCGTCAACACCCAGAGCGACCAGCGCTTCAAGGAAATCGTCGCCTCGTTCAATTTCGATGCCAAGGGCAATCTCATCCAGAACAACAAGCCGAGCATCCTCGACCGCGGCCATCTCCAGCAGACGCTCGACAATTACCTGACCAATGAACTGGAAGTGCGCCAGGGCGATGACAATCCCGGCGTTCGCCTCGCGCTCTATTTCCAGCGCAAGGCGCAGAGCATCACCTCGGCCTATGATATCCTCGGCGATTCCGCCCTGCTCGAAGTGTTCAAGACCACCTTCCAGATGCCGGACCAGTTCAGCAGCATGAAGATCGAGCAGCAGCAGGCAACGGTGCTGAAGAAGCTCAACCTCAATGATCTCAAGGACCCGGAAAAGGTGAAGAAGCTGATCCAGCGCTTCACGGTCTTCTATGACCTGAAGAATGACAGCGCCGACGGCGCCAATGCGGCCTCGATTCTGGCGGGCTCGAGCGGCGGCATCAGTGCCAATACGCTGTTCACCCTGTCGCAGCTTCGAAACGGCGCGTAACCAATCCAGCATAAGCCGGGTTCGATCCACCGGCTTCATCAAGGCCCGCCTCCAGAATTTGGATGGCGGGCCTTGCACATTTGCGGGCATCGATATATCCCGGTGGATACATCGAATCCATGGAGACCTCTCATGCTTCCCACATCCGTCACCCGCCGCACCGCTCTCGCCCTCGGATTTCTGGCCCTCTTCGGCGGCTCCGTCGTTTCCGCCAGCGGTGTTGCCCAGGCTGCCGACAAGCCGGTCACGGTCTTTGCCGCAGCCAGCCTCAAGGATGTCCTGACCTCGCTTGCCAAAAGCTGGAAAACCAAAAGCGGCAAGGACGTCACCCTGTCCTTTGCCGCCTCTTCGGCGCTCGCCAGGCAGATCGAGGCGGGCGCGCCTGCCGACCTGTTCATTTCGGCGGATCTGAAATGGATGGACCATGTGGAAAAAGCCGGGCTGATCGACACGAAGAGCCGGGAAAACCTGCTCGCCAACCAGCTGGTGCTGGTTGGCGGCAAGGATGCCGCCGCGGTCGACCTCAAGCCGGGCGTCGATCTCGGCAAGCTGGTCGGCACGGGCAAGCTTGCCGTCGGCCTGGTCAAGAGCGTGCCGGCCGGTATCTATGCCATGCAGGCGCTGGAAAAGCTCAAAGCCTGGGATGGCGTCAGGGACAAGCTGGCGGAATCGGAAAATGTCCGCGCCGCCCTGACGCTCGTTGCGCGGGGGGAAGCGCCCTATGGCATCGTCTATGTCACGGATGCGAAGGCGGAAAAGAACGTCAGACAGGTTGGCATTTTCCCGGAAGACAGCCACGATCCGATTGTCTATCCTGCGGCCCTCACCAGGGCGGCCATGGGCAGCGATGCGGCGGATTTCCTCGCCTATCTCGATACGAAGGCTGCGACGAAAACCTTCGAGGCCGCCGGTTTCACGGTCCTCGCGCACAAGTAATATCGGGATTGAATGGACCTTGCTCCTGAAGACTGGGTGGCAATCGGGCTCAGCCTCAAGGTGGCGGCCATCGCCGTCACCTGTTCGCTGCCTCCAGGCATAGGGGTGGCGTGGCTTTTGTCGCGCGCCCGCTTTCCCGGCAAGATGCTGCTGAATGGCCTTGTGCATCTGCCGCTGATCCTGCCGCCCGTCGTGACCGGCTATCTGCTGCTGGTCTCCTTCGGGCGGAAGGGCGTTTTCGGTGGTTTTCTCGAAAGCGATCTCGGTTTGGTCTTCTCCTTCCGCTGGACCGGGGCGGCGCTGGCGGCAGGCGTCATGGGGTTTCCGCTGATGGTGCGGGCGATCCGCCTGTCGCTGGATGCGGTCGACCGGCGGCTGGAATCGGCTGCCGCAAGCCTCGGCGCGCCGCCCGCCGCCGTCTTCCTCACCGTCACCCTGCCGCTGATCCTGCCGGGCATCGTTGCAGGCACCATCCTTGCCTTTGCCAAGGCGCTCGGTGAATTCGGGGCCACGATCACCTTCGTCTCCAACATTCCCGGCGAAACCCAGACGATTGCCGCGCTGATCTACAGCTATACCCAGACGCCGGACGGCGACGCGGCGGCGCTGCGGCTGACGCTGGTGTCGATTGCGATATCGATGGGGGCGCTGGCGCTGTCGGAACTTCTGTCGCGCCGCATCGCCCGGCGGGTGGGGGCGGCGGATGCTTGAGGTCGATATCCGCCACCGGCAGGGCAGCTTCACGCTTGAAGCCAGGTTCCGGGCAGGGCAGGGCCTGACGGCGCTCTTCGGCCCCTCGGGCTCCGGCAAGACCTCGATCATCCATATGGTGGCGGGACTGGAAAAGCCCGGGGCAGGGACCATCCGCTTCGGCGACACGACCTGGAGCGACAGCGAGGGCGGCCTGTTCGTGCCCGCCCATCGCCGCCGCATCGGCTATGTCTTCCAGGAAGGGCGGCTGTTTCCGCATCTGTCGGTCCGCCAGAACCTTGCCTATGGCACGCGGTTTATACGCGGCATGGCCGACAGGCGGGCGGAAAACCTCGCCCGGATTTCAGACCTGCTCGGCATCACGCCGCTGCTCGACCGCCGCCCGCAATCGCTGTCGGGTGGCGAGAAACAGCGCGTCGCATTGGGCCGGGCGCTGATGTCGGAACCGCAACTGCTGCTGATGGACGAGCCGCTGTCGGCGCTCGACGACCAGCTGAAGGCCGATATCCTGCCGGATCTGGAGCGCATCCGCGACGTGGAAAACATTCCTATTCTTTATGTCAGCCATTCCGTCGCCGAAATCGCCCGTCTCGCCACCCGCGTCATCGCGCTGGAGCGGGGCCGGATCGTCGGCTCCGCGCCGGGCATGGCGCATGGCGACAGCGAGGGAGGGGCATCCGGCATGGCGGGAAGCTTCCTGCACGCCACCGTCATCGCCCAGCTGCCCGAAGACGAACTGACCGTCGCGCAATCGCCCGCAGGCACGCTCTATCTGCGCCATGTCGATGTGGCCGGGGGCACGCGGCTGCGGGTTCACATTCCGGCAGGCGACGTGGTTCTGGCGACCGGCACGGTGACCGGGCTTTCTAGCCTCAACCGGCTCTCCGGCACCATCGAGGCGATGAGGGATGACGGCGCGTCGGTGGAGGTCACGGTCTCCTGCTCCGGCGAGCGGGTTCTTGCCCGCATCACCCGGCTTTCCGCCCGCAGCCTCGGCCTTGCCCCCGGCCATCCCGTGCAAGTGCTGTTCAAGGCCCTGTCGATTGCGCCGGAAGGGATGTTTCGCGGCGGCGACACCTGATCAGTCCGGCTTGAAATCCGGATTGCGCTCGGCATCGAGGGCGAGAAGATCAGCTTCCAGAACCTGCCGTGCCCGTTCGTCCATCGCCCGGCAGCGGGCAAGCAGCGCCGCGCCATAGGGGGTAAGACCCGCACCGCCGCCGGATTTGCCGCCGTGGCGGGTCAGGACCGAGGGTTCGCGGAACATCCGGTTGATCTCGTCGGCCAGAAGCCAGGCGCGGCGGTAGGACATGCCCATCGCCACCCCCGCCGCCCGGATCGAGCCATGTTCGGCAATCCCCTGCAACAGCTCGATTTTGCCCGGACCCAGCCGGGCCCCGTTGGCAAAATCGATGCGCAGCGTCATGTCGGGCATCGGCTTGCTGTCGCTCATCGGCTCTCCGCTGCCAGCACCTTGCCGGGGTTCATGATGCCTTTCGGGTCGAAGGCCCGCTTGATCCGCTGCATCAGGTCGATCTCGATCGGTTCGCGGATCGCCGCCAGCTCGTCGCGCTTCAGCTGGCCGATGCCATGTTCGGCGGAGATCGAGCCGTTGTAGCGGCGCACGATGCCATGCACGATGCCGTTCATCTCCCGCCAGCGCCCGAGAAAGGCCTGGGTGTCGGCCCCGACTGGCTGGGAAATGTTGTAATGGATATTGCCGTCGCCCATATGGCCGAAGGCGCAGATGCGGGCCCCGGGCATCGCCGTCAGCACCGCCTTTTCCGCCTCGGCCATGAAATCGGGAATGCGCGAGACCGGCACCGAGACATCATGCTTGATCGAGCCGCCTTCCGGCTTCTGCGCCGGCGACATGCTTTCGCGCATGTGCCAGAGGGCGGCGCGCTGCGCTTCCGACTGGGCGACCACCGCATCCCCGATCACGCCTGCGGCAAAGCCGTCTTCCAGCAGCGCCTCGATCATGCCCGAGGCGGTATCGGCACTGTCCGAAGTCGAGACATCGATCAGCGCATACCAGGGATGGGCACCTTCCAGCGGGTCGCGGACGCCGGGAATGTGGCGCGAGGTAAACTCGACGCCAAGGCGGGGCATCAGCTCGAAGCCGGTGAGGGCCGCGCCGCAGCGGCTCTGGGCCCGTTCAAACAGCCTCAGCGCCGCAGCAACGCTCTTCACGCCGGCAAAGGCGACCTCGTGGCCTCTTGGGCGGGCAAAGAGTTTCAGCACCGCGCCGGTGATGATGCCGAGCGTGCCTTCCGCGCCGATGAAGAGATCGCGCAGGTCATAGCCGGTATTGTCCTTCTTCAGGCTGCGCAGCCCGTTCCAGATCTCGCCGGTCGGCAGCACCACTTCCAGCCCGAGGCATAGCTGGCGCATGTTGCCATAGGCGAGCACGGCGGTGCCCCCGGCATTGGTGGAGAGATTGCCGCCGATCCGGCAGCTGCCTTCCGACCCCAGCGACAGCGGAAACAGTCGGTCGACCGCCTCTGCCGCCTGCTGGACATCGGCCAGAACCGCCCCGCCATCGACGATGATGGTGTTGGCGACGGGATCGACCGCCCGGATGCGGGTGAGCCGCTCCAGCGACAGCACGATATCGTCGCCCCCGGTGCGCGGCGTCTGGCCGCCGACAAGCCCGGTATTGCCGCCCTGCGGCACGACCGGCGTGCCGGTGTCGCTGGCAAGCTTCAGGATCGCCGAGACTTCCGTGACCGAGGCCGGGCGCAGCACCAGTGCCGAATGACCGTGATAAAGACCGCGATTTTCCGTCAGGTAGGGGGCGATGTCACCGGCAGCGGTCAGCGCCTCGCCGGGTCCGACAAGGTTCCTGAACCGGGCAGCAAGATCGTCGGAAAGCGGCATCGGCATCCATCCTGTTTCGTGTCGATATCTAGCACCTCCGGCCAATCACACAAAGACACTTCGGCGTTTTCGCATCCTGCGACCGTCTCAGGGCCGGGGAGCGGCGGCGCGCTCAAGGCGGTCGTTGATCGCCTCGCCGAGGCCATGGCCGGGAATGGGCGCGACCGCAATCATCGTGGCTCCGGTGGCATCGGCCATCTTCATGGCGGCAAACAGCCGGGCGGCGGCCTCGCCGAGATCGGCTTTCGGGCTGAGGTTGAGATGAAAGCAGGCCCGTTCCATCCCCTCGACAGGTTCCGGGCCAAAGGCGAGAAAGGCTTCTCCCTCGCGCGGCGCATCGGCATTGAGCCGCATATGGGCGGAGGGCGCATAATGGGAGGCGAGCATCCCCGGGGCTTCTATTGAAGCCCCGGACGCTTCTATTGAAGCCCCGGACGCTTCAAGGGCGGTGCCGGTCTTGTCCGCCCGTTCCAGCGTCCGGCCTGTCAGGCGCTCGATCTCTTCCGCCGCAATGCCGCCGGGGCGAAGCAGCCGCAGCCTGTCGCCCTCGACCTTGACGATGGTCGATTCCACCCCGATGCCAGAGGGACCGCCATCCAGCACCAGCCCGATCTTCCCGCCGAGATCGCCCATCACATGCGCCGCCGAGGTCGGGCTGATCGCGCCCGAGGTGTTGGCGCTGGGGGCGGCGAGCGGGCGGCCGAAGGCGCGGATGAGCTCGGCCGCAAAGCCTTCCGGCACCCGCACGCCGACAGTGTCGAGACCGGCGGTGGCGAGATCATGGATGCGGCTTTCCGGCTTGACCGGCAGGATCAGCGTCAGCGGTCCCGGCCAGAAGGCCTCTGCAAGCTGGCGCGAGAGCGGATCAAACCGCGCATGCCGCTCCGCCATGGCGAGATCGGCCATGTGGCAAATCAGCGGATTGAAGCGCGGCCGGCCCTTGGTCTCGTAGATCCGGTTGATCGCCTCCGGCTCCGTCGCGTCGGCGGCAAGGCCGTAGACGGTTTCCGTCGGCATGGCGATGCACTGGCCCGCCCGCAAGAGCGCCACGGCAGCCGCCAGTGCCTCCTGCGGCGCGCGCGCGATATCGATCAGCCGGGCTGTCATCCCCAATCAGGACCTCTCGTGAAACATGAGCCTGTTCCTACCGCAAGCGCCCGCCCGAGGGCAAACGGCTTTTGCGGGCAGGGCGAAGATCCCGGATCTCCGACCGGGGTCAGAGATCCCGGATCTTTGCCCGGGATCAGAGATCCCGGATCTTTGCCCGGGATCAGAGATCCCGGATCTTTGCCCGCAGGCGTGGATCGTTGGTCCCGAGCATCAGGATGTTCTTCAGCGCGATCTTCGGATCATGGGTGCGAAACAGGATGCCATCGGGCTTCAGATGCCGGTCGACCACCATCTTCGTCGCCTGCTCGTTGTCGTTCTGGACGGCAACCGCGAAATACATCCGTTTCACCTGCTGGTCGACCTTGCCGATGAATTTCAGCTCCTCGCCGATCTCGGCAAAGAAATTGGCGATGTAGAAGGCCCATTTGACGCTGTCGTCATTCATCAGCCGGGTGTTTGCCGCCGTCACATGGCAATAGCCGAGATGCGGGCGGTTATCGAGAGTGCGGGAAAACAGCAGTTTCGGAAAGGCAATGTTGTGGTGAAAATTGTTGATCCGCTCATGGGTCTTTTCACCCGCGGTCTCGAGCTTCAGCACCGTGCGCGCCGCCACCTCGTCATGGCTGAGATAGCGCTTCTCGATGGCATCCCACCGCTCCTTGCCGCGAAAGATCCGCCCGGTTCTCAGAAACTCGGAATGAAGGGCGAGCGGGGCCTGAAGCGCCTTCTGATAGGCGGTCGAGTCGAAATAGCGCAGTTTCGCCATGGGTGCTTCATTGCCTCTGTACATGTATCGCGGCGGAACCCCGGCGCGACCGGACGTCTTGATGCGGCTGAGGGTAGACACGGGCGATGTCGCGAAGCTTGCGCCGGAGAAGGCTCGGCACGGATAAGGTGATGTGCCGGGGACATATCCTGAAGTCTGAAACGCCGACCCACCTTTGCACGCTTGGCTTTCACGGATTTGCGCTATGCTTCCGTCCCGCAGAACAAATTAGAATCAGGGAGTGGTGGTGATGTACAAGGCCCCGGTCGACGATATCCTGTTTACCCTCAAGCATGTGGCGGGTCTTGGCGAGGCGCTGGAAACGGGCGTGCTCGGCGATCTCACCGAAGATCTCGCCGATGCCATCCTTGCCGAAGCCGGGCGCTTTGCCAGCGAGGCGATTGCGCCGCTTGGCGGGCCGGGCGATGTGCAGGGGGCGCGGATTGCCGATGGTGTCGTCTCGCTTCCCGATGGCTGGGCGGATCTCTACCGGCGCTGGCGCGAAGGCGGCTGGAACGGGCTGACGGCGTCGGAAGCCTTTGGCGGGCAGGGCCTGCCGCACATGCTGAATGTCGCGACCATCGAGATGTGGAATTCCGGGTCGATGGGCTTCGCGCTGGCACCGCTCCTGACCATGGGCGCGGTCGAGGCGCTGGACAAGCACGGTTCGGATGCGCTGAAGGCGACCTATCTGGAAAAGATGGTGTCGGGCGAATGGACCGGCACCATGAACCTCACCGAACCGCATGCCGGCTCCGATCTCGGCGTGATGAAATCCCGCGCCGAGCGGCGCGGCGATGGCACCTACCGGATTTTCGGCCAGAAGATCTTCATCACCTGGGGCGAGCATGATGCGACGGAGAACATCATCCATCTGGTGCTCGCAAGGCTGCCCGATGCGCCCGAAGGCACGCGCGGGATCTCGCTGTTCCTGGTGCCGAAATTCCTGGTCAATGCGGACGGCTCGATCGGGGCCCGCAACGATCTCTTCTGCCATTCCATCGAGCACAAGCTCGGCATCCATGGCTCGCCGACCTGCACGATGATCTATGGCGACGGCCGGTTCGGCGCGGAGAAGGGGGCCATCGGCTATCTGATCGGCGAGGAGAACAAGGGCCTCAACTGCATGTTCACGATGATGAACAATGCCCGGCTGGCGGTCGGCATGCAGGGCGTCGCAATCGCCGAGGCGGCGACCCAGAAGGCGATCCGGTATGCGAAGGATCGCACCCAGGGCAAGGCACCCGATCATCAGGGACCGGGGATGAGCGCGATCATCGACCATCCCGACGTGCAGCGCACGCTGGTGACGATGAAGGCGCTGACGCAAGGCGCGCGCGCCATCTGCTTTTCCTGCGCTTACGCCACCGACATGGGACACCACAGCGACGGGCCGGCGCAAAATCACTGGCAGGAGCGGGCCGCGCTGCTGACCCCCATCGCCAAGGCCTTTTCCACCGATGCCGGGGTTGATGTCGCCTCGATGGGCATCCAGGTGCATGGCGGCATGGGCTTCATCGAGGAAACGGGGGCCGCGCGCTATCTGCGCGATGCCCGGATTGCGCCGATCTACGAGGGCACCAACGGCATTCAGGCCATCGACCTCGTCACCCGCAAGCTGCCGCTGTCCGGCGGCGCGCAGGTGCGCGGGCTGATCGGCGAGCTGAAAGCAGTTGCCGCCGGTCTGCGCGCCTCCAACCGCCCGGAATTCGGCGGCAGCGCCGACCGGCTCGACCAGTCGCTGGCCGATCTCACCGACACCACCGAATGGATGCTGTCGGAAGTGGCGGCGGGCAGGCTGACCGGTGCACTGGCCGGTGCCACGCCCTATCTGCGGCTGTTCGGCCTTGCGATGACGGGCGCGATGCTGGCCAGGGGGGCACTGGCCGACAGTTCCGATGGCGCAGGCGACAGGCGGGTGGCGCTCTGCCGCTTCGCCGCTGAAAATCTGATTGGCGAAACCACATCGCTGAAGGACCGGGTGATCAATGGCGCGGCAAGCCTTGCCGCTGCCCGGTCCCTGCTGGATTGAGGGGAAGACGATGAGCGACACCCTGCTGCTGGTCGAACGGCCGGAAACCTCTCCCGGCGTGCTGCTTTTGCGCTTCAACCGGCCGGACAAGAAGAATGCCATCACCCGTGGCATGTATGCGGCGCTGACTGCGGCGATAACGGAGGCCAATGCCGATCCCGGCATTCGCGCCATCGCGCTGCTCGGCACGCCCGGCAGCTTTTCGGCGGGCAATGACATGGCGGATTTCATGGGCTTTGCCATGGGCGGCAAGATGGGCGAGGAGGTGGTGGCTTTCCTGCATGCGCTGGCCGGGGCCGAAAAGCCGCTGGTCTCCGGCGTCGACGGGCTCGCCATCGGCATCGGCACGACGATCCACCTGCATTGCGACCTGACCTTTGCCTCGCCGCGCTCGCAGTTTCGCACCCCCTTTGTCGATCTGGCGCTGGTGCCGGAAGCCGCCTCCAGCCTGCTCGGCCCGCTGGTGATGGGCCATCAGCGCGCCTTTGCGATGTTTGCCGCAGGCGAGGGTTTTACGGCGGAGGAGGCGAAGGCAGCAGGGCTGATCTGGAAGGTGGTGCCGGAGGAAGACGTCGAGCGCGCGACGCTGGCCGCCGCCGCAAGCCTTGCCGCCAAGCCGCCGCAGGCACTGAAGATCGCCCGCGACCTGATCCGCAAGGGCCGCCCGGATGTCGGCCAGCGGATCGACGAGGAAATCGCCCATTTCGCCGCCCGGCTGAAAAGCGCCGAAGCCATTGCAGCCCTGCAGAAATTCATGGCCCGGAAGGGATAACTACCCGCCGCGACGGGCCTCAAGCGCCTTGACGGCGGCTTGCGCGGCAATTGCGGCATCCATCTGGTTGCGGAAGGGGCCGACGGCGGGATTGGTGACGCCGCGCCAGGTCAGGGCAAACCAGTAGCTGCCATCGGCACTGCGGCGGATGTTGACATCTGCCACCGTCTGGCTTTTCGGCTCCATGCGCATGTCCTTTCGGGGCTGTTTCACCCTCCCTTACCGGATTTGCCCTGCCGTGCAAAGCTCATACCCGCTTCATCACCCGGGCGAACAGTTCGCCCCGGGTGGCAACGTCAAGCTTGGCATAGGCATGCCGCCGGTGGACCTTCACCGTGCCTTCGGCAAGGCCGAGCATCGCGGCGATTCCGCGCGTCGAACGGCCATCGAGGATCAGCCGGATGATATCGCGCTCGCGCGGGCTGAGACCCTTCAGCATTTCGGCCTCCTGCGATGCGGGGGACGAACCGGCTTCACCCATTTGGGTTATGCGACCGCCGCCGAAGTGATGATGCACCAGCGCCGACAGCACCGGGAACTGGCTGCGCACCCGGTCCCGCTCCGTCCCGCTGAAGGGCCGGTCCTCAGGCCCCCGTCCGAGCGACAGGGTGAGCCAGCTTTCGCCTTCCGGTTCCAGAAGCAGGCAGAGCTCGTCGACCGCAAGGGTGCGGCGGTAATAGGTCTCGAAATAGGGCGAGCGGTGAAAGCCCTTCGGCGCGACATCGCCGATCCGGTAGGCGCCGGGCGACACGCCGTTGCGCACCGCCAGAAAGAACGGATCGATCAGATAGGGCCCGCTCTCATAGGTGAGCGTTGCCATCAGTGCGCTGTCGGGGGGAAGATCGTGATAGAGCGCCTGCGGCCGCTCCAGCCCGCGATAGGCAGTGACGATGATGCCATCGCTCGCCACCAGCTGGTCCAGCAGTTGCCGCAGGGCCTGCGGAAAGGCGTCCGAGCCCAGGGTGAGGATTGCGGTTGCCAGCGCCGCTGTCCAGCCGGGCGGCGTGTTCCGGTCATTGGGGTCTGCAACGGGCATGATCTTTAAGCCTTTTGGCCTAGGTCTTAAGGGGGTGGATGGAGACTGCCCGCTCTGCTCTTCTCAGGCAAGCCCAAAGGAGATGTTTGACCATGGCCGACCCCCTCGATCTCACCCCGCACCAGGGCGATCTCGCCTTTACCCGCAGTTCCGATCACGGCACGATGATGGAGGCGACCTATGCGGGGGCGCTGTCCTTTCTCCGCAAGCGCTATACCCGGGATCTGACCGGCGCCGATGTGGCGGTGATGGGCATTCCCTTCGATCTCGCGGTCTCCAACCGGCCCGGCACCCGCTTCGGGCCGCGCGCGGTGCGGGCGGCGTCCGCCCACATGGCGTGGTCCGCCCCCTGGCCCTGGGATTTCGACCCCTTCGACGAGATGGCGGTGATCGATTACGGCGATTGCCTGTTTGATCCCGGCCGCCCGCAGGAGGTGGCTGACCGGATCGTCGAGACCGCCACCACCATTCTCGACGCGGGCACCGCCCTGCTGTCGATTGGCGGCGATCATTACGTCACCTATCCGCTGCTGAAGGCGCATGCGGCCAGACATGGACCGCTGGCGCTGATCCAGTTCGATGCCCATACCGATACCTGGGCCGACGAGGGCGGGCGGATCGATCACGGCACCATGCTCTGGTATGCGACCCGCGACGGGCTGGTCGACCCCTCGGCCTCCGTGCAGGTCGGCATCCGCACCCATAATCCCGATCCGCTGGGCTTTACCATCCTCAATGCCATCGAGGTGCAGAAACAGGGGCCGGAGGCGATTGCGGCGCGGGTGAGGGAGATTGTCGGCGACCGCGCCTGCTACATCACCTTCGACATCGACTGCCTCGACCCCTCGGCGGCACCGGGAACCGGCACGCCGGTGCCGGGCGGGCTCACCAGCTACCAGGCCCAGGAAATCCTGCGCAATCTCGCGGGCGTCAATGTGGTCGGCATGGATGTGGTGGAGGTCTCTCCCCCCTATGACCACGCCGAAATCACCGCACTTGCCGCCGCCACCATCGCCCAGGATCTTCTGGCGCTGCACGCGATTGCACGGCGCAAGCGGGCCTGATCAGCGGCGGGCGGTGGCGAATCCCCGCATGGCGATGGCGAGGAACATCAGGGTGCCGAGCCCGCCGACGGCGATCATCCACCAGAGCGCCGGGATGGTGCCGAGCCGGGCTTCGAGCGCCGACAAAGCGAAGGGGGCGAGCGCCGAGCAGAACAGCCGCACCCCGGTCGCAACTCCAAGCCGGGTCGCATAGCCCTGCCGTCCGAACAGTTCGAGCGGCAGGGTGCCCGAGGTGATGCTGGCAACGCCCGAGCCCATGCCGAACACCAGCGCAAACGCGATGGCCCCGTAAAGGCCGGGTGCCGTCAGCACCAGCAAGGTGACGCCCGCAGGCAGCAGGAAGGCGGCGGCAAGCGCCAGCACGGCCTGCGAGAGATTGCGGCCGAACACCATGTTGACGAAGCGGGCCACCACCTGCGCCGGGCCGAACAGCGTGGCGATATAGGGGGCGGCGGCACCCAGCCCGACCGCCGCCGTCAGCGGCACCATGTGGACCAGCACCGAGGAAAGCAGGAAACCTTCCGCCGCAAAGGCCGCCACCATCAGCGGAAACAGGAAGGCCGGGGCAGGGAGGGTCTCGTCCGGCAGCGGGCCGGTGTGGGGCGCAGGGGTCGCCGTGCTCTGCTGCCGCCCCTTGCGGGCGCGGCGGTAGAGCCAGACATGGATCGGCAGCGCGACAAGCAGGTTGAGCCCGCCGAACAGGAGGTGGATGGCGCGCCAGTCCATGTGGTGGAGAAGAAAGGCGGTAAACGGCCAGAACAGGGTCGAGGCAAAACCGGCAATCATCGTCAGATGGGTGATGCCATTGCGCGCCCCCGGCCCGCCCGCCTGCACGATGGCGGCAAAGGCGGTGGAATAGAGCACGAAGGCGGAGGCAAACTGCATGCCGAGCAGGGCGGCGAGATAGGTCGCGCCATTCGGCGAGAGGCCGGCGAGCAGCAGAAACAGCCCCGAGGCGACCGAGCCCGGCACCATCAGCCGCGCTGCCCCCAGCCTGTCGGCGAGCCGCCCGGACAGCGGGCTCAGGCCCGCACTCAGCACCAGAGTTACCGACAGTGCCCCGAACAGCCATTCCTGCCGCCAGCCGAAGGCCGCCGCAATCGATGGCGACAGCAGGCTGAAGGCATAATAGAGCGTGCCATAGCCGATGATCTGCGACAGGCCGAGCGCCATCAGGCTGGGCTCGGGAAGGAAATGGCGGCTCATGGATTGCCCGGGAGAAACGGAAATGACGTCAGGGAGATAGCAGGTATCACCGGGGGCGCCGAGGGGCAAATCTGCGAAAAATGCCCGCGCGGCGGCGCAAAGGGTCCGTTGCCGGGGCCAGCAGCGCGGCTTCCGGCAGGAGGACCGGTTCACGCCCCCTTCGCATCTCCCGCGAAACCATGGGCGGCAAGAACCGATTCCCGTTCGCCCGCGGGCATCGCCCGCAGCCGCCGCCGCGTGGCGATCCGGATGGCGCCATAGCCGAGCACGAACAGCAGTGCCTTGCTGACAATGCCGAAGGCCGTCATCACCGAGGCCCAGGTGGCGACATCAAGCTGCACCGCAAGCACCAGATTGACGACCGCCGAGACGAACATCAGCCCCGCCCAGGCAAAGCCGAGCCTGACGGCAATATCCCGCGACAGCTGCCGGGCGATGGGCGGGAGATAGCGGACCATCCAGCCGGGCTTCAGCATGGCGATGCCGACGATTGCGTAGATCACGCTCGGCTTCAGCAGCAGGAAACGGGCATCCTGCGTCAGCAGGCTTGCCGTGCCGGAAGAGATCACCAGCGCCAGGCTCAGCCATTCCATGCTGTGGATCGGCTTGCGCCGGAAAAGCTGCACCCCGATCTGCCCCACCCCCAGCGCCATCGCCAGGCCAACGGAAAGCCCAAGGTTGCGGGTGAGCGAAAAGAGAAGGACAAACAGCAGGCTCGACGCCATGTCGACGACAAGCAACCCCGCCGCAGAAAGAAAGATCCGCATGATAAAACCGCCTCCCTTGCTGCGCTGTTTTCAGGCGTCTTATCGGGCCATGGCTGGGTGATACGACGCAATGGGCGGTGGGGGCAAGCGGGACAAGAGGCCGCGGGACAGGCAAGCTGCCCTTGCCGCGCCAACCAAACGCGCGCCGGTCTGGCATAACCGGATATTGGCCGCCCATGGAATTCGCGGCGGGAAGGGGCACGGCCCCGTCAATATGCTCAAGGTTTCAAAGTGATGTCATCAGGTGTCGGGTGCGCCTGCCTTGCCTGCCAATTTCACATTGAAACTGCCTCCCACCTTTCGCCGAAGCGAATTTTGAGCCAATAGTAGCTCGCGCCCTTATGAAGCTGGAATTTCAGGATCAATAGCATTGCCACAGATCGAAGGTATTCGGGTTCAAAACTATCGTGCACTTCGCGACGTCACTCTGGGAAAAGTGTCGGGGCAATCTGGTCAGGTACCGCTTACTCCATTTACGGTTGTAATTGGGAAAAACGGTGCTGGAAAGAGCACATTGTTTGATGCATTCGGTTTTATCTCGGATTGTCTCACCCTCGACGTTGAATCAGCATGCGATGCCAAACAGCGTGGCGGATTTGACCGGTTGCGGTCCAATGGCGTCAATGAGCCGCTCCGGTTTGAAATATACTACCGGGAAGCAAGAAATGAACGCCCAATCAGCTATGAACTTGCCATTGATGTTGACGCCTCGGGCCGTCCCTATGTCAGTTCGGAAGTGCTGAAGCAACGACGGCAGAACCAGAAATATGGTCGACCTTATCCATTTCTTCGACTGGAGAAGGGAAAGGGACATGTTTGGGCTGGCGAAGAGGCTTTGGAAACGGAATCCGGTAGCGAGGAAGATAGCAAGCGCCAGTCCATCGAGCTTACAGACCTTCGGCGCCTCGGAATCTCAACTCTTGGTACGCTGAAGGAACATCCCCGGATTGCCCGTTTTCGGGATTTTCTGATGGGGTGGTATCTCTCCTACTTCCACCCGGATGCCGCACGCAGTCTGCCCTCGTCGGGACCGCAGAAGCATCTTAACGTGCACGGCGACAATATAGCAAATGTAGTTCAGTACATGGAGCGGGAGTACCCGGCTCGATTTAAAATTATACTTGAGAGAATTGCGAAGAAAATTCCTGGGGTTGCCAATATTTCGACGCGTGTCACCGAGGACAATAGGGTTTTGCTTCGCTTTGGTGCAGGCGGGTTTAAGGATCCGTTCTACTCCCAGCAAATGTCAGGTGGTACTTTAAAAATATTTGCTTATCTTTTGTTGTTAGAGGATCCAAATCCGCCTCCATTCATTTGCATCGAAGAACCGGAAAACGGTCTCTATCACCAGCTTCTGGATGTTCTCGCGCGGGAGTTTCGTTCGCATGCAGGCGGCAGAAAGAACGATCCACAAATATTTGTGACCACCCACCAGCCCTATTTTGTGGATGCATTATCGCCGAATGAAGTCTGGATTTTGGAGAAGCAACCGGATGGATTCTCCGCGGTGAGGCGTGCTTCGGATGTTGTGGGTGTAAGTCAGCTTGTAGAGGAAGGGCTTCCACTCGGCGGATTGTGGTATAGCGACTATCTCGACGCGAGCATGTGATGCATATTGAAATACTTGTTGAAGACAGTTCGGGAAAAAGATTGCTGGAGAAACTGGTACCGGCGATTTTGGGACCACATGGTGCGCCGCACAGCTGGCGAATACATCCCTTCAGAGGCGTTGGTCATCTGCCCAAAAAGATGAACCCCAAAGCCGATCCCGCCAAGCGCGCGCTGCTGAATAACTTGCCTCGGCTGTTGACCGGCTTTGCCAAAACGCCGGGGGTCGATGCCGTGCTTGTCGTCGTCGACACTGACCAACGCAACTGTCGCGATTTTCTGGCAGAGTTGATCGCTTTGGCTGACAGATGCGATCCCCGTCCTCACGTCATGTTTCGTTTGGCCATCGAAGAGATGGAGGCCTGGTTTCTGGGCGACCGAAAAGCCTTGCTTGGAGCCTACCCTCGGGCAAGGGCGGAGGTACTCGATAGATATGTGCAGGACAGCGTATGTGGAACATGGGAAATATTGGCGGATGCTGTGTACCCCGGCGGCTCGGTCGCCATGAAGAAACTGGGTTTTGCTGTAGTCGGTGATGCAAAACACGAATGGGCGGAGAAGATCGGACCGCACCTTGGTATAGATGACAACAAATCCCCCAGCTTTGCAAAGTTCGTGGCAGGCCTGCGGCGCTTGGTTGCTCCCATGGAAACGTCCTAAGCTTTCCGCCTCACTTCTCCAGCACCGCCACCACTTCCACATGCGAGGTCCAGAGGAACTGGTCGATGGGGGTGACGGAGGTCAGGCGGTAGCCGGCTTCGGTCAGCAGTGCGAGGTCGCGGGCAAGCGTCAGCGGGTTGCAGCTGACGGCGACGAGCTTTTTCACGCCGGCGCGCAGCATTTCCTTCACCTGGGTTTCGGCGCCGGCGCGTGGCGGGTCGAAGACGATGGCGTCGTAGACCTTCAGCTCGCTGGTCATCATCGGGCGGCGGAAGAGGTCGCGCTTTTCGACGGTGACCGGCTTCAGCCCCTGGGTGGCGCGGGCGGCAAGATCGAGCGCCTTCAGCGCCGCTCCATCGCCTTCGACCGCATGGACGCGGGCCTGCCGCGCGAGCCGGAGCGCGAAGGTGCCGGAGCCGGCGAAGAGATCGATCACCCGCTTTGCCTTGCCGACGGCGGCAAGCACCAGTTCTGCCATCACCTCCTCGGCGGGCCTGGTCGCCTGGGTAAAGCCACCCGGCGGTGGCGAGACGGAGACGCCGCCAAAATCGATCACCGGGCGGATCGGCTCGACCAGCACTTCCCCGTTGACGGCGACGCGGGCCACGGCCTTTTCCGCCAGCACCGCCTCAATCGCGGCACGACGGCTGCGGTCATCGAGCGCCTTGACGCCTTCGGCGGACATGTCGAGGCCGGTCAGGGTGTCGAGCACCGACAGGCGGAACGGGTCGGCATTGCCCGACAGCGCCCGGCCGATGCGGCGGATGACATCGAGCTTTTCCGCAATGCCGGGGCTTGCCACCGGGCATTCCTCGAGGCTGACGATCTGGTGGCTTTCCGGCTGGTTGAAGCCGAGCAGCAATTCCTTCTCGGTGCGCCGCGCCGCAAACACCACCCGGCGGCGTTCGCCGGGATGGGCGGCGACAAGCGGGCCGACCTCAGGTGTCAGGCCCCTGGCGCGCAGGGCCTCGACCACCAGATTGCGCTTGTAGGCGGCATAGGCGGTTGCCTCCATATGCTGGAGCGTGCAGCCGCCACAGGTGCCATTCCTGCCATCCGGGCCGAAATGGCGGCAGGGCGGCGTGACGCGGTCCTGAGAGGGCGTGGTGATCGACATGATCATGCCCTTGTTCTTCACCCGCGCGATGGCAACGGTGTCGCCGGGCAGCGCGAAGGGCACATAGACCGGCCCGTGCTCGCCATAGGTGATGCCATCGCCCTCAGCGCCGAGTTTCTGGATGGTGACGGTTTCGGTGCTCATGGCTTGGTTCCTGCGAGAAGATATTCCTGGTTGCCATCGCCGCCCTGGATCGGCGAGGGGATCAGTCCGAGGCTGGTCCAGCCCATTTCCTCGACAAACCAGCGTTCCAGTTCGGCAGCGACATCGCGCGCGGTTTCCGGCTGCTTCAAAAGGCCGGCCTTGCTGATCGCCTCACGGCCCGCCTCGAATTGTGGCTTGACGAGGATGACGGCGAAGGAGCCGGGCTCGGCGAAATCCAGCGCCGGCGGCAGCGCCAGCCGGATCGAGATGAAGGAGACATCGGACACCACCACGGAATAGGCGGTGTCGCCGAGATCTTCCATTTCCAGATGGCGGGCGTTCAGCCCCTCGATATTGGTGACGCGGGGATCGCCGAGAAGGCGCGGATGCAGCTGCTCATGGCCGACATCGATGGCAATCACACGGGCCGCCCCGCCCTTCAGCAGGATCTCGGTAAAGCCGCCGGTCGAGGCCCCGACATCGAGACAGATGCGGCCTTCCGGCGACAGGCCGAAATGTTCCAGACCCGCTTTCAGCTTCAGGGCGGCGCGCGAGACATAGTCCTGCGCGGGATCATCGATGGTGACTACAACCGTTTCGGGGAAGGTCAGGCTCGGCTTGGTGACGACCCGCCCGTCGACGGTCACGGTGCCGCGCTCGATGGCATCGCGGGCGCGCGAGCGGCTGGCGACGAGATTGCGGGCGAGAATGAGCTGGTCGAGGCGCTGGTTTTGCTTGGTCATGCTTTCCAATGGCGGGCAAATCCGGGGCTTGCAAGCCTTTTCTTGGCATCAGTAGCCCCTTTGCCCCCGGCCCCGGCTCCGCAGTCTCCTGTCGCCGGTCTTGCCGGGGGATGCATTTTCGGCCCCGGTTGCGGGTGCAAACGACAGGAACCGGAATGTTTTACTTTGGGATCATCCTTGTATATTAATGGATGGACCGGCTGGAGCGATTGACGGCGCACCGGTGCCGCCGTCTAGAATGGTGGCGGTTTTTGCTTCTGGCATCGATGAGGTTTTGTCTTGATCACCCGTTTCCGGTTCGCGCTGCTGTCGGCGGGCGCTGTCTTTGCCGCGGCTTTTCCCGCCCATGCCAATGACACCACCGCCGTGCTGGGCGCTGGCGGGCTGGAACTGGCGACCTCGCGCGATATAACCATGGAACATGAGGACCTCTATATCTCCGCCGACGAGGTCAGGGTCGACTATGTCTACAACAACACCTCGGACAAGGATGTCGAGACGGTGGTTGCCTTCCCGATGCCTGACATCAAGGCCAATCCGGAGCCGGACATCGGGGTTGCCGACAGGCAGAGCGACAATTTCATGGATTTCACCGTGAAGCAGGACGGCATGCCGATCAAGACCGAGCTGCAGCAGCGGGTGATCGTCGGCGGTCTCGATGTGACCGGCGAGGTGGAGGCGCAGCATATCCCGAAATTTCCGCTGAGTGACAAGGCTCTGGCGGCGATCAAGGCCTTGCCCGCCGATGTCGCCAGGGACTGGATCGCCCGCGGCCTGATCTATGAGGATGTCTATGATGCCGGGAACGGCGAGGTGCATGAATATGCCCCGGCCTGGACCTTGCGCAGCACCTTCTGGTGGCGCACCATCTTTCCCGCCCATCAGCGGGTCCAGGTGCATCACAGTTACCGCCCGAGCGTCGGCGGCACGGTGGCGATGACCTATATCGCGGATGGCAAGCCGGGCAACAGCTATGGCGAATACCGGTCGAAATACTGCATCGACGACAGTTTCATGAAGATGTCGGCCAAGCTCGAACAGGAGCAGAAGGACAAGCCCGACACCTTCTATTACGAGAAGTGGCTCTCCTATATCCTGACGACCGGCGGCAACTGGGCAGGCCCCATCGGCACCTTCCACCTGACGGTCGACAAGGGCAAGCCGGACACCTATGTGAGCTTCTGCGGCGACGGGGTGAAGAAGACCGGCCCCACCACCTTCGAACTGACGAAGACGGATTTCTACCCCGAACGGGAACTGGACATCCTGCTGGTCGAAAAGGCACCGCCGCCGACCGCGCAGTGATCTTTGTCTAGAGTCTCAAGAGCAGGCTGACCAGACCCGCCTGGGTGCGGGCCCCGGTCTTGGCGAAAATGCTTTTCAGGTGATGGCGGACGGTTTCGTGCGAGAGACCGAGATCATCGGACAACGCGCGCGCATCCTTGCCGCCTTCCAGCACCTCGAGCGCCACCCGGGTTTCGGCAGGCGTCAGCTGGAACAGCGCGCCGAGCAATTCCGCCTGCGGGGTGCGGCCCGTTTCAGGATCGTTGATCAGCACCAGCCCCCAGGCCTGGCTGAAATAGTGCCAGCACAGGCCGGTCAGCCGCTGGGCACGCAGAATGAGCGGAAAGCGATCTTCGCGGGTGAGCAGAAACGGCCGCGAGGCCACCGGATGGGCATATTCGACCGGGGTGATCGCCATCCTGAGATAGGTCTGGGCATTGGCGGAATTGGCCCGGTGGTTTGAACCGAGATAGCCGTACCTCAGCACCAGCCCCCGCGTCAGAAGCGCGGTGCAGGCGGCATTCATCCGGATCACCTTCCCCTCGCGGTCAAGAAGCGCTGCGGCATCCGGCATGGCATCGAGACTGTCTGAAATGCCGGAATTGCGGGCACTGTCGAGCTGGGCGGAGATCTGCGCGCCAGCAATGATACGCGGGCGGATGCGCTTGAGGGCGATGATCTCCTCTTCCTGGAAATTGGCTCCATCCAGAGGGCGGCTGATGGCGATTGCCACCAACTCATCAGCATAGGGAACGCTCATGGCCGCAAATGGACCAATGCCACACTTTCGCATGAAATCATTGTAGTAGGACGTATGCGTGAGCAGATTGAAAGGCATGCTGTCGTTGTCGTCTATTACGTGCTTGCGCAGCATCGCAGGCACGCCGGCCAACCTGACATCATTGGTAAACCAGCCCTCGCGAACATAAGTGTCGATTGTCTCGCCATAACCGTGTGATGTAGGAAGCTGTCCTGGAACACGCGACGAAACCGGCATGAGAACAATGCCGAAGGCATCCAAAGCATCTGACAAGCTGGTCAAGGCTGCTGTCCAGCCGTTCTTCCCAAAAGCCACATCCATGAACATGTCGGCGGCGTTGTCGAGTCTTGCCGGATCGAACATGCGGATCCTTCCTTCAGGTCACGACAACCCAAAGGTGAAATTTCACATGTTTAGTAATGAAATACAACAATATGCCCCAATTGGTCCAGAAATGGTTGCAACCTGTAGGGGGTAAATTCTCCAAAATTGCGCTTTGTCAAGAGATACGCCATTTCCGCGTCGGCGGCAGCGGCAAGGCGACCGTGACCTGCCGTCAGTCGTGCCGATGACGATGATGCAGATCCGGGTAATGCGGGTGCTTGTGGCGCATCGGTTCGTGCCGGTGCCAGTGGCTGTGCGGTTCCGTCACCGGGCCTTCGTGATCATGCTGATGGTGGATGTCATGCACATGCAGATGTGCATGATCATGATCATGCCTCTCACTTAAATGCAGCCACAGGCCGAACAAGATGAGGCCGCCTGCTGCCACAAGCCGTGAGACGTCAGAGCGCGGGCGTGCCGAGCACCGGTTGCAGCGCCGGCTGGCCCAGCGCCTGGAAGGCGGCGCGCACGATGCCGGCCCGGTCGAGCCCGGCCTTTTCATACATGGTTTCAGGTTTTGCCTGTTCCATCCAGCAATCCGGCAGCACCAGCGGGCGGATCTTCAGGCCCCGGTCCAGCAGGCCGTTCATCGCGAGATAGTGCAGCACCTGCGCGGCAAAGCCGCCGGATGCGCCCTCCTCGACCGTCAGCAGCACCTCGTGATGGTGGACGAGATCACGGATCAGGCCGGTATCGAGCGGCTTGGCAAAGCGGGCATCGGCAACCGTGGTCGACAGGCCGGCCGCATCCAGTTCCTCGGCCGCCAGCAGGCATTCCTGCAAACGGGTGCCGAAGGAGAGGATCGCCACTTTCGTGCCCTGCTTCAGGATGCGGCCCTTGCCGATGTCGAGCACCTCGCCGCGCGCCGGCATCTCGACGCCAATGCCCTCGCCGCGCGGGTAGCGGAAGGAGATCGGGCCGTCATCATAGGCGGCAGCGGTGCGCACCATATGCTTCAGCTCCGCCTCGTCGGCGGCCGCCATCACCACGAAGCCGGGCAGCGAGGCGAGTAAGCCGGTGTCGAAGGAGCCCGCATGGGTCGGCCCGTCGGCCCCGACAAAGCCCGCCCGGTCGATGGGAAACCGCACCGGCAGGCCCTGGATCGCCACATCATGCACCACCTGGTCATAGCCACGCTGCAGGAAGGTGGAATAGAGCGCGCAGAAGGGCTTGTAGCCTTCCGTCGCCAGTCCCGCCGCAAAGGTTACCGCATGCTGCTCGGCAATGCCGACATCGAAGCAGCGCTTCGGGAACAGGTCGGCGAGCTTGTCGAGGCCGGTGCCGGACGGCATGGCGGCGGTGATGCCGACGATCTTCTCGTCATGGCGGGCCTCTTCGACCAGCGCTTCGGCAAAGACCGAGGTATAGGCGGGCGCATTCGGCTTGGCCTTTGCCTGGGCGCCGGTGATGACATCGAACTTGTTGACGCCATGATACTTGTCGGCGGCAGCCTCGGCAGGCGGATAGCCCTTGCCCTTCTGCGTCACCACATGGATCAGCACCGGCCCCTGCTGGTTGTCGCGCACATTGCGCAGCACCGGCAGCAGATGCTCGAAGGAATGGCCGTCAATCGGGCCGATATGATAAAAGCCCATCTCCTCGAACATCGTGCCGCCGGTCACATAGCCGCGGGCATGTTCCACCGCGCGGGTGATGGCGCGGTCGACGGTCTTGCCGAGATAGGCGGTGAGCTTCTTGCCGATTTCGCGCATGCCCATATAGGTGCGGCCCGAGGCAAGGCGCGCCAGATAGGCACTCATCGCCCCGGTCGGCGGGGCAATCGACATGTCGTTGTCGTTGAGGATGACGATCAGCCGCGCGTCGAGCGCACCGGCATTGTTTAGCGCCTCATAGGCCATGCCCGCCGACATCGCGCCATCGCCGATCACCGCGATCACCTTGCGATCCCTGCCGTCGAGATCGGCGGCGACAGCCATGCCGAGACCGGCTGATATCGAGGTGGAGGAATGGGCGGCCCCGAAGGGGTCATAGGGGCTTTCGGCCCGGCGGGTAAAGCCGGAGAGCCCGCCTTCCTGGCGCAGGGTGCGAATCCGGTCGCGGCGGCCGGTCAGGATCTTGTGCGGGTAGCACTGGTGGCCGACATCGAAGATCAGCCGGTCATCCGGCGTGTCGAAAACCTTGTGGATGGCAATCGTCAGCTCGACCACGCCAAGCCCCGCCCCCAGATGCCCGCCGGTGACCGAGACGGCGCTGATCATCTCGTCGCGCAATTCGCGGGCAAGCTGCGGCATGTCGCGGTCATCCAGCTTTTTCAGATCAGCGGGAGAATTCACCTGATCGAGCAGCGGAGTCTCTGGCAATATCGTCACGGGCGTGGGCCTCTGTTGTCGTCATTCTTCGATTTGTCCTGGCAGTCGGCTATGCCAGAGCCCGGCTTTACTTCACTTTCAGGTGCGGCAAAAGCGGGCCAGTTCAAGAAGGCGAAGAAATATGTTTTTCTTCGGGTGCTTATAAACCTCAGCCCTTCCACCGTTCGAAAAGCATCAACCTGCCGATCTCTTCCTTGACTCGCCGTGATGCATCTTTATGCAGGCAGTCAAAACTAGCGTCCCCGTGTCACGGGCGCTACCATATTGACGCCGGATAAGCGACGAAACCAGGATATATCCATGGAAAAAGACCAACTTTACCACGATCCCGATCTCGCCAGCTTCTACGATCTGGAAAACGAGTGGTCGGAGGATACGGAAACCTGCTTCCTGATGGCGGAAACGGCGGGCTCGGTGCTTGATCTCGGCTGCGGCACCGGCAGCCTTGCGGCAGCGATTGCGGAAAACCACAAGTGCCGGGTGGTTGGCGTCGATCCGGCCCCCGCCATGCTGGAGATTGCCCGTGCCCGGAAGGCCGGTGGCGACCTGCGCTTCATCGAAGGTGATGCCAGGACCTTTGCGCTGCCGGAAAAATTCGACCTGATCGTGCTGACCGGCCATGCCTTCCAGGTGTTTCTGACCCGCGCCGACCGGCTCGCGGTGCTGAACACCATTGCCGCCCATCTCTCCGCCAAGGGCCGCTTCATCTTCGACAGCCGCAACCCTGCCGCCGAGGAATGGCGGGAATGGAACCGGGACGACTCCGAACGGATCGTCGAACATCCCGAACTCGGCACCTTCATGGCGTGGAACGAGGCCAGCTTCGACCCCGCCACGGACATCGTCACCTACGAGACCCATTATCAGAACCTGCTCGGCACCCGTCACTACCACGCCGCCTCGAAGATCGCCTTCCCGGCGAAAGGCGAGATCGAAGCGCTGCTGAAGGAAGCGGGCCTCAGGGCCGAAAAATGGCTCGGCGACTGGTCCGGCGAGGGCTTTGCCGCGCATTCGCCGGAGATCGTGGTGGAGGGCGTGCGGGGGTAAACCGCGCAGGCAGATGCTCCATTGGGACGTGCGTGGCCGGGTATTCCAACGAAACCGGGAGTCAAGGAGGCGAGATCACCTGTCAGGGAAATCGCTTGTAGCGGATGGGCCATATTATGTGACAATTGACGCCACAACCCCGGGCATACCCCCACCCCTACCCCTCCCCACAAGGGGGAGGGAGTCAGCAAGCGTTATGCTTCCCTTACGACTCGTGGTCAGGTCGGTTTTGGCCACTGGCCTCCCTCCCCCTTGTGGGGAGGGGCGGGGGTGGGGGTAAGCCCGAGGCAGGGAAAAACGTGTGACGCAATTAGTCCACCCTGCTTTAGGCGATTGCCCGGTTCACCTGTCGATACCATTCCAGAACCTTGACTGCGGGCGTAATCACGTCCATATTACAGATATCTGTAATTCGGAGAAATCCACATGTCAGGCCGGGACTACGAGAATGTCTTTGAAGCCATTTCCGACGACCCGATGGAAGTCTTCGACCTGACCCTGCGGTCTGATTTGCTGGATACCATTCTGGGCATTCTCGACCTCAGGGGCTGGACCAACGCAGAAACAGGGGCCGCGCTTCGTATCCCTGCTCCGCGCGTCAGCGAGCTGATGCGGGGCAAGATCCAGTTGCTGACGGTTCCGAAACTGATCGGCTATCTCGGCCTGCTCGGTTATCAGCTGAGGCCATCGCTGGATAAGGGCCAAAGTGTTGCCTGTCGCGTGGAAGAAATTGGCAAGGCGGCGTGACTGCATCCCTTCAGGATCAGTCAGGCCATTATCTGACTTTTCTGCCGCCGCGTTGACGAATGTGAACAGTTTCATTCCGGTCAATCCGAAAACGGTCAATACCAGCTGCATTCATCATTGCTGATATTCACCGTACCGGCAATGGAACAAACTCTTCCTCGTCGCCGGGGACGATGTCGAAGCGGCCGGTGCGCCATTCTTCCTTGGCCTGTTCGATCCGTTCCTGCGAGGAGGAGACGAAGTTCCACCAGATATAGCGCTTGCCCTCCATCGCATCGCCGCCGAACAGCATGAGGTGGCAGCCCTGCCGCCCGGCTTCAAGCGTCACGGGATCGCCGGGGCGAAAGACCAGCAGCTGGTTTGCGGCAAATCGGTCACCGGCAATGCTGACCTCGCCCGAGAGCACATAGGCAGCGCGCTCCTCCTCGCCGGCGGCAAAGGGAAAGCGGGCGGCAGGCTCCAGCATGAGGTCGACATAGAGCGTGCGGGAATGGGTCCTGACGGGGGCCTTCAGCCCTTCGAATTCGCCGATCACCACCCGGCCCCGGGCACCACCGGTATCGAAGCCCGGCAGCTCCGCCTCTCCGGTATGGGCAAAGGCCGGGTCGATTTCTTCGAGATGCGAGGGTAGCGCCAGCCAGGTCTGCAGACCCGACAGCGACAGCGGGCCACCCCGCAGGTTTTCCGGCGTGCGCTCGGAATGGACGATGCCCCGCCCTGATGTCATCAGGTTGACGTCGCCAGGCCGGATGACGAGTTCGGTGCCGAGGCTGTCGCGATGCTTGATCTCGCCATCGAAGAGATAGGTGACGGTCGAGAGCCCGATATGGGGATGCGGGCGCACATCCAGCGCCGCGCCTGCCTCCAGCCGGGCCGGGCCCATCCGGTCGAAGAAGATGAACGGCCCGACCAGCCGCCGTTTCGCCGTCGGCAGCGCCCGGCGCACCTCGAAGCCGCCGATATCGCTGGTGCGGGGAATGATCAGCTGCTCGATGGCATCCACTGCCTGCCGGTCACCGGCGGCAGGATCGTCTCCGGGGAAAAAGCTCATGCGGACCTCGCTTCCTTGCCGTCAACAGGGCCGCAGCAGCGGACCGCCACGTCCTCCCCGGAGAAAGCCCAAATCTCAGCCGTCCAGCGGCTCTGTCGCCTCCGGCTTCCCGGCACGGTCGAGGCGGATCTTTTCGATGCGGTTTTCGGCGGCCCCGAGCAGCGTTTCGCAATGCTTCTTCAGCGCTTCGCCGCGCTCGTAGATCGCAATCGAATCCTCGAGCGCCACATCGCCGCGTTCCAGCCGTGCAACGATGCTTTCCAGTTCGGCAACCGCCTTTTCAAAGGACAGGGCGGAGATTTCGGCAAAAGTGGCGTCGGCAGTCATCGGCAGGTCAGCCCCTCATCAAGCGCAGGATATGCATGCCCGCCGATTCGGCGAGCCCTTCCAGATCATAGCCGCCTTCCAGCAGGCTGACGACCCGGCCTTCGGCGCTTTTCTCGGCAATATCGAGCAGCTTGCCGGTCGCCCAGTCGAAATCCTCGCCGGTGAGATTGATCTGTCCGAGGGGATCGCGGTAATGGGCGTCGAAACCTGCGGAAATCACCACCAGATCCGGCTGGAACGCGTCGAGCGCCGGCAGCACCCGGTCACGGAAGGCATCGCGGAACTGGTCGCTGCCATCATGCGCCTGCAAGGGCGCATTGACGATATTGCCGCTTTCCCCGGATTCATCCCGGCCGCCGGTTCCCGGATAGAGCGGCATCTGGTGGGTGGAACAGAACAGCACCGACGGGTCGTCCCAGAAGATGTCCTGGGTGCCATTGCCGTGATGCACGTCCCAGTCGACGATGGCGATCCGCTCGGCGCCATGCACCTTCTGGGCATAGCGCGCCGCAATGGCGGCATTGTTGAAATAGCAAAAGCCCATGGCCTTCGATTTTTCCGCATGATGGCCGGGCGGTCGGCAGGCGACGAAGGCATTGCGGGCGGCACCGGAAAACACGTCGTCCACCGCCGAAATCGCGCCCCCGATACCGGTCAGTGCGGCATTGAAGCTTTCCGGCCCGGCATAGGTGTCGGGGTCGAGCTGGCTCATGCCTTCCTCCGGCATGGCCCGCATGACGGAGACGAGATGGGCCTGCGGATGGGCGTAGAGCACCATGTCCTCATTGGCGATCTGCGCCTGCCGTCGCTCCAGCGCCGCAAAATTCGGATGCTCCAGCGCGATGTTGAGCGAGCGCAGCCGGTCGGCCCGTTCGGGATGGCCGGGAGGTGTCAGGTGCTGGAGAAACACCGGATGCTCGTAATAATGGGTCGTCATGCGAGCCCTCCTCGTGTGGTGCTTGTCAGAACCAGCTTAATACCAGGGATCAAGGATGGGAACCCGTCCGTGATCCCCGGCATGAGAGCGCCTATCCCGCTGGTCCGGTGCCGGGCGCGCGTTTGCCGGGGACAGCGGGAAACAGCAGGGGTCTTTGCCTGCGACCCGGCTTTGCAAAAGGCCGTCATCCTGTAGACTGCCGCCATGATCTCTCACCTTTCCAATGCCGACGCGCGCCGCGTCTTTCTCGCCCGCCAGGGACTTGCCGCCAATCCCGCCCGCGCGCTCGGGCGAAACGGGTTGCTCGATCTCATCCATTCGCTTGGCTTTGTACAGGTCGATAGTGTCCAGACCGTGGAGCGGGCCCATCACCAGATCCTGTTTTCCCGCAACCAGACCTACCGGCGCGACGATCTTGCCGCCCTGCTTCAGGACGAGCGCCAGCTTTTCGAGCACTGGACCCATGATGCCTCGATCATCCCGGCGGCGTTTTTCCCCTACTGGAAGCACCGCTTTCGCCGCAAGGAGCCGGAATTGCGGGCAAGCTGGACCAGATGGCAGGGGGCCGATTTCGACCGGGCGGCCGAGGAGGTCCACGCCCATGTGCAGGAATGCGGGCAGGTCCTGTCGCGCGAGCTGAAGGCCGGGCCGACCCGGTCCACCGGCTGGTGGGACTGGCATCCCTCCAAGACCGCGCTCGAATTCCTCTGGCATACCGGCCGGCTGGCGATTTCGGGCCGGGAGGGTTTCCAGAAGATCTATGACCTCACCGAACGGGTGATCCCCGCACCGCATTTCGAGCGGGAGGTGAGCGAAGCCGCCTTCATCGACTGGGCCTGCCGCGGCGCCTTCGAACGGCTGGGCTTTGCCACGCCGGGCGAAATCGCCGCCTTCTTCGCGCTGATCTCGCCGGAGGAGGCAAGGACCTGGATCGCGGCGCATCGCGACGAACTGGAAGAGGTGCTGGTCGATCCCGCCGATGGCGGCAAGCCGCGGGCGAGCCTGGCGCTCGCAGGCTTTTCGGCCTCGCTCGATGCAGCCCATCCCGCACCGCCGCAAAGGGTCCGGGTGCTCAGCCCCTTCGACCCCCTGATCCGGGACCGCAATCGCTGCGAGAGGCTGTTCGGCTTTCGCTACCGGATCGAAATTTTCGTCCCCGAGGCGAAACGCGACTACGGCTATTACGTCTTCCCGCTGCTTGAAGCCGACCGCCTGATCGGCCGCATCGACATGAAGGCCGACCGCAAGGCCGCCACCCTCGACGTCAAGCGCCTCTGGCTCGAACCCGGCATCCGCCAGAGCACCGGACGGCTGGAAAAGCTCGACGCCGAGCTCAACCGGCTCGCCCGGTTTACCGGCGTGGAACGGGTGGTCTATGGCGAAGGATGGCTGGGGCAGGGGGCGTAAAATCGGACTTTGACGTTTCTGTTGCATGAATCTAGACTGTGAAACGGAATGAGACCGTTCGGGTGAAGGAGTGGGAGATGCCGCAGGGTCCCGTCAGCCGTTACCTCGGTGATCTCCAGGAGATTGGCGGTCTGCGGGGCGTGGACATTGCCAATATCACCGATGTTTCGAAGGCCACCGTCTCGCGCTGGAAGGCGGGGGCGATGAAACCGCATCCGCGCAACGAGCTGATCCTGTCGGATCTTCACTATATCGTTGGGCGGCTGCAGGAATATTATGCCGCAGACGAGATCCGGACCTGGCTCTATGCCCGCCACCCGCAACTGAACGGCGAAAGGGCAATCGATCTCATCCATCAGGGAAAATCGATTGACGTCCTCGCCGTCCTCGACCGGCTGGACACCGGTGCCTATCTCTGAAAATGGCGGGCGGGAGAAACGTTCGCGACAGCCGCCTGATCGATGCGCTGGAAGCGCTGCCCGCATCGGCCTTCAGCGGAACGGTCTGGCGTGTGGTGCGCGAGGGGCGCGACCCCTGCCAGTGTGCCGCCTCCGGCGGCCGCTGGGACGACGGGAGCTTCGATGTGCTCTATACCTCGACCCGCCGCGACGGGGCGCTTTCGGAAATGTATTTCCACCTGTCGCGCGGCCAGCCGGTTTTCCCCGCAAGACTCCGGTTCAAGCTCTATGAGCTCACAGCCGATCTCTCCCCCATCGTGTCGCTCCCCACGCTCGCGGATCTCGCCGGCACCGGCGTCGACACGGCGCACTATCGCCAGCTGCACTACGACAGCCGTCATCAGGAATATCCCAGAACGCAGGAACTCGCCGGATGCGCCCATGTCCTTGATTTTCAGGGCATGCTGGTGCCGGGTGCGCGTATGGACTGCCCGAACCTCGTGCTGTTCTGCGCCTATCTGACGGAAGCCTCCGTGCGGGTAAAGGCCGACCACGGGATTATCGACTGGTCCGCCTGGAGGGCAGGGCAGGTGCCATCGTGAGGGGATGGCTGGGGCAGGGGGCCTGCGCCCTCAATCGTGGTCGATGATCCCGACAACCCGGGCAACGATGGCATCCACTGTTTCGGAGTCGAGAGTGTCCACGTGTTGCGCCCGTTATGTTGACCAGCATGCCTGCCTTGCGGGCGAATTCGCCGCCGGTGGTGATGACAACGGTCAAACACATGCCAAGAGCATTGACCTCCCTCGGCGAGATCACGACGCACCGATGCGTGTCGCGCATCTCCTTGCCAACGACGGGGTTAATACCAAGGATCACTGATGGGAACCCATTCGACCGGATCGATTTCGGCTTGCGGCCAGGAGAAAACCGCAGCCGGACCTACCGGTCCGGCGAGGATTTTCGACGCCGTCCGCAAGTCAAAAGCGACCGGCCCTCCGGGTGGCGTGGAATTCGGCCACCGGAGGGCGTCGAAATCCTCGGTCGATGCTCAAAGCATCGACCTGCGGTATTCTCCTGCCCGGTATCCGTTTCCACGCCATCGAATGGGTTCCCATCAGTGATCCTTGGTATAAGATCGATGCGGAAGGCATCTCCCCGCCTGGGAATGTTGCTGCGAACCATCAGAAAATTTCATTCCCGACCGGCACCCCACCATCAAAGCCCGCAGCCTGCCGGCTGAGCGCAATCATCTCGTCCGAGCCTTCCAGAAGTTCGGCAAGGGTAAACATCTTCCTGGATTTCAGCGGTGTCGCCACCAGCGCACCGTTGTCGACCGTGAGCGCCAGCTCCGTGCCGACATCGACCCCGAGGATCTTCATCAGTTCCGGCGGTATGCTGAAGACGGCGGCACCGCCCTGACGGCGAATTTTTGCAGTGTTGGACATGGCCCATCCCAGCCTGATTCAGGACATCCTGAAACAGGCAGAATGCATCGCCGCAGGCGCGGGGACATTGCCCCCTGGTATTACAGGATATCCGTCCCCGAAATCGCGATGCCGAAGCCTTCGAGGCCGACATAGTGGCGTTCGCGGGATGCGATCAGGCGGATGGAGGTGATGCCGAGGTCTTTCAGGATCTGGGCGCCGAGGCCGATTTCCAGCCATTCGCTTTCGCGGGCCTGGGCTTCTGTATGGTCCTCGCGGTCATGGCCCTTGCGCGCCGTGGTGGAGACACCGACGCCGACGGAGCCCTCGCGCAGGTAGACGATGACGCCACGGCCCTGGTCGGCGATGCGCTTCAGCACGCTGTCGATCTGCCGGTCGCGGCCAAACACGTCGGCGCCGACATTTTCCAGATGCAGGCGGACCGGGATTTCCTGGCCGTCGCGAATGTCGCCGAACACCAGCGCCATGTGCTGCATCGGGTCCCAGGGCAGCGAAAAGGTATGGGCGGTCGCCTTGCCATAGGGGGTCTGGACCTCGAAGGTCGCGACTTCATCGATCAGCGTTTCCTTGCGCTGCCGGTAGGCGATGAGATCGGCAACCGAGACCTGCTTCAGCCCGTGTCTGGCGGCAAATTCCACCACTTGCGGGCCGCGCGTCACCGTGCCGTCGTCATTGACGAGTTCGCAGATCACGCCGACCGGCGGCAGGTTGGCGAGCTTGCAGAGGTCGACGGCGGCTTCCGTATGGCCGGAGCGCATCAGCACGCCGCCTTCGCGCGCCACCAGCGGGAAGATGTGGCCGGGCCGGACGAAATCGCTGGCCCCGGCATTGGGATTGGCGAGGTTGCGCACCGTGGCGGTGCGGTCGTCGGCGGAAATGCCTGTCGTCGTGCCGAACTTGTAGTCGACGGAGACGGTGAAGGCGGTGGTGTGGGCACTGTCGTTTTCCGCCACCATGGCCGAAAGGTTCAGGCGGCGGGCGATGTCGCGCGGCATCGGCGTGCAGACGATGCCCGAGGTATGGCGCACGATGAAGGCCATCTTGTCGGCGGTGCAATGCACGGCGGCAACGATCAGGTCGCCTTCGTTTTCGCGGCCATCGTCATCGGTAACGACAACGATTTCGCCTGCCTCGAAGGCGCGGATGGCGTCAACGACGCGCTTCTGGTCATAAGCCATGGGATGTGTTCCTTATTTCAGCCGGCCTGTCTGGCCGCGGTCGCGCAGGTAATGATCTGCAAGGGTACAGGCGAGCATCGCTTCGCCGACGGGCACCGCCCGGATGCCGACACAGGGGTCGTGGCGGCCCTTGGTGCGCACATCCACCTCTTCGCCCGCCGCATTGATCGAGCGGCGTTCGGTGAGGATCGAGGAGGTCGGCTTGATGGCGAAGCGGGCGATGACGGGTTCGCCGGTCGAGATGCCGCCGAGGATGCCGCCGGCATGGTTGGAGAGAAACACCGGCCTGCCATCCGGGCCGATCCGCATCTCGTCGGCATTGTCCTCGCCGGTGATTTCGGCAGCGCCGAAGCCATTGCCGATCTCGACACCCTTGACGGCGTTGATCGACATCAGGTTGGCGGCAATGTCCTGGTCGAGCTTGCCATAGACGGGTGCGCCGAGACCGGCGGGCACGCCTTCGGCCACCAGTTCGATCACCGCACCGACGGAGGAGCCGTTCTTGCGGATCGTGTCGAGATAGGCCTCGAATTGCGGGACCATGTCCCTGTCGGGGCAGAAGAACGGATTGCGGTTGACCTCGTCCCAGTCCCAGTTGTCGCGGTTGATCTTGAGCTTGCCGATCCGGGTCAGGGCACCGCGCACGGTGATGCCGGGCACCACCAGCCGGGCGATTGCGCCTGCTGCAACCCGGGCTGCGGTTTCACGGGCCGACGAACGCCCGCCGCCGCGATGGTCGCGCAAGCCGTATTTGACATCATAGGTATAGTCGGCATGGCCGGGCCGGTACTGGCGGGCGATCTCGCCATAGTCCTTTGAGCGCTGGTCGGTATTTTCGATCATCAGCGAAATCGGCGTGCCGGTCGACACCATCGTCTCGCCGTCGGCATCGGGGATCACGCCGGACAGCACCCGCACGATGTCATCTTCGCGGCGCTGGGTGACGAAGCGGTTCTGGCCGGGCTTGCGCCGGTCCATCCACTGCTGGATGTCGGCACCGGTAAAGCGCAGGCCCGGAGGGCAGCCATCGACCACCGCCCCCAGCGCCGGACCATGGCTTTCCCCCCAGGTGGTGACGCGAAACAGGTGACCGAAGGTATTGTGCGACATGAAACCCGACCGCTCGATTGGTTGCCTCTGGTGGCGCGGCAGGCGTTTGTGACATCTGCCGCGCGAAATCGGCCCACTCTTAGTGGATCAGGGGGCAAGGCGACAAGGTTTTCTTTTGCCGCAACACACGTGTCCGCGCCGCGTTGCGGTCAGGAGGCGTAGCGCCAGGCGGCATTCGACGCGGACTGGAAGAAGTCCTCGAAGGCGAGCGGCCTGGCAAAGGCATAGCCCTGCAGGATATCGCAGCCGAGCGACAGCAGCAGGTTGGCGTGATCGACGGTCTCCACCCCCTCGGCGACGGTCTCGACACCAAGCGAGCGGGCGATCTCGATGATCGAGCGCACCAGCGCCCTTTCCTTCGGCGAGGTCAGGATCGGCTTGACCAGCTGCCGGTCGATCTTCAGCCGTTTCGGCTGCAGCCGGAGCAGGCTGACGATTGAGGTATGACCGGTGCCGAAATCGTCGATTTCGATCTCGATGCCGAGTTCCTTGATCCGCGCCAGATTGTTGGCCACCGCATCGCCGCTCTCGTCGAGGAAGATCGCCTCGACCAGTTCGAAGGCGATTTCGCCGGGGGGAATTGGCAGCAGCTTCAGGGTTTCGTAGAGGCTTGTGTCATTCAGCCGCTTGGCCGAGACATTGACAGAGACGCGCGGCAAGGTGAGGCCGCGGGCCGCCCAGCGGTATTTGTCCCGCAGCGCAGTTTCGAGCACGATGCGGTCGAGCGTCTGGACGACATTCAGTTCCTCGGCGATCTTCAGGAATTTCTCCGGCCCCAGCACCCCTTGGCTCGGGTGGTTCCAGCGCACCAGCGCCTCTGCCCCGGTCAGCTGGAAGGTGCGGGCATCGAATTGCGGCTGGTACCAGGCGGAAAATTCGCCGCGCTCCAGCCCGGCCAGGATTTCATCCGCCATGCGCTTGCTGGTGATGATTTCCGCATGCAGGTCCTGGGTGAAGAATTCGAACGTATTGCGTCCCTGGTTCTTTGCCCGGTAGAGCGCCACATCGGCATTGATCAGCATCTTGCGGGCATCGATGCGCTGGCCGTGGGCAAGCGCGATGCCGATCGACACGCCGCAGCGGCAGGGAAAGCCCTCGAAATCCACCGGCTGGCGCATTTCCTCGATGATCCCGCGTGCAAGCCTGGAAAGGCCGGCCTCGCTGGTGCGCTCCTCGACCAGGATGACGAATTCGTCGCCGCCGATGCGTGCCACCAGATCGCCGGGATGGACGTTGCGGGCCAGCACCTCGGAGGCATGGACAAGCATGGCATCGCCCGCAGCATGGCCCAGCGTGTCGTTGATCTGCTTGAACCGGTCGAGGTCGAGATGCAGCACGGCAAAGCGGACGCGTGACTGATGGCTGCGGCGCGACAGCTCGTCCAGCGCCAGGTCCAGCCGCCGCCGGTTGCCAAGACCGGTCAGGGGGTCATGCAGCGCATTGTGCTCGATGCGCTCCTTGGCTTCCTGAAGTTCGGCATTGCGGGTGTCAGCCTCCGCCTTGGCGGCCTTCAGCTCCGCCGTCATCAGGGCGTCCTGGGTCATGTCGAAGGCCATGCCGACGATGGTATAGGTGCCTTCATCGTCATGCAGGATCTGGCCGACGAGCCTGACATAGCGGCACTGGTCCGTTCCGGTGTCAACGCGGCAGATCACCGAATCCTTGCCATTGAAGGCGGTGAGTGCGCTAAAGGCGTCGCGGAACGGCTGGCGATCCTCCTGGACCAGGCAGTCGATCCACTGGCTGATGCTGATGGCCCCGTCCCGTTCGGTGCGGTTGAACAACTGGTACATCCGCTCGTCCCAGAAGGCGGTGCCATCCGGCAGAGAGGCTTCCCAGATGCCGCAATTGTAGCTGTCGAGCGCCAGGTCCAGCTTGCGCGACAGTTCGTCCAGCTCCCGTTCCCGGCTCGACAATTCGTCCAGCGCCAGTTCCAGCTCGGCATTCTTGATGTCGGTATTTTCCTTGGCGGTGCGCAGCCGGTCATTGCGCTCGACATCGTCGGTCACATCCCAGACGATGCCGGCCGTGCGTGAGCCCGATGTATCCTCGATATGCGACGCGGCCGAGCGCAGGAAACGGATCTCGCCATCGGCCCGTATGATCCGGTACTGAACATTGGTGTCCGAAATCCCGTTTGCCGCACTCCCGTTTGCAGCCGTGCCGAACCCGGCAATCGCCCGTTCCCGGTCTTCGGGATGCACGACACTCATCCAGTCGACGAGCCTGCGTGTCTGTTCCAGATCTTCAAAACCGTGCAACGCCGCCGTGCAGCCGTCGAAATAGACGAGGCCGGGATCGGCGGCCAGTTCCCAGACGCCGATATGGGAGGATTCCAGTGCCAGATCGAGCCGTTGCGACAGGGTGCGCAATTGGGTCTCGCGGCTCTGCAATTGCGAAATGAACCGGTTGCGTTCCGACAGCAGCATCATCGCCGCCGTGATCGGCAGCAGGATCACCAGCGAGGAGAACATCAGCAGCACGCGCAGAAGCGTCTGGTTTTGCGGCTTGCGGTCCCAGCCCTCGGCAGGGGCGGCGCTGATTTCCCATCTGCCGCCCGGAAAGCTCAACTGCTTCCGGATGGGCTGCAACCTGTCGAGGTCAGGGTCGCCAAAGAAGGGCGTAGACAGACGGTTGCCAGTGGAGATATCGCGGATCGCAAAGCGCACGCGGTCGCCAGAGCGTGCGGTGGCATGCCGTGCCGCCTGCAGCAGATCCGCCTGCCGGTAGAAGCCATTGTCGTCGATCACAGCTTCGACCACGCCCCAGAGCACAGGACCGGTCTTGCCCATCACCACGACGGGATAGAGAATGATGAAGGCGCTTCGGGTGTCATCGGTGAGCACCGGGCCGAAGAACCGCGGTGTTCGCCAGTCCTTGAGATCCGTGCTCAGATTTTCCTCGGCAAACAGGTGGCGCAGGTCGGTTCCTTCGCGCAGGTCCTCGCTGTCGGCGGGAGCCATGCTCGCGATCCTGAAATTGGGAGCAATCGCCAGCGACAGGATAGCCGGATTTTTCTGCAGCAGGCGGTTCATCTGGGCATCAAACCGCCCCGGCGAGCGGTCCTGTGCCACCCCCACCTGATTGGCAATATTCTCCACCGTCGCCTCATGCACCATCAGCTGGGTTTCCAGCCGGGTACGCACCAGGAGCGTCTGGTTTTCAACCCTGGCGACCAGTTCGCGGCGGTAGAAGGTGGTGTTCTGGTAATCGACCAGGAAGCCGAGAATGGTGACGACACCCGCAATGACGCCTGCCGCCACGACCGTCGACCGGGTCGTCAGCACCAGCCCGCTGCCAAATCTCGAAAGCCTGTCGCGGATCTTCAAGAAACTTCACCGATCAATCACAATTCAGCGATGATCCTAGTCCCGGACCGTTAATGGTCGGTTGCATGAGACTATGAGTTCGTTTCAATTTATTTATATATTGAAATTAAATGATCACACAGGATTATACCAGACGGTCGTCTTGCGGGCGGTATCCACGTCGAGAATGCGGTCCTGGTGGATATTGGCTTCGGCGGCTTCGTCATCGCTGTAGCCGCCAATCAGCCGCAGGGCGGAGCGCATGATGCCGCCATGGCTGACGCAGACGGTGGGGCGGGTGACGGACTTCAGAAACGACCCGACGCGCCAGCACAGGATTTCATAGCTTTCGGCGGTGGCACCGGGGGCAATGAATCCCCATTTTCCGGCAAGCCGGCCCTTGAGCCGCTCCGGCCAGAGGCGCTCGATCTCCTTCAGCGTATGGCCTTCCCAGTCGCCGAAATTGATTTCCACCAGCCGGTCGTCGGTGCGGTAGGCGGAGGGGGGGAGCCCCATGGCATCGCGCAGCCGCTCCATGGTTTCGCGCGCCCGTGACAGGGGACTGGCGACATAGTCGAAATCCCCGGCGGTCGGGCCGAGGATTGCCTTCAGCGCGATGCCGTTTTGCGTCGCCTGGCTGCGGCCAAGCGCGTTGAGGGGGATATCCATCTGCCCCTGCATGCGCTCTTCGGCATTCCAGTCGGTCTGCCCGTGGCGGATCATATAGATTTGCACGGGTGCGTTTCCGTCCTGCAACGGTTGGGGGGTCAGTCCTTGGTGACGGAAATGTCGGGCGCGTCGACGGCCTTCATGCCGACGGTATGGTAACCGCTGTCGGCGTGGTGGATCTCGCCGGTGACCGCTGTCGACAGGTCCGACAGCAGGTAGAGCGCGGAATTGCCGACTTCCTCGATGGTGACGGTGCGCTTCAGCGGCGCATTATATTCGTTCCACTTCAGGATATAGCGGAAATCGCCGATGCCGGAGGCGGCAAGCGTCTTGATCGGGCCTGCCGAAATCGCGTTGACGCGAATGCCGCGCCCGCCGAGATCGACGGCGAGGTAGCGCACCGAGGCCTCCAGAGCCGCCTTGGCCACACCCATGACATTATAATGCGGCATGACCTTTTCCGCGCCGTAATAGGTCAGCGTGATCATCGAGCCGCCATCATTCATGATCCGCTCGGCAGCCTTGGCGACGGCGGTGAAGGAATAGACCGAGATATCCATGGTGCGGGCAAAGTTGTCGCGGCTGGTGTCGATATATTTGCCGGTCAACTCGTCCTTGTCGGAAAAGGCGATGGCATGGACGATGAAATCGATCTTGCCCCAGTGCTTTTCGAGATTGTCGAACACCGTCTCGATGGTGGCGGGATCGGTGACGTCGCAATGGCCGGCCAGGAAGGCGTTGAGTTCGGCGGCGAGCGGCTCGACGCGCTTCTTCAGCGCATCACCCTGCCAGGTGAGGGCAATGTCCGCCCCGGCGTCGGCGCAGGCCTTGGCAATGCCCCACGCGATCGAACGGTTATTGGCCACGCCCATGATGATGCCGCGCTTGCCTGCCATAAGGCCTGATGCCTGAGCCATTCTTTGCTCCCTGAGAATTTGATAGTGCTGCCTATGACATAGAGGGTTGCCGCGTTCAAGGCGCGGTCAGATCAACTGGTGTTTTCAATTGTAACAATCCCATGAATTTTGCGGGTCCGGACGCCCGGCAAGGCATGCTTCAGAAAGAAACAGCTGATCCGGTCAAGGGCACAGGTTGCAGCGCCTGACGAAAGTCAGGCCGCCTGCGGGGCAAAGCCGGGCTTTGCGCACCCGCGTCGGGCATGAGATCCCTGCCTTGCGGGACCGTCGCATTCGGGGGCTGGATCGCCCCCTGAAATTTTCAGAGGAACAGGCCCTCGCGCATGCTGCGCATCAGGTCGGTCACCTTGGCGTCGGGCTTTTCCCACAGCATCAGCCGGATTTCGACGACGAGATCGCCGCGTCCGCCCTTGCCGTCGCTGAGGCCCAGGCCCGGCATGCGGATCGCCTGGTCGGAACCGGACCAGGCCGGGATCTGCACCTCGACCATGCCGGTCGGCGATTGCGCCATCGCGGCACAGCCGAGAACCGCATTTTCCAGCGAGACGGGCAGGGGGGTGACGATATCATGGCCATCCACCCGGAACATCTGGGTCGGCAGTACCCGCAGTGTCACCACCGCGTCGCCGCGCATCATGCCGGGCACCCTGAAGCCCTGGCCCTTCATCCTGATGACATCGCCATCGGTGGCCCCGGGCTCCAGCCGGAATTTCAGGTCACGCCCCTCGGGCAGCGGCACGGTGATCCAGGCCTCCTTCAGCAGTTCCTCGATGGTTACCCGCGCGTCGGCAAACTGGTCGGGTGCCTTGTCCTGTACTGCGGTGCCACCGGTGAAACGGCGGATGAACGAGGTGAAAACCTCGACGGCGGCCAGCGGCAGGGGTTTTCCGGCGGCCTTCTCCTCCGCACTGGGCAGATCCGGGCCGGAGGACCCGGCCTGACCCTGGACTGTCTGGCCCTGGGCCGTCTGGCCCTGGGCTGTCTGGGTTTGTGAAGCCGCGCCCTGCGGGCCGGAGCCCTGTCCGTATTGTCCGCCCTGTGCATGGCCACTGGCGGCACTCCCGGCGTCAAACTGCGGCTGGGCGCCAAAGATCCGGTTGATCACATCTTCGGCACTTTCCGACCCGGCGGCCTCGCCCCCTGGCGCGTCAGCCTCGGGCCGGGCGGCGGATGATTGCGCCTGTCCCTGTTGCGCATTTTGCGACGGGGAAGGTGAGGGCTCTGCCTTGCGGGCGGATTTTTCCCGCTCGGCGGCGGCCCGTTCCAGCTCTTCCATCACCTTGCGGGCGTTTTCCTCGGCAGCCTTGCGGCGAATGGCGGCCTCACGGGCGGCCTCGCGCTGCTGCTGGATGGTCGCCCCCTGGGCTCCCGCCTGGGACAGCATGTCGTAACGGCTCCGCTTCTTCGGGTCCTTCAGGACCTCATAGGCTTCGCCTGCTTCGGCAAAACGCCTGGCAGCATTCGGGTCGCTCCGGTTCTGGTCCGGATGGATTTTCTTGGCGATGGAGCGCCAGGCAGATTTGATCTCCCCGGCATCTGCATCCCGTTTCACTCCCAGAACGGCATAGGGATCGCGCATGTTCTCACCGATGACAATTCGCCGCCGGCTGAAGGGCCAACAGGGCCCGGGCCGGCAAGGCGCAACGCAAAACTGGATCAGTCACCTGCCTGCCGACCCTCTTCGTGGAGGTCCCGCAGGCGCATGTCTCCCATCACCATGACAGAAACCTGCTAACCAGTGGTTACGCCGCTTTACGTTAAGTCAAGTGCAAGCAATTGGGTCCGCCCCGGGCAGCTGTCCGGCAACCCTGTCCGGGTGGCTGATGCCCTTTCGGAAAGGGGGAAAACGGATTTCCGGGCATTTGTCTCTGAATTTCAGGCAATCTGGCGCATTTAAAAGTTGTCAGGGCGTGTATTTCTGTATATTATGAAGTCATAATATTAGGATATACATACTATGATTATTAAAAATAGGTTTATTCTGCTCCTGTCCGCCGTTCTGCTGGCCTTGTCCTTGCAGCACCTGCTGTTTACCCGGTTTCTTGCACCGAAGATGGCTGCGGGCTATCGGCTGTCCCAGCTTGAGGTGGCCCGTCTGCCGGGGGAGAGCGATCTGGCGCTGGTGAACCGGATGAAGGACGAGGTCCACGCACGCACCCGGCATTGCGAACCCTTGCACAATCCCTGGTCCTGGATCGAACGGGCAGTGCTCGCCAAGGCCTATCCGGAGGCCTATCAGCAGGGGTCGCTGTTGCGGCAGCGCTTCTTCTGCGGCTTCTGTCACCAGCGCGCCTATATGCTGCAATCCGTTCTGGATGATCTTTATATCAAGTCTTCGGTCCTCGGCCTTTATGGACATGTGGTGCTGGAGGTCAGCATAGATGGACGGAATTATGCGGCGGATGCCGATTACGGAACCCCGCTGGTTGATCTCAGCCGCGGCATGACCCTGCGCAGTGATGTCCTTGCCGCCTATTCCGGTTTCTCGCAGGCCATTGAAATTGCCGATATGTATGCGAGCACGCAGGACAATGATTACTATCTCGGGCGCAACGGATTTCAGCGGTACCTGTACCAGCAGCAAAGCGCGGTATTCTGGTCGAATATCATTGCCGGCCTTTTGTTCCTGATGTCGCTCGCCGGTCTGTACGCCACGCGCAGCCGCGATAGCTGGGTCCATCTTGTCCGCTTCCGGCGCTCCCCTGGGTATGTCCGAAAGCAGGAGGTCGCCGGGGCGGAGACCGCGTAGGGTTGGCGCGCAGGGTTGGCAAGGCAAAATTGTGCAGCTGTTTTGCAGCCGGCATATCCGAAACGGGAATAAGGCGTGTCAGGCGAATCTGACGGGTCGCGGCACGCTTTCCTGGAACGGGGCCGGGGATCGGGTTTCCTGTCTGCCCGCTGACGTCCCCCCGGAGCCATTGGAGCCATCGGCCAGAGGCGGTTGGGAAAACCACGCCCGCGCCGACTGCGTTTCGTGACGGGCTCAGTTCTCTTCCTGAAAACTCAGAAGTTGCCAGTTGCCGTTTGTCTGCATGCAGGTGCGGCCCATGAAGCTGGCGATGCCCATGTAGGAATTGCGGGTGGTGCGGAACTGGCGGCAATGGGCACCGCTGGCGGTGTCTTCCTGGACGGTGGTGATGACGCCGGCGCTGCCGGTCGAGGCATTGGCCCAGGGAATGGGATTGCTGCCGATGCGGGCGACATCGGCGGAGGTCACGGCATTCTTCACGGTCACTTCGTCAGAAATCGCTTCCGTGGTCTTCGGTGGCGCGCCCGGAACGGTGGAGGTGGCCAGCGTGCGGTCCGGCTTGACGCTGCCAAACAGATCGAGCCCTTCACTGGCACAGCCCGACAGGCTGATCGTGATGCATGCCAGAAGCAGAGCGCTCATCGGCCCTGCCTTTCCTCCGGCTGCGTCAAGTTTTCGCCTTGCTGTGTCTTCCACCGTGCATCCTGTCCGGCTAGAGTTTGTCAGGGAAGAGCGGGAACCGGTTTTCCCTCAATGACAAACGAAAACAGTGTGTGTGCGAGGCTGCCGGGTTCGAAACGAACCTGACCGCTTCAGAGAAGTCCGGGAGATCCCGGGACCTTCCTTAACAAAATCCGAGGCATTTGACGTATCATGACTTCAAACGAGTTAACAACCCGTGACTTCACCGAAGAGAACGAGCCGTTTGCGCTGTTTGCGGACTGGCTGAAGGATGCGACCGCAAGCGAGATCAATGATCCCAATGCGGTGGCGCTGGCAACCGTCGATGCCGACGGCCTGCCGAATGTCCGTATGGTGCTGCTCAAGGGCTTCGATCTCTCGGGCTTTGTCTTCTATACCAATTTCGAAAGCCAGAAGGGGCAGGAAATTCTCGGCCAGAAAAAGGCAGCGATGGTTTTTCACTGGAAGTCACTGCGCCGCCAGGTGCGTTTGCGCGGTCCGGTCGAGGTGGTCAGCGATGCCGAGGCGGACGAATATTATGCCTCGCGCCCGCGCGGCAGCCGCATCGGGGCATGGGCGTCGAAACAGTCCCGCGTGCTCGAAAGCCGTTTCGCGCTGGAAAAGGCGGTGGCCGAATATACCGCCCGCCACCCGTTCGGCGAGATCCCGCGCCCTGCCCACTGGTCGGGTTTCCGCATCAGGCCGGTCTCGATCGAATTCTGGCACGACCGGCCCTTCCGCCTGCATGACCGCGTCGAATTTCGCCGCGAGACGCCTGACAGCGCCTGGACCAAGGTCAGGATGTATCCGTAAACCCGGCCAGTCTTACCGCAGCCACGCATCGAGCGCGGGCAGGCCGATCAGCGCCGCGCCCGCGATCAGGCTGTAGCAGACGCGGCGAAAGGTCTGATCGCTCGCCCGCCCGAAGAGCCTCGATCCGCCATAGAGGCCGAGCGAGAAGACCGGCGCCACCAGCACGGCAAGCCCCAGCGCATGAAGGGTCAGGAGCCCGTTCAGGCCATAGCTCGCAGCGGAAATCATCGTCGAGACCGCGAAATAGAGGATGATGTTTGCCCGGATCATCAGGCCCGGCATGTCACGCCCGAGGAAATAGGCAACCACCGGCGGGCCGCCGAGTTGCGCCGCGCCGGAGAACAGACCGGAGAGAAAGCCGACGAAAATCGTCACGGGATGGCTCGCCCGCCCGCGATAGCGCCAGCCGGAGGCGAGCAGCGCCAGCAGCAGGCCGACCGTCAGCGAGATCCCCCAGCGCAGCATGACGGGGGCGACATGGGCGAGAATGGCGGTGCCGAGCGGCACGCCGATAAGTGCGCCCGAGGCCATGATGAAGGCGTCGCGGCTGCGGGCAGTGCGCAGCGCGCCCGGGATCAGCGTCAGCGCGGTAAAACCATCGGCGACCAGCAGCACGGCGGCGGCAAGCTTCGGCTCGATGACGACGCTTGCCAGCGGCATGAAGATCAGCGCCCCGCCAAAGCCGGAAAACCCGCGCGCCATCCCCCCAATCAGCGCCGCCGCCAGCAAGAAGGCGAGTGATGTGGCGGTAAGCGTGTCGGGCAGAAGGGCAGGGGTGAGGGCGGAAAGGCTGGCGCTCGTCATGGTCTTTTTCCTTCCGCAGCCTTCTGTTGACCGGGCTGACGTTTAGGCTCTGGTGCCGCCGACGGTGATCTGGTCCATTCGCAGATGCGGCTGGCCGACGCCGACGGGCACCCATTGGCCTGCCTTGCCGCAATTGCCGATGCCGGTATCGAGCTTTGAATCATTGCCGATCATCGACACCCGCTTCATCGCGTCAGGGCCGTTGCCGATCAGCATGGCGCCCTTGACCGGCGCACCGATCCGGCCATCCTCGATCATGTAGGCTTCCGTGCAGCCGAAGACGAACTTGCCGGAGGTGATGTCGACCTGTCCGCCGCCGAAGGAGACGGCATAGATGCCCTTCTTCACCGAGGCGATGATTTCGTCCGGCGTCCTGTCGCCGGACAGCATGAAGGTATTGGTCATCCGCGGCATCGGCTGGTAGGCATAGCCCTGGCGGCGGCCATTGCCGGTGGGCTTCATGCCCATCAGCCGGGCATTCTGCCGGTCCTGCATGTAGCCGACCAGGCGGCCGTCTTCGATCAGCACGTTATGGGCCGAGGGCGTGCCTTCGTCATCGACCGAAATCGAGCCGCGTCGGGCGTCGATGGTGCCATCATCCACCACGGTGACGCCGGGGGCGGCGACCATTTCGCCGAGCAGGCCGGAAAAGGCCGATGTCTTCTTGCGGTTGAAATCGCCTTCCAGCCCGTGGCCGACCGCCTCATGCAGCATCACCCCCGGCCAGCCATTGCCGAGCACGATATCCATGGTGCCGGCCGGCGCGTCGATGGCCTCGAGATTGACCAGCGCCTGGCGCAGTGCCTCATCGGCCCCCTGCTGCCAGCTCTCCCCGGTCAGGAAGGCCGCAAAGCCGGTGCGGCCACCGGTGCCGAAGGAGCCGGATTCCTGCCGGTCGCCGGAACCCGTCACCACGGAAATGTTGAGCCGGGTCATCGGACGGATGTCGCGCACCCGGTGGCCATCGGCGCGGAGGATTTCCACCACCTGCCAGCTGGCGGCAATCGAGGCGCTGACCTGGCGGACCTTGGCATCCTTTGCCCTGAGATAGGCATCGATATCGGCAAGCAGCCTGGCTTTTTCCTCGAAGGAGGGCGCGCCAATCGGGTTTTCCTCGCCATAAAGCCTGGCATTGGTGCGCTGCGGGGCCTCGGCATAGGTGCCGGAATGGCCGCTGGCAACCGCCCCCGCCGCATCGGCAGCCCGCTTCAGCGCGGCAAGGCTCATCTCGCCGGAATGGGCATAGCCCACCGCTTCACCCGCCACGGCGCGCAGCCCGAAACCCTGGTCGGTGGAGAAATTGCCCCCCTTCAGGCGGCCATTGTCAAAGGTCAGCGATTCCGACTGGCTCTGCTCTATATAAAGCTCCCCGTCATCGGCACCGGCAAGCGCTTCGGACACGACCCGGGCAATATCGGCCTGATCCGCATCGAACAGGGAGAGAAGGTCAGGGGCGGTGGATGAGGACATGCTGGCGTTCCTTGCGGGGGCAACGGGGAGAAATGCTAAGGGCAGATGCGCGCTTTATCCGTCGGCATCTGCCCTTCATATGGAATGTGGCTGATCGGGGTGCAAGCGCTCTGCGCGGATTGCAGCCTTGCCACCGCCTCACGGCAAGGCATCATATCCGCCGGCAAAGCCCTTGAGATCGACCGGAATGCCGATGCCGTCCTGTTCGAGCGATTCGTGCACGATGAAGGTGGCGACCGAGCCGCTGCGCAGCGTCTTCAAGAGGTCGTCGTCGAGTGTCACCTCGGCATAGCAGCCATCGGCAAAGCAGCGGGCGAAATAGGCGTGGCCGAGATCCTTGCCGTCGACATTGAGGCCGAGACCGCCCTTGGGGGGCAGGAGCAGCACACCGAGCGGGGCAAGAACGCGCAGGATTTTCGCCTTGCGGTCGGCGGTCTTCAGCACCACCACCGAGAGGCCGAGTTCCGGCCGGTCTTCGCTGAGCACATTCTGCATCAGCACGCACTGGTCGCTCGAAGCGCCCGGCGGCTTGTCGCAGACCACCGACCAGGCGTCGTGGGTGGATTTGACCGTTCCGAGCTGGCCTGCGGCCTGGGCTGATTGCGCCGACTGGGGCACGGCGGACTGCGCGCCGCTCTGGTCCAGCGGTGGCGATGCCGGCTGATCCTGTGCAAGGCTCAGGCCCGGCAACAGGCTGCCGGCCAGAACAAACATCCGCGTGAAGGGCCTGGCGATCGATAAAAAGCCCATGAAAACCTCTGATATGTCGAATCACTGTGGATATTGATGCGGCCCGGCGGGCAAAATGAAAAGACCCGACCGCTTCTCCTTCTCCTTATCCTCGCCAAAGCGGCAGAAATAGGACTGAAAGGACGGCAGGCCCGGCATAAAGGACGGCGGCATGCGGGAGCCCCGGCGCTTCACGAAAAGGGCAAGCGCAGCAGTGCAAGGCTGTTGAAAGCGCTGTGGAAATTGTTTTTGAGCAAAAATGCCGCAGAAGCGGGGGCGGTCAACGGTTGCGGTGCGCTGGAAACTGTGGTTTGAAGCGGTGGATAGCATGGATTCCGCGTTTCGGTTTGATTCAGATCAAGCGCATGAGGGAGATACGTTGTGATTAACAAGGCTTCTGCGGTACTGGCGGGGATCGCCACACTGCTTTTTGCTTCCGGCTCTTACGCCGACCAACCCAAACCGTGGCAGGTGGACCTGCAGCAGGCCGCAAGCCCTGTGATGTCCGACATTCGCTGGTTTGAACATTATACACTGTGGTTCATCGTACCGATCACGCTTTTCGTGTTGCTGCTGCTGATCGTGGTCGTGGTGAAGTTCCGCGCCGGCGCGAACCCGGTGCCGTCGAAGACCAGCCACAACACGCTGATCGAGATCGTCTGGACGGTCGGTCCGGTGCTGGTGCTGCTGTTCCTCGCCATTCCGTCGTTCAATCTCCTGAACAAGGAACTGATCCTGCCGGAAAAGCCTGACGTGACCGTCAAGGCGACCGCCTCGCAGTGGCAGTGGAATTATGAATACCAGCTCGACAAGCCGGTTGCCTTCGACAGCTACATGCTGAAGCCCGAAGACCGCCAGGCCGCAGGCAAGACCGACCTTGCCCTTTATCCGCGCCTTCTGGCTGCCGATAACGAAATGGTGCTGCCGGTCGGCAAGTCGATCCGCATGCTGGTGACCGCAGTTCCGACCGACGTGATCCATTCCTTCGCGTTGCCGGCCTTTGGCGTCAAGATCGACGCCGTGCCCGGCCGTCTCAACGAGACCTGGTTCATGGCGGAGAAGGAAGGCCTCTATTACGGCCAGTGCTCCGAGCTTTGCGGCAAGGACCACGCCTTCATGCCGATCGCGATCCGCGTCGTCTCCGAAGACAAGTACAAGGCCTGGTTGGCTGCCGCCAGCACCGATCTCGCCAAGGCGAACAAGGACATCATGGCTGCCACGGACGGGCCGGCCAAGACTGTCAATGTCGCCCAGAACACTGCACAATAAGCCAAGGAGTGAGGCATAATGGCTGGACCATCCGCTCACGACACGCACGCTCACGGTGCGCATGACGCACACGGGCATGACGATCACCACGCCCATACACCGGGCTTTTTCGCTCGCTGGTTCTTCTCGACGAACCACAAGGACATCGGCACGCTCTACCTGATCTTTGCGATCATCGCGGGCATCGTCGGCGGCGCGCTTTCCGTTGCCATGCGCATGGAACTGCAGGAACCCGGCATCCAGATCTTCAACGGCCTGGCCTCGATGGTCTATGGCTACGGCGCCGATGCGGCCATCGACGGCGGCAAGCACATGTACAATGTGTTCACCACCGCCCACGCGCTGATCATGATCTTCTTCATGGTCATGCCGGCGCTGATCGGCGGCTTTGCCAACTGGATGGTGCCGATCATGATCGGCGCGCCGGACATGGCCTTCCCGCGCATGAACAACATCTCCTTCTGGCTGATCGTTCCGGCTTTCCTGCTGCTGGTGCTGTCGATGTTCGTCGAAGGCCCGGCAGGCGCCTATGGCGCGGGGGGTGGCTGGACCATCTATCCGCCGCTGTCGACCACCGGCCAGCCCGGCCCGGCCATGGACATGGCGATCCTGGCGCTGCATATCGCCGGTGCCTCGTCGATCCTCGGTGCGATCAACTTCATCACCACGATCCTCAACATGCGCGCCCCCGGCATGACGCTGCACAAGATGCCGCTGTTTGCCTGGTCGGTGCTGATCACCGCCTTCCTGCTGCTTTTGTCGCTGCCGGTTCTGGCCGGTGGCATCACCATGCTCCTCACCGACCGCAACTTCGGCACCACCTTCTTCTCTCCTGAAGGCGGCGGCGATCCGATCCTGTTCCAGCACCTGTTCTGGTTCTTCGGCCATCCGGAAGTGTACATCCTGATCCTGCCCGGCTTCGGCATCATCAGCCACATCATTTCCACCTTCTCGAAGAAGCCGGTCTTCGGCTATCTCGGCATGGCCTATGCCATGGTCGCCATCGGTGCCGTCGGCTTCGTCGTGTGGGCCCACCACATGTACACGGTCGGCCTGTCGCTCGGGGCGCAGCGCTACTTCGTCTTCGCGACCATGGTCATCGCGGTGCCGACCGGCGTCAAGATCTTCTCGTGGATCGCAACGATGTGGGGCGGTTCGCTCTCCTTCAAGACTCCGATGGTCTGGGCCATCGGCTTCATCTTCCTGTTCACCGTCGGCGGTGTGACGGGCGTGCAGCTCGCCAATGCCGGTTTTGACCGGTCGGTTCAGGACACCTATTACGTGGTGGCACACTTCCATTACGTGCTGTCGCTGGGTGCCGTGTTCGCGATCTTCGCAGCCTGGTACTACTGGTTCCCCAAGATGTTCGGCTACATGTATTCCGAATTCATCGGCAAGCTGCATTTCTGGGTGATGTTCATCGGTGTGAACCTGGTGTTTTTCCCGCAGCATTTCCTCGGCCTTGCCGGCATGCCGCGCCGCTACATCGACTATCCCGATGCCTTCGCCGGCTGGAACTATGTGTCCTCCATCGGTTCCTACATCTCGGCCGTCGCGGTTGTGATCTTCCTCTACGGCATCGTCGAAGCTTTCGCGAAGAAGCGCGTCGCCGGTGACAATCCGTGGGGCGAAGGCGCCACCACGCTGGAATGGCAGCTGTCTTCTCCGCCGCCCTACCACCAGTGGGAACAGCTTCCGCGCATCAAGTAAGATGCATCCATCCTCCGGACGCCGCCCGCATGAAAGCGGCGTCCGGGTTCTGGCCGGTGCCGCTTCCTGCTCCGGGCCATGTATTCAGGACCTGATTGATATGACAGTTTTGGAAAATCACGACGACAGCATCACCGAAGGCCTCAGCCTTTCGGAAGCCGGTGCGCGTGACTTTTTTGAACTGTTGAAGCCGCGTGTCATGTCGCTGGTCGTCTTCACCGCCTTTGCCGGACTGGTGCTTGCACCGGGCCATGTCAATCCGCTGCTGGGCTTCATTGCCATTCTCTGCATTGCCGTCGGGGCCGGTGCCTCGGGCGCGCTCAACATGTGGTATGATGCCGATATCGACGCGGTTATGACCCGCACCGCCAGGCGGCCTATTCCCTCCGGGCGAATTCGCGGCAAGGAGGCGCTGGCCTTCGGCGTGACGCTTTCCTGCTTCTCGGTGGCCATCCTCGGCCTTGCCGTCAACTGGCTGTCGGCAGGCCTGCTCGCCTTCACCATATTCTTCTATGCCGTCGTCTACACGATGTGGCTGAAGCGCTGGACGCCGCAGAACATCGTGATCGGCGGTGCCTCCGGTGCCTTCCCGCCGATGATCGGCTATGCTGCCGTCACCGGCACCGTCTCGCTCGACAGTATCGTGCTGTTCCTGATCATCTTCTTCTGGACGCCGGCGCATTTCTGGGCGCTGGCGCTGTTCAAGATGCGCGATTACGGCTCGGTCGGCGTGCCGATGCTGCCGAATGTGGCGGGCGAGGGGGTCACCAAGGTGCAGATCCTGCTCTATACGGTGCTGACGGTCATCGCCTCGGTGGTGCCGGTGCTGCTGCATACTGCAAGCCTCGGCTATGGCATCTTTGCCGCCGTGCTCGGGGCCGTCTTCCTTGTCTCAGCCGTCAAGGTCTACCGGATGCCCGAAGGCGACGAGAAGATGGTGCCTGCCAAGAAGATGTTTGCCTGGTCGATCTTCTATCTGTTCGCGATCTTCTCCGCGCTGATGGCCGATCATCTCATCCAGTCCCTGTACTCCGTTTCGGGAGGTCACGCGTGATCGAAACTGTTCAAATGACGGAAGCCCAGCGCAAGTCGCGCCGCAGCCGCAATGTGGCGCTTGGCTTCGTGCTCGCCTTTCTGGTCGTGCTGTTCTACGTGATGACCTGGGCCAAGTTCGGGGCCTTCCATGGCTGACGAACACCCGCCCATGGCTGCCCCCCGACGCCCGCGCAACAACGGCGCGGTCGTCGCGATGTGCCTGACCTTCGTGGTCGGCATGGCTGGCATGTCCTATGCGGCGGTTCCGCTTTACCGGATGTTCTGCGCCGCAACGGGCTATAACGGCACGACGAAGCGGGTGGAGCAGGTCTCCGACACGATCCTCGACAGGAAGGTTACGGTGTCCTTCGATGCCAATGTGGCGGCGGGCCTGCCCTGGGCCTTTACGGCTGACCAGCGTGACATCACCATGAAGATCGGCGAAACCGTCGAGGCGGATTTCGAGATCCAGAACAGGTCTGACAAGGTCTCCGTCGGCCAGGCGCGCTTCAATGTGTCGCCGATGCAGGCGGCGGCCTATTTCAACAAGATCCAGTGCTTCTGCTTTGAACGGACAGAGCTGAAGCCCGGTGAAGAACGGCACATACCGGTGGTCTTCTATATCGATCCGGCTATCGTCCAGGCGGCGGAGAGCAGTTCGGTCGGAACGATCACCCTGTCCTACACCTTCTACCCACAGGATGACGCCAAACCCGTCGCCCAGAATGTGGTGAAGGCAGCAGGACAAAAGCAACTTTAACAGACATGCACCCGGATATTTTGGGTGCATCAAGGCAAGCAAGACATTCGGGGATAGCTGAAATGGCTGATGCTCATCAGAAAAACCATGACTACCACATTATCGATCCTAGCCCGTGGCCCTTCCTGGGCTCGGTCGGCGCCTTCATCATGGCCATGGGCGGCATCGCCTTCATGCGCTATCTGGCAGGCGGTTCGTTCAAGCTGTTCGGCGCGGAACTGGCCAATCCCTGGCTGTTCTTCATCGGCCTGTCGGTCGTTCTCTACACCATGTTCGGCTGGTGGTCGGATACGGTAAAGGAAGCCCATGAGGGCCATCATACCCGCGTCGTGTCGCTGCACCTGCGCTATGGCATGATGATGTTCATCGCCTCTGAAGTGATGTTCTTCGTCGCCTGGTTCTGGGCCTTCTTCGATGCCAGCCTCTATTCCGGCGAAGCCATCCAGATGTCGCGCGTTGCCTTTACCGGTGGCCAGTGGCCGCCGAAGGGCATCGAGGTTCTCGATCCCTGGCACCTGCCGATCTACAACACCGTCATCCTGCTTTTGTCGGGCACGGCGGTGACCTGGGCCCACCATGCGCTGCTGCATGGCGACCGCAAGGGTCTGGTGCGCGGCCTGCTGCTGACCGTGCTGCTTGGGGCGCTGTTCTCCTTCGTGCAGGGCTGGGAATATGCCCATGCGCCGTTCGACTTCAAGAACTCGATCTATGGCGCAACCTTCTTCATGGCGACCGGCTTCCACGGTTTCCACGTGCTGGTCGGCACGATCTTCCTGATCGTCTGCCTGCTGCGGGCGCTGAAGGGCGATTTCACCCCGAAGCAGCATTTCGGCTTCGAGGCGGCTGCCTGGTACTGGCACTTCGTCGACGTGGTCTGGTTGTTCCTGTTCTTCGCCGTTTACATCTGGGGCGGCTGGGGCGCACCGCTGGCGCATGGCTGAACGGTCCTGCCCGTGACTTCGTTGAAATGGCGGCTCCGGCCGCCATTTTTGCATTCGGGAGATCCCTGCGGCATTGCCGCCGATTGATCGCCCCGGTTATCCGGCCTATCTACTGTTCCACCCTTTTGATCTGGAAAATCTGCCATGAGCGAAGACAATGCCCATTACCCGCCGGTCGATCCCGTGATGACCGGGCTGAAGGGCTGCTGCCCGCGCTGCGGCAATGGCAAGCTGTTCAACGGCCTGCTGAAGGTGGCGCCGCGCTGCAATGCCTGCGGGCTGGATTATTCTTTTGTCGATGCGGGGGATGGTCCTGTTGTCTTCGTCATGCTGATCGTCGGCTTCGTGGTCATGGGTCTGGTGCTCTGGACTGAATTCAATTTCCATCCGCCGGTCTGGCTGCATCTCCTGCTCTGGGGTCCGGTGACGCTGGTGATGGTGGTCACCGTCCAGCGGCTGATCAAGGGCCTGCTGATCGCGCTCCAGTACCGCAACAATGCCGGCCAGGGGACCATCGACCGTGGCTGAGCCGGCGCTGCGGATGTCGTCTTCGAAACGGGGGCTGACGGCGCTCGCCGTGCTGGTGGTGCTTGCCATCCTGCTGGCGCTTGGCACCTGGCAGGTGCAGCGGCTCGCCTGGAAGGAAGCGCTGCTGGCTGAAATGGATCAGCGGGTCCATGAGACGCCCCTGGCGCTCTCCGACATGGAAGCTCTGGCGGCAAAGGGCGGCGATGTCGACTATCGTCCGATGGTGGTGACCGGCCGCTATGACAACAGCCGCGAACGGCATTTCCTCGCGACCTATCAGGGCGAAAGCGGCTTTTACATCTACACGCCATTGCTTCTCGCTGATGGCCGCAGCCTCTTCGTCAACCGGGGCTTCGTGCCCTATGGCAACAAGGAACCGGAAAGCCGCGTCCTCGGACAATTGACCGATGTGGTTGATGTGACCGGGCTGGCGCGGGCAAAGCTCGCGGAAAAACCCTCCTTCGTCGTGCCGGAAAACGATCTGGCGAAAAACGTCTTCTACTGGAAGGATCTCGGCGCCATGGCCTCGAGCACAGGTCTCGATCCCGCGAGAACCGTGCCCTTCTTTCTCGATGCCGCACGAACGGAAATCCCCGGCGGCATGCCGATTGGCGGAGTCACCATCATCGAACTGCCAAACAATCACCTGCAATATGCGGTGACCTGGTACGGCCTGGCGGCCGTGCTGCTGGTGATTTCGCTGATTGGCTGGTGGCGCGGACGCAAAAGCTGACCATCGTCCACTATTGAAGCAGATGCTTGAATGCGCTATGGTCAAGAAGTGGAGGACGGGCACCTATCCCGCCCTCCGACGCCTAAAGCAGGAATGTGACCCGCACGGCGACAAGCCATCCCGTGCGGGTTTTCCTGACTTCAAGCGTGATGCTCACTGGAAATTTCATCATTCCCATTTGCGTCACTCCTTGCTGCGCGGCAAAGCCACTTGCCTGTGCCCGAGCGGCTCATCCCCTCGGGCGCGCCGGATGGCGCGGTGCATGCTGCTTTTGCCGACAGCAGGCCGAGCCTGTCAAAAATCAAAAATAAGAAAACGCTAAAATATCGGACCGCCGTTGCCGGAGGGATGTGATTTCCCTGGTCCAAACCCCATTTCCCTTTGCGTCAAATGTGCTAAATCGGCGGCAGGCAAGGAAAGCGGCATGACTCTCACTTCAAGACCCCCCTTAACGATCCGGCTCTGCGGCCCGCGCGGTTTTTGTGCGGGTGTCGACCGGGCCATCCAGATCGTCGTGCTGGCGCTGAAATCCTATGGCGCACCGGTCTATGTCCGTCATGAGATCGTGCATAACCGCTATGTGGTCGAAGGGCTGGAGGCAAAGGGGGCGGTATTTGTCGAGGAACTCGACGAGATCCCCCCCGAGCATCGCCATCAGCCGGTGGTGTTTTCCGCCCATGGCGTGCCGAAATCGGTTCCGGCGGATGCCGAGGCGCGCAAGCTCTTCTATCTCGATGCGACCTGCCCGCTGGTCTCCAAGGTCCACAAGCAGGCGATGCGCCACCAGCGGCTCGGTCGCCATATCGTGCTGATCGGCCATGCCGGGCATCCCGAGGTGATCGGCACCATGGGGCAATTGCCGGAAGGATCGGTGTCGCTGATCGAGACGATTGCCGATGTCGATGCCTTCGAGGCCGAAGATCCGCGCAATCTCGGCTATGTCACCCAGACGACGCTGTCGGTGGATGATACGGCCGAAGTCATCGCCCGGCTGCAGCAACGCTTTCCGGAACTGACCGCCCCTTCCGCCGACAGTATCTGCTATGCCACCACCAACCGGCAGGAGGCGGTCAAGCAGGCGGCCCCGGGCTGCGACCTGTTCCTGATCGTCGGGGCGCCGAATTCCTCGAATTCGAAGCGGCTGGTGGAGGTGGCGCTGCGCGCCGGTGCCAAACGCGCCATCCTGGTGCAGCGGGCGTCGGAGATCGACTGGGACGACGCGGGGCAGATTGCTACTGTCGGCCTCTCCGCCGGTGCATCCGCTCCCGAAGTGATCGTCAACGAGATCATCGAGGCGTTTCGCGCCCGCTATGCGGCAACCGTCGAGCTTGCCGATACGGTGGAGGAAAACGAGCATTTCCTGGTCAACCGGGAACTGCGCAACATCGAACTGACGCAGGCCGACATGGCTTTCGTAAACGGGGAATAATGGGCCGTGGCCGTCTATACCGATATCAGCGAAGACGATCTGAAGTGCTTTCTGGCCGAATACGAGGTGGGGACGCTCCTCTCCTACAAGGGGATTGCCGAGGGGGTGGAAAACTCGAATTTCCTGCTCCACACCAGCACCGAACCGCTGATCCTGACGCTCTATGAAAAGCGGGTGGACAAGGGTGACCTGCCGTTTTTTCTCGGGCTGATGCAGCATCTGGCCGCCGCAGGCCTGTCCTGCCCCCTGCCGCTGGCGCGCCGGGATGGCGCAATGCTCGGCGAACTCTCGGGCCGCCCCGCTGCGCTGATTTCCTTCCTTGAGGGCATGTGGCTGCGCAAGCCGGAGGCCAGGCATTGCCGCGAGGTCGGCAAGGCGCTGGCCGCCATGCATGTCGCCGGGGCGAATTTCGCCATCAAGCGGCCGAATGCCCTGTCGCTTGCCGGCTGGCGGGAGCTCTGGGACAGGTCGGAAGCCCGGGCCGACGAGGTGGAGACGGGGCTTTCCGCCGAGATTCGCGGCGAAATGGCGGAGCTTGAAACCCGCTGGCCGAAGGACCTGCCTGCGGGTGTCATCCATGCCGACCTGTTTCCGGACAATGTCTTCTTCATCGGCGACGACCTCTCCGGTCTCATTGATTTCTATTTCGCCTGCAACGACCTGCTCGCCTATGACGTGTCGATCTGCCTCAATGCCTGGTGCTTCGAGAAGGACGGGTCTTACAACATCACCAAGGGCAAGGCGCTGCTTGAGGGCTACCAGTCTGTCCGCCCGATGTCGGCCGCCGAACTCGATGCGCTGCCGGTTCTTTCACGCGGTTCGGCGCTCCGGTTCTTCCTGACACGGCTCTATGACTGGCTGACCACGCCCGCAGGTGCGCTGGTGGTCAAGAAGGACCCGCTTGAATATCTGAAGAAGCTGCGCTTCCACCGGCAGGTGGGCTCGGTTTCGGAATATGGATTGATATGACCGGCATGAAGAAGGTGGAGCTTTATACGGATGGAGCCTGTTCGGGCAATCCCGGTCCCGGTGGCTGGGGGGCGATCCTGCGCTATGGCGAGGTGGAGAAGGAATTGTTCGGCGGCGAGGCCGACACCACCAACAACCGCATGGAACTGATGGCGGCGATTTCAGGCCTCAACGGGCTGAAAAGTCCCTGTGAGGTCGATCTCTATACCGACAGCGCCTATGTCAAGGACGGGATCACCAAGTGGATCTTCGGCTGGAAGAAGAATGGCTGGAAAACCGCCGACAGGAAGCCGGTGAAGAATGCCGAACTCTGGCAACAGCTCGAAGCGGCGCGTGACCGCCACAAGGTCACGCTCCACTGGGTCAAGGGCCATGCCGGCCATCCGGAAAACGAACGGGCCGACGAACTCGCCCGCAAGGGCATGGAACCGTTCAAGAAGCGGTAGTGCCGGATGACCTTGTCCCCGGCTTCCTATTGGGTCAGCCTGGTATCCATGATCTTGTCGGCGAATTTGTTGAACACGTTGAGCAGCGCTGTCGAGTTCTGGATGTTGATCGATTTCGATGGATCGCTGGCGCAGGCCGTCAGCGCGGCAATCGAGGCGGGCAGCAACTGGCCAACCGAGACGGTAAAGACCGTGATGCCTTTCGATTTCGCCGTATCGCACACCGCCAGCATCTTCTTGTTGGCCCTGTCGCGTGTCAGCGTGTCATTGGCCGGATCGCCCATGATGTCATAGCCATGGGTGGGATAGGTGGCGCGCATCGAATTGTCACCATCCGTCATCAGGATCATGTAGTGCCTTGTGTCGCGACTGTCCGTTGATGCCTCGGCAAAGGGCTCGGAGGGCGTCAGCGTGTTGAGGCCCCAGAGCAGGCCAGCCGGTATATAGGTTTCCCCATTCGGATAGAGCTCGCCTATCGCCCTGTTCAGCAGGTTGAAGTCCGACGTCAGCGGCGTAATCGCCTGGCCGCAAACATAGTTCAGGAAGCCCGTATAGGGTATGTTCGGGGAGCTATCGCTTTCGTCCAGCGGCGCATTGCGCGAACCGACGCAGCCGCTCCAGGTCAAGGTGGTGGTCTGGACGCTGCATTTTGTGACAGGTGGCCCATAGACGATGTCGGTGCACTGGGAGACGGAAGTATAATAGGGCGCGCCGTCACTGTAGCGGACCTCCGTTACCCTTCGGCAGGACTGGCTGATGATGGGCTTGTTCGTGGAGCAGATGGTTTCGGATTTGGACGAATCCGCAGGCACGCTGATCCACGGACGTTTTCGGTAGGCGGTGCCGACATTGACATAGGGCCCAAAGGGAACGATGGCAAAGCGCGCCTTGTTGGCGGCCCTGGCCTGAAAATTGGCGATCAGGGAGCGGCTTGCTGCCTGCAGATCGGCGAGTTTCTGTCCCTTCATCGACAGCGTGGTATCAAGCACCAGCGCCACATCGACAGGAAAGCCCATGCCCTTCTGGGCTTCGGAAACGAGGGTGACCTGAAACCCCTCCGGCAGCAGCACCGACCCCATGGCCAGTGGCAAATGCGTGGAGATCACCACCCGCAGCTTTTTGTCCGGACTCATGGACAGATCGACAATTTTTGTGCTGCTGCCATAGCGTTCCTTGTTGTTGCCGAAGAAGGCCTTTTCCATCTGGAAGCGGAGGGCAGACTGGGTGGTTGCGCCCGACTGGACGACCGTGAGCACGGCGGCATCGGCAGCCGCCTGACTATCCGCACGCCGCGCCAGAGCTGTCGAGATGTCAATGACCAGGGCGGCGAAGCCGCAGAGCGCGGTTATCAGAATCGCAGTGAAGGTTGCGAAATTTCCGGACCGGTCAGATAACAGCTTCCGAAGCAGCATACTTGTAATACATAGGGCGGTCTCATTTCTGAAGTGCAACAGGCTGGTTTGAGATTTCGGTTTGATAGGCTTCGAGGGGTGTTCTGAATCCGAGTGTTTGTCTTGGTCGATTATTGAGGCTGTCGGCGATTTTGTCGAGGTCCTTCTGGGAGTAGATGCTGAGATCGATGCCTTTTGGCAGATACTGGCGGATCAGGCCATTGGTATTTTCGTTGGTGGGTCGCTGCCACGGGCTATGCGGATCGCAGAAATATACTTTTATATTCAGCCGCTTAGCCAGCTCGGTGTGCTGAGCCATTTCTTTTCCCTGGTCGTAGGTCATGCTGGTGCGCATCGCTTGAGGGACACGCGACAGGCCGCGCGAGAACCCGGCAAGTGCTGCATCCGCGCTGGCATCCTTCATCTTCGTCAGAATGACATAGCGGGTTTTGCGTTCGGCCAGCGTGCCGATGCAACTGGCATTTCCGGCGCCCTTGATCAGGTCACCCTCCCAGTCGCCGGGCAGTTCACGGGTCAGCACGGACGCCGGACGCGCATGCACCGACACCATGCCAGGCAGGCTGCCGCGCCGGTCCTTGCCTTGAGCGCGGGGGCGGCGCAATTTATGCCCCTGTCGAAGCAAGCCTATGAGTTGCTTGCGCAATTCGCCTTTCGGCAGGATGTAGATCGCCCGGTAAATCGTCTCGTGCGCCACTGTCTCGGGCTCGTCCATGTGCTTTAACCTGCCGGAAATCTGCTGCGGGGACCAGCCCAGACGTATCTGCCTGAAAACAGTCTCCCGCAAGGCCGTCCCTTCCGCAAGCCTGACCAGTCCGCGACGGCGGCGCGACAAAGAGGCTCTGGAAGCAATGCCCGCGTCATAGCATGAGTGAGAAGGCGACGCTGGCGGCGCGTTGCGGCGAACCTCCCGAGACACAGTCGATCGCGACCGGCCAAGAGCCAGAGCGATCCACGCCTGCGTGTTGCCCATATTCAAACGGCTCTGGAGAAAGTTGCGCTCAAAAGCGCTAAAATGCTGATAATGCTGACCCATAACGGCATCCTTTAAACGGATGCCTGTTGCACTTCAAATCAGAGAACGCCTAGCAATAATTGTATCCGAATATACTGAAGATCTTCAGATCCGGTAAATGGAGTGGCGTGGCCCATGTCGGGGCTGACAATCCAGACCCTGTGGTATGGTCCTGCGGTGCTCCACCCTACTGTGTCAGCCGTGTGCTCATGATCCTGCCTGCGAAATCGTTGAAAACGCTGAGCAGGTCTGCCGAATTCCGGATGTTGATCGATTTTGACGGGTCGCTTGCGCAGGATGACAGGGCCTCAAGCGATGAGGGCAGCACGCTGCCGACCGAGACGGTGAAGACCGTGATGCCGCTCGTCTTTGCCGCATCGCAGACGGCCAGCATTTTGGCATTGGCGGAATTGCGGGTCAGCGTGTCATTGGCGGCATTGCCGTTGATCGCGCCACCATGGGCCGGGTAAAGCGCCCGCAGCGAATTGTCGCCATCGGTCATCAGCACCAGGTAGCGGTTGGTGTCGCGGGGATCATTCGATGCCTCGGCAAAGGGCTCCTCCGGGCTCAGCGTATTCAGGCCCCAGACGAGGCCCGCCGGAATATAGGTGTCGCCGGTGACCGACAGGGCGCTGACGGCGCGGTTGAGCGCGGTGAAATCCGAGGTCAGCGGGGTCAGTGGCGAGGCGCAGGTGAAATTCTGGATTCCGGCATAGGGAGAGGCGGGGGAGGCATCGCTTTGATCCAGCGGCGCATCGCGCGAACCGACGCAGCCGTTCCAGGTCCGGGTGGTGGTTTGCACCGCGCAACTTGTGACCGCCGGGCCATAGACGATATTGCTGCAGACAGATGTGGTCGATGATGTCGGGGTGCCGTCGACATAGACCGTCGCCGGAACCGAATGGCATGTCTGGCTGATAATCGGGGAGGTGGTGGTGCAGACATTGCGCGAGGTCGAGGAATCCCCGGGCACGCTGATCCAGGGACGGTTGCGGTTGCCGGTGCCGACATTGACATATTGTCCGAAGGGCACGATGGCGAAACGGGCGGTGCCACCAGCCCTGGTCTGGAAAATCGACAGCAGCGAGCGGGTAGCGGCCTGCAGGTCGGCCAGTTTCTGGCCGCGCATCGACAGGGTTGTGTCGAGAACCAGGGCCACATCGAGCGGATAGAGCACGCCCTTTTCCGCTTCCGAGGTCAGGTCGACCTCAAAACCATCCGGCACCAGCAGCGATCCCATGGCGAGCGGAATATGGGTGGCGAGCGTGACGCGCACCCGCTTTTCCGGAGTCAGCGTGACATCGGTGATCCGGGTATGGCTGCCGAAACGTTCATGATCATTGGCGGCAAAGGCCTTTTCCACCTGATAGCGCAGTGCCGTCTGGGAGGTCAGGCCCATCTGTGCCACCGACAGGACCGCCGCATCCGCCGCCTCCTGAATCTCCGCCCGCCGGGTCAGCGCCGTCGAGAGATCAATGACCAGCCCGGCAAAGCCGCACAGCCCCGTCATCAGGATGGCGGTAAAGGTCGCAAAATTTCCGGATCGGTCGGCAATCAATCTATGAAACAACATGATCAAAACCCACAGTGCCAATAGGGGATCAGCATAGATATAATCTGTTTAGGTCAGGTAAATAGGCACAGTATATATTGATATATTGTGTATTATAAAAGTTATAATTTGAATGATATTGGCTATGTTATAAAATATAATGATTCAGGACGCGAAGCAATCAGCAAAAGGCCGGATCGGGGGTGCCCGGTCCGGCCTGGTTTGCGCCGTGCTTCTCACGCCACGCGGGTTCAGAGCTGTCCGAGCATGGCGGCAGCGCCGGAAACGGTGGCCTGGCCGGGGTTTTCCTCGAGATTGAGGGCTGTCACCACACCATCCTCGACCAGCATCGAATAGCGCTTCGAGCGCAGGCCGAGACCACCGCCGGAGAGATCGGCATCAAGGCCGAGCGCCCGGGTGAAGGCACCGTTCCAGTCGGCGAGGAAATGGATCTTGCCCATGCCGCCGGAATGCTCGGCCCAGGCCCCCATCACATGCCAGTCATTGACCGAGATCACGGCAATATCATCCACGCCCTTGGCGAGGAAGGCATCGCGGTTTTCCAGAAAGCCGGGCAGGTGGTTGAGCGAGCAGGTGGGGGTGAAGGCACCGGGCACGGCAAACAGGATCACCTTCTTGCCGGCGGTGATGTCCTTGAGCGCGGTTTCGACCGGGCCGTCCTTGGTCTTTTCCTTGAAGGTGGCGTCGGGCAGGCGGTCGCCGATGGCAATGGTCATGAAGTCGTCTCCTGGGTTTGGATGTTGTCTTTATCAAAGCGTGGCCAGCCCCCTGAGACAGGGGATCCGGCGCATGCGGAAAGGGGAAATCCCGGATGTCCAGCCTATTCGGGTGTGACCGGCATTTCAATGGCGCGGTTGCCCGCCTTGATCAGTGCCTGCCACTGGATGGCGGCGGGGGCGGGCTTTGCAGGCAGGCCGGTTAGCGATACCGCGATCACCGCCCGGTTGCCCGAAGGTTTCCGGCCACGCGCGGAAAACACATAGCCCGGCGGACCCGTGACGATTGCCTCGGTCGCGGTCGTTCCCGGCGGCACGGTGACGTCAAGCGTCATGGTTTCGCCGGTGATCGACGCTGCGTTAATCGTAAGGTCTGCCGAAGACTGACGGGGCAGCAGGGCAGTGGCGGCCCCGATTGCCGCCTCTTCGCCCGGGAGAGCCGGACTGCCCGTCAGGCCCAGAGCAAACTGCGCCTGAAAGGGAATGCAGATCCGGTTGCAGATGCCGATGAAGGCGTCAAGCGTCGCAGGGCCGGAGGCTTTCTCCAGCATCACAGGCAGGGACACGGCACTGTCATAGCCGATATCGCGCAAATTGCCGAGGGAGAGCACCTTTGGCACGGGATAGGCGAGCCCCTGCAGCGCGGCACCACCGCTGACTGAGACCTGCGGCGGGATGCCGCTTTCCCCCGGCTCGCGCCAATAGGTGATCCAGCCGGGCTTCGGCTCGATCTGAAGCAGGGCGCGCACCGTGCCATCGGCCTCAGGCGGCAGGGCAATCACCCGCATCCGCCCGCCCTCATTGTCCACCCAGGCGGTGGTCTCGGCCCGCGCTGCCGGGATCATGAGCGGCAGCGTGCTGAAAACCAGCGCCAGCACCATGGCATGAATAGGTCGTTTCTTGGCCTGCATCCGGATGTTCCAGCTGATTGATATCCTCCTCTAGCGCATCGGATTTGCGAATGCCCATCATTTTTGGTTGATTGATCCCGCCAAGTGCCGCATCTTGACCGGTAGTATAAAACGAGCGGGCTGGAGGCATGTATGGTTCTGTCGAAGCTCACCGACAATCCGAAGATTCTGACGCGACTCAAGGGCGAGCGCGAGCGCGGCCATTTCGACGGCCAGTTCCTGATCGCCATGCCGGGGATCTTCGATCACAATTTCTCCAGAACCGTCATCTATGTCTGTGCCCATTCCCCTGATGGCGCGATGGGCTTCATCCTCAATCGCAAGCAGGCGATCACCTTTCCCGAAATCCTGCTGCATCTGAAGATGATCGACCAGAACGAGGCGATCATGCTGCCGAGCTCGACGCGGGATTTCCCGATCCAGACGGGCGGTCCCGTTGAAACCGGGCGCGGCTTCGTGCTGCATTCCGACGATTATCTGAGTGGCTCCAGCATCCCGGTCAGCGAGGATATTTGCCTGACGGCAACGCTGGATATCGTACGGGCGATTTCTGACGGCTCAGGCCCGAAACGGGCCACCATGCTTCTGGGCTATGCCGGCTGGGGGCCTGGCCAGCTGGAACAGGAAATCGGCCGCAATGGCTGGCTGCACTGTGCGCCCGACGACGACCTGATCTTTGATCCCGATCTCGATGCCAAATATGAGCGGGCGCTGGCCCTGATGGGCATTTCCCCCGCCATGCTCAGCGCGGAAGCCGGACACGCCTGAACGGTTCCCGTGTGGATGTGAACAGACGGGTCACGCCCGTTTCGTCAGCGGAAACCGTTCCTTCAGCAGCCGCAGCACGCTGTCGCTGGCCATCGGGGCACCAAACAGGTAGCTCTGGCCGAATTTGCAGCCGAGACGCGCCAGTTCCATCGCATCCTCGTCGCTCTCGATGCTTTCGGCCACCACATCCATGCCGAGATCGCGCGCCATGCCGATCAGCGAGCGCAGCAGGATGGCGCGCCGTTCGCCATCGCCGCCAACCAGCGCCTTGTCGAGCTTGATCGTGTCGAAGGGGAACTTCGCCAGGTAGGACAGCGAGGAATAGCCGGTGCCGAAATCGGTGAGGGCAAGACCGATGCCGCTCTGCTTCAGCTTTTCCAGCACGAGGCGCGACTGTTCCGGGTTTTCCATCACCATTGTCTCGCCGAGTTCCAGCTTCAACTGTTCGGGCGGGCACTGGGTACGGGTCAGCACGGTCTTTACATCGCTGCACAGTTCGTTGTTCAGCAACTGGCCGCTGACGATGCTGACCGAGACGAAGATCGGCACATCGCCGGTCTGGCTTTGCCAGCCGAGCAGGTCCTGTGCGGCCCGTTCCAGTGCGAAGGCGTTGAGCTGGCCGCACAGCCCGGTATTTTCCGCCGCCGCCATGAACTCGCCCGCAGGCACCTGGCCGCGCTTGGGGTGATCCCAGCGCAGCATGCCCTCAAAGCCGGCAATTTCCGCGTCCGTCAGCCGGATCACCGGCTGGTAGGTGAGTGTCAGCTCGCGCCGCTCCAGCGCCCGGCGCAAATCCGCCTCCATCTGCATCCGGTCGGAGCCCATCGAGCGGAAGGCGGGCTGGAAGGGTTCGACCCGGTTGCCGCCGGCCTTCTTGGCCCGGTACATCGCCAGTTCCGCATCATTGGCAAGGCTTGTGGCGCTTTCCTGCTGGTCGACCCAGGTGGCAAGGCCGATGGAGGCGGTCAGCACCACCTCGCGATTGGCGAAGTTGAGCGGCACGGAAATCGCCTGGCTGATCGCATCGGCGAAATCGGCGACCTTGGCCGGGTTGGTCTCCGACACCAGGATCAGGCCGAACTGGTCGCCGGAAAGCCTGGCCAGCGTGTCCTGCTGCTTCAGCAGGCGGCGCAGCCGCCTTGTGAGCGCGATCAGGATATTGTCGCCCGCCGCAATCCCCAGTGCTTCGTTGACCAGCTTGTAGCGGTCGATGTCGATGATCATCACCGTCGGCCGCATCGCGTCATCCGTGGGGGCCAGCGTCAGCATGGTCTCCAGCCGGTCGAGGAAGATCTGCCGGTTCGGCAGGCCGGTCAGGTTGTCCTGCAGCGCATCGTTCAGCAGCCGGTCGATGGAATTCTTCTGTTCGGTGACATCGATGATGGTGCCGACGCAGCGGATGATTTCGCCATTCGAGCCCAGCACCGGCCGGGCGCGGATCGCCAGCCAGTGGAAGTGGCCATCTTCGGCGCGGATGCGGAATTCATGGGAAAGTCGTCCCTTGCGATGTTCCAGCAGCACGTCGAGCGTGGCGCGGAACCGGTCGCGGTCATCGGGGTGAAGCCGCGGCAGCCAGTTGCGCACCGCCCCGTGCATGGCGCCGGCGGGCAGGCCGAGCTTTGCGGAAAGGTCGGGGATCGTCACCACCCGGTCACGCGCCACATCCCAGTCCCAGACCGTATCGCCGGAGCCGGTCAGCGCCAGCGCCTGGCGTTCGAGATCGGAAAACAGTCCCTGCTGCAGGGCGCCGCCGGCAAAGGCGTGCTGCATCACGGTAAAGCCGATCAAAAGCACGATCAGCACCAGCCCGCCGCCGAGCGCCGGCTGGACCACGTCATTGGCCAGCTGGCCGGTCACCGTCATCCAGGCCCCGAACAGCCAGACCAGGATCAGCACCCAGGCCGGCACCAGCAGGATGGCACGGTCATAGCGGTTGAAGCCGAGATAGATGATCAGCACGATGCCGGCCGCTGCCGTCATCGCATAGGAAAGCCGGGCAACGCCTGCGGCAATCGAGGGATCATAGACCGCGACGCCGAACATCAGGCCGAGGCCCAGCACCCAGGCAAAGGTCGCATAGCCGAGATTGACGTGCCAGCGGCTGAGATTGAGATAGGTGAACAGGAAGATCACCAGCCCCGCCGCCAGCGCCACCTCGGTCGAGGCCCGCCAGATCCGCTCGTCGCTGGCAGTGAGCGTGATCAGCTTTTCGAGAAAGCCGAAATCGACGCAGATATAGCCGAGCACCGCCCAGGCGAGCGCTGCGGTGGCGGGCAGCATCGAGGTGCCCTTGACGACGAACAGAATGGTCAGGAACACCGCCAGCAGACCGGCAATGCCGAGCACGATGCCGCGATACAGCGTGAAGGAATTGACCGTATCCTTGTAGGCATCGGGTTGCCAGAGATAGATCTGCGGCAGTTCCGGCGAGGCAAGCTCGACGGCAAAGGTGATCACCGAGCCGGGGTTCAGC